>NZ_QGNK01000014.1:0-168408 GCF_003336925.1 Rhodococcus sp. Eu-32 | reverse complement strand
CACCCCGGCCGGCGAACGGCATGAATGAACCATCCACCCCGTCTACCCGCTGCCACGGACCATCCATGCCCTCACCGGCCGCGGCGGCGGCAGGGCGTCCGCATGAATGAACCATCCACCCCGTCTAGCCGCTGCCACGGACCATCGATACGCGACTTCGGCTGCGCTGCAGAGCAATCGACGAGCAAACCCCGCTACGCACCTCCTCCGAGCGCCTTTTTGGCAACAACCTCGTCGACCGTGTTCCTATATCTCTGGTCATTCGACCGTCAGGTCTCGTAGCGACTACGGGAGCGATCGTGTTCACCTCTACGCGCGCAAGATCTGCTGTGCCAACGGCTTCAAGTTGCTTGCTGCGGGTTTGCCGCGTCGGTTTCAAGTCGGCCCGGTCGTCGTACACACGTCAATCGACTACATTCGGCAACACTGAAGGCCGCCGGTTCCGAGAGAGCGAACTTTCAGCATCCGGCATCGGCATGAATGAACCATTCAACCTGTCCAGAGGCTCCTGCGGGCCATCGATGCCGAAATCCGCTGACTTTCGACGCCGAAAAAGCTCCATAACGTCGAACCATCACGTCACGAAGCCTCGTGATCCAAACGTGATCTGTGCCATCTCGTCGAGGTGAATCCGCACTGATTTTAGGCGACAGACGACCGTCTTCGGACCCTGTGTCTCCGGTGCGGGTGGTCTGTCCTTGAGTACCTGAGGGCCGTGCGACCGGGGCTGTGTGCGCACATCGCGACACCAGCAGTGTGGCGCAATCCCGGTGCGGCACAACAGAATCGTGACCTGCTTACGGGTTCGGGTTCTCCGTCCTGATCAACTCGGTCCTGCGAGGCGTCCTTGTTCCGGCAGGCGGCGTTGCGGCGTCGGGGAACTGGTCTCGGTCGTGACTTACACCCATGTTGTTTTCTTTAAGTCAACGTGGGGCTGATCACTATTGCTTGAAACATGTCGAGATCCGCCGTTACCTGGATGTGACCTTTTTGCGACGCGTTGGTGACCACCGCGGGTTTTACCCGACAGCACCCGCATCTCAGTCACGTACGGGCCGAAGACCTCGGCCGAAGTTTTGGAGCAGGACCTTGCACGTTTCCACATATGCACGTCGAGTCGGTTTCGCCGCCACGACGACCACCGCACTCACCTCTACATATGCACAACGAATTCGTTCGGCCGCAGCAGCGACCGGTGCGCTCGCGTCGTCGCACGTACGTCGAATCGGTATTGCCGCTGCGACGACGACGGTTCTCGCCACGAGCGTCGTCGGCGTCGCGCAAGCCGGCGACACTACCGCGGTCCCCAGAGTCACGACGTCGGCGATCACAGAAGAGGTTGCAAAGGGCTTTCCGGTGGGGACGGTGCGGCTCGACGAGCCTCAGACATCGAATTCCGACGAGCCAGCACAGCAACCACAGGGAGCCGATCAGTCGCAAGCAGCGGACGTCGATGCCCAGGCCGTAGCCGCCGACGGCAGCACCGCCCAGATTCAGGCCGCAGTCGTGCCGGAGGTGGCGGTCGTCCCGCCGCCGCCCCCGACGTTCATCACCGCGGCGCAGCTCGATGCGATCGCCCCACAGGCTCCGGCGGACAAGTTGGCCACCTATGTCGCCCCGCTCAATGCGGCAATGGTCAACGGCGGAATCGACAACCCCATTCGTAAAGCTGCGTTCGTCGCTCAATTGCTCGTCGAGTCCGACGGGTTCCGCACGTTCGAGGAGTATGCGTCGGGTCGCGCCTACGAAGGACGTTCCGACCTCGGCAACACCCAGCCTGGTGACGGAGAGCGCTACAAAGGCCGCGGCGCCATCCAGGTGACCGGCCGACACAACTACGAACTGATGAGCCAAGCGACCGGCGTCGACTTCGTTGCGAACCCCGACCTTGCGGCAGCGCCGGAGTACGCCTTCACCACCGCGGTCTGGTACTGGTCTTCGCGCAACCTCAACAATGCAGCCGACATCTCGGGGATCGTGCGGGTGTCCGAGCTCGTCAACGGCGGACACAACGGACTTCCGGAGCGCCTTGCTGCATTCGGCCGTGGTCTGGACGCATTCACGCGGTTGTGACGTCGGGCTGCGGAGACGCGTGAGTTCGCGGTCAGGACGTCGGACAGGCCAGAACGGTCTCCGCCGAACGGCCGCGGAGGGTGACGCTGTCGCCGAACTTCCACCGCGCGGCCTCGGAGGTTGATGCGTGGTCGACGGTGTTCTTCGAGGCGAGGATCGCGCCGGGGGAGTTCTTGGCGAGTTCGGAAAGCCGTGCGGCCTCGTTGACCGGATCACCGATGACCGTGTATTCGAACCGAGATTTCGCGCCGACGTTGCCGGCCACTGCGCGACCCGACGCGACACCGACGGCCGCGCTGCACTCCGGGACCTCGTCGAGCAACCGAGTGCTGATCGTGCGGGCTGCTGCCAATGCGGATCCGCAGTGGTCCTCGAGGTCGCCGGGTGCACCGAAGATGGCCAGGGCGGCGTCGCCTTCGAACTTGTTGATGAAGCCGCCGTGCTCGTCGACCACGTCGACGACGACGTCGAAGAACCTGTTCAGCAGTTCGACGACCTCGGTCGGTGGACGTGATGCCGCGAGTTCCGTCGACCCCACGAGGTCGATGAAGAACACCGCTATCTCGCGTTCCTCGCCGCCCAGCTCGGGATTCTTGGTCAGTGCGGCCTCGGCGACTTCTTGGCCGACGTGGCGTCCGAACAGGTCGCGAATCTTCTCGCGGTCCCGGACTCCTTCGGCCATGCGATTGAAGCCACTCTGCAGTTCACCGAGCTCCGTGCCGTCGTACACGGCGAGTTGGACGTCGAGGTTGCCCCGTTCGACCTCGGCCATGCCGGATCGCACGTTGTTGATGGGTGCCGTCGTCGCGAAACCGCCCAGCAGGGTCAACAGGAGCCCGAAGACCAACGTGATACCGCCGAGCGACAGGATCGCGATTGCCAACTGTGTTCCGTCGGACGCGTACGGGCGGATGAAGCTGAAGATCGCGATGATCATGAGCCCGGAGACAGGTACTCCGGTTCCGAGAATCCACGACAGGATCGATCGCCCCATCACCCCGGCGATGCGGATGCGTCGGGGATCGCCGGCTTCCAGGGCACGCGCAGCTGCCGGCCGAAGAGCGAATTCGCTGAGCAGATAGCTGAAGGCACAAACGACGGTTCCGCCTGCGCCGATCGTGAACGCCACTTTGGGGATGGACTGCGGGTCGATTATGCCGTCGATGGTGGTGATGAGGGCAAGACCGCACGTCCACAGGACGATCTGCATCTTGGTCAGCTGCCATGGCATGGACAGGGTCGTGACCTGCTCCTGCCGCGTGGGTGTGCGGTCCTCGATAGCCCATCGAAGTGCGCGCAATGCGCGCGTCGTGCCCCACAGAACCCCGACGGCGAACGCGCACGCGACATAGACGGGGATGACGATGAAGTTGACCCACCAATAGCGGTCCAGCCGAAGCACATCCGGCCCGGGAACGACGACGGACACGAGCACTCCGACGATCAGAGCACCGATGAGGTTCGCGGCGAGCAGAAATATCGTCAGCAGTATCTGAACGCGCACGCGTCGACGACGCGGGGACTCGGATGTGTCGCCGAGAAGGCGTGATCCTAGAGGCGCTACGGATCGACTCAGTTGCGGCATGGTTGTCACAGACTACTGGTCGGTCTGGCTTAGGGTGGGCGAGTGCGTCTCGTAATTGCTCGTTGCCAAGTGGACTATGTCGGCCGTCTGACCGCTCATCTTCCGTCGGCCCGCCGGTTGCTCCTCGTCAAGTCCGACGGGTCGGTCAGCGTTCACGCCGACGACCGCGCATACAAGCCGTTGAACTGGATGAGCCCGCCGTGCTGGTTGACCGAGACGACCGACGACGGCACCGTCAACTGGGTCGTGACGAACAAGGCGGGCGAAGAACTCCGCATCACGATCGACGACGTCGAACTGGACTCGAGCCACGAGCTCGGCGTCGACCCAGGCCTGGTGAAGGACGGCGTGGAAGCGCACCTTCAGGAATTGTTGGCCGAACATGTCGAGACGCTCGGGGAGGGGTACACCCTCGTCCGTCGTGAATACATGACGGCGATCGGCCCCGTAGATCTGTTGTGCCGCAACGCAGACGGTGGCACGGTGGCGGTGGAGATCAAGCGTCGCGGGGAGATCGACGGCGTCGAGCAGCTGACGCGCTACTTGGAACTGCTCAATCGAGATCCGGTTCTGGCGCCGGTCAGCGGTGTGTTCGCGGCCCAGGTCATCAAGCCACAGGCGAAGACGCTCGCTACCGATCGAGGCATCCGATGCCTCACGTTGGACTACGAAGCCCTGCGCGGAACCGACAGCACCGAGTTCCGTCTGTTCTGATCTTCTCTCCTACACTCGACTACGTGCCCCGACGCAATCACGACCGTAAATCGAGCCGGAAGAACTCCGGTTCGCGTGATTCGCGACCCGATTCGCTGATGGGCGGCGCCCGCGTCGAGAGCGGGCCTGCAGGCTGGTCCGACGAAGAGTTCACGACCAGGACCGTGCCGGGCAATCGCGCGACGAAGACCTATCGCTGCCCGGGCTGTGATCACGAGGTCCGTCCCGGCGTCTCCCACATAGTCGCGTGGCCGACCGCGGATCTGGGTGGACCGGAGAACCGTCGGCATTGGCATACGGGTTGCTGGTCAGGTCGAGCGACCCGCGGACTGACGCGGCGCTGGTCGTAGACCAGCGCCGAGCCACACCCTACGACGACGCGTCGGCCTTCTCCTTGTCGAGCACGACGGTGTCGTCGGTCGACGAGTCGTCCTTGCTCGGTGCGCCGTTCGACTCGGGTGCATCGAGCAATTCGCTTTCGCGGTTGACCGAGGCAAGCATCGCGGGCACGGAGTCGAGCTGACCACGAATTCCCAAGAGCTGCGCGAGGACACGACTACGCAGCACGCGTAGTTCCTCGGCCAGCTCCTTCGAGTGGGCGATTCGACGTTCGGACTGCTCGGTCGCGGCCTGCAGGCGTCGGGCCGCTTCGGTCGTCGCCTCTTCGATGCGGTGAGCCGCGTCGGCCTTGCTCGACGACTCCAGGTCCTCGAGTGCGGCGAGGATCTTGGTGCGACGCTCGGCCATCGTGATCTCGAAGTCTTCCTGGACCTTCGACCGCTTGGCCTCGGATTCGGCCGCCAACTTGTCCCGCTCGGCCTGCGCTGCCTCGACGATGCGTGCTGCCTCGGTGCGGGCCTGTGCCATCGTCTGCTCGTGCTCGGTCTCGAGTGCGGAGCGACGATCTTCGAGCTCGACGACGAGAGCCTCGTGACGGCCGCGCAGTCGCGCGCTCTCCTGCTCGGCGACCGACACCATTTCCTCGGCCTCGGCGTGAGCCTTCGCTCGGACCTCGGATGCCTCGTCGGAAGCCAGGCGCAGCATGCGAGAGATGCGGTCGCTCATGCCCTCCGCGGTGGTCGGCGGAACCGACAAGCGGTCGATGTCCTTACGGAGCTCGTCGATTTCGTCCCGCGCGTCGTCGAGTTGCTTTGCCAGATCGCGAGCCTGGGCTGCGGCGGCGTCACGATCGGCGGTGGTCAGCCGAAGCTCGGCGTCGAACCGCTCGAAATAGTTCGTGACCTCGTCACGGTCGAATCCTTTTCGGACTACGGAAAAGGGAAGTTGCACCCCGGTGCGCTCTTGCTCGTTGGCCATGGCGGTCAATTTACCGGTGCGTAGGTAGGAGAGCCATATGACAAGTCAGTGAATCGAGTTCGCTGCCGGCTCCACGAGTTCGACGAGCACACCACCTGCGTCTTTCGGGTGGATGAAGTTGATACGCGAGTCGGCAGTGCCGCGTCGGGGAGCGTCGTACAGCAGTCGGACGCCGCGGCCGCGAAGTTCGGACGAGATCTCGTCGATGTCGGTGACCCGGTAGGCGAGCTGCTGCAGACCGGGTCCGTTGCGGTCGATGAACTTCGCGATCGTCGACGACTCGTTCAGAGGTGCCAGCAACTGAAGGGCAGCGGCGTCGGACGACGCGCCGGGCAGCGACAGCATCGCCTCGCGAACACCTTGTTCCTCGTTGACTTCCTCGTGCGTCGACACCATTCCCAGGTGCTCGGTGTACCAGGCGATTGCGGCGTCGAGGTCCGGCACCGCGATGCCGACGTGATCGATGGCAGTGACGAGGTCGGACCGCAGGGAAGGTCCGGCAGGAGCAGGCGTGGTGGAGGTCATACGACGACGTTAGCGTCAGCTGCATCTCGTCGCGCAGCGGCCCTGGCAGTGAGACCAGAGCCACTACGCCGCGTCGTAGATCTCGGGCACAATAGTCGCCATGCTGAACTTCTTCGACCTGAGCACGACGGCCAAGCGTTTTCGATTCGTCGCGGTTCTCGAGGCCTTCACCTGGCTGGGACTGCTGATCGGAATGGCGTTCAAGTACATCCCCGCCGACGGCAACGAGATCGGCGTGAAGATCTTCGGACCGATCCACGGTGCGGTTTTCGTGATCTATGTTCTCATCGCGATCGTCACCGCCGTCAAGCTGAAGTGGAACGTCGTGACGACGCTGCTCGCGCTGGTTGCGAGCATCCCGCCCTTCGGGACCGTCGTCTTCGAAGTGTGGGCCGCACGGACGGGCCGCCTGGCCGAATCGATCACGTCGCAGCCCGCGATCTCGAAGGGTGCGGGAGTCGTATAGCCGACCTCGCCGGTAGTGACCGAACCGGGTTAGTGACAAACTGTAGGACGTGACTCGACCCGGTTCCCGCTCGTCAGCCCGTCCGCCTGCAGCCGTACCGGCCTCCATCGCCGGCGCCGTCGATCTCTCGGGACTGAAGGATCGTCCCGCACCGCCGCCCGCGGCCGACAACACCGATGGTGGGAGCGGACTGGCTCCCATCGTCGACGTGACCGCCGCGACGTTCGAGGCAGAAGTTCTGCAACGTTCCATGCAGGTTCCGGTCGTCGTCGACCTGGGTTCTTCTCGCTCACCGCAGTCGGTGGCGCTGACGCGTCAGCTCGGGCAATTGGCCGTCGAAGCGAACGGCACGTGGGTGCATGCCCGCGTCGACGTCGACAGCACCCCACAGGTCGCGCAGGCGTTCGGCGTCCAGGCCATCCCGACGGTCGTCGCCGTGGCAGGTGGGCAGCCGCTCGCCGACTTCCAGGGTTCACAGCCGGAGGAACAACTGCGCCGGTGGCTCGACGCGATTCTGCAGGCCACGGAAGGCAAGCTCAGCGGACCTCCCGGAGCGACGTCCGAGGAGGACGAACCCGAGCCCGAGGATCCCCGCTTCGTCGCAGCCGAGGAAGCGCTCGACGAGGGTGATTTCGACAAGGCGATCGCCGCGTATCAGGCGATCGTCGATGCCGAGCCGTCGAATACCGACGCGAAAGCTGCACTGCGTCAGGTGAAATTTCTGGCTCGGGTGCAGAACCTCGACGCCGATGCGGTCACCAAGGCCGACGCCGACCCGTCGGACGTGGCTGCGCAGATCGAGGCCGCGGACGTCGAGCTGTCCGAGCAGAACGCCGAGGCGGCGTTCGACCGGTTGATCGCCGGCATCAAGCGGACCGCAGGCGACGATCGCACGCAGTTGCGGACACGCCTGCTGGAGCTGTTCGAACTGTTCGATTCCGGTGATGCCGTCGTGGTCTCGGCGCGTCGTAAGTTGGCCGCCGCGCTGTACTGACGCTCAGCGGTAGCGGACGTTGCACGCCTCGCGTCCGCCGAGGACTCCCGAGCGAAACGCGTCGACTCGGGAGAAGCCGCTCGGCAGCGTGACTCCGTCGATGTCACTGGCGGTCAGGCCGTCGCTCAGCAGGCCCGACACTGCCTCGTCGAGGTCGCCCGGGGAAAGCCACACTTCGAGATCCGTCGCCGCGTCGATGTTCTCGGCGCTGAGACCCGCGGTGATGACGCCGGACAAGCACGCGGAACGCAGTGCCGTCTGCGGGTTGTCCAGAGGTTGTCCGGCCTCTTTCTGCACCGCGAGGGTGTAGCGCGATGCGAAGAGTACGTACGCGCTGTAGTCGCCCGACACGTTGAGTGGAATGACGTCGCCCCGCCGCGGCCGCTCGGCGGTACCGACTTCGGCCAGCGCATCGACGTCGACGCCGATCATGTTGGTCGACGCGCAGTACGACACCGGCTCGGTCGTCGTGCCCTCCGGACAGCCGGTGTCGGTGCCGTCGTAGTCGACCGTCGGTGGGTTCTGCAACGCGAGCAGCTTCTCGAACGACCGCACGAACGCTTGCAGCGTCTCGGTCGTGACCGGCAGTTCGCCGTCGTCGTCGGTGTTGCTAAGCTTCTGCGGCAGGTCGGCTCGCCGCGCGTCGATCTCGGCCTCGTCGATCGCGGTGCACGCCGCGGCACCGTCGGTGAATCCGATCTGAACCGCGGTCACACGCTCGAATGCCGATCCGTGCACGGAATCCGGATCGTTGGGGTCGACGTCGCGCACGGCCACTGTCGCTGCGAGGACTCCGTTCAGGCCGTCGGACGTATTGATCGTGAAGTGCGGAGCTTCGTTCTCGGCGACGTGCCGGATGAACGCGCCGGCGAAACAGTCAGCTTGCTGCTCGGCGACGATGGTCGGAGTGTCGTCCCCGACGAGAGCCGACTGGTACTGAATGGCGTGGCCGTACTCGTGCGCGATGACCATGACGACCGACATCGGGCCGAACGCGTCGATCAACGCAGGAAGCAGGATAGTGCGATCCCACCCGATGGTGCGGTCGCGTGAGCAATACGCCGCATTGGGCACACCGCCGGTTCGCGTTCCACAGAACCGAAGGCCGCTGCCCTCGTCCTCACTCGCGTCCCACGAAATCAGCTGGGACACCGGAGTGAACTTCTGGCCCTGGAACAACTCGGGATAGGTGTCGGTCCAGTAGCGCTGGATGTCGTCGATGGCGTTGGTGGCGATGAGATCGGAGTCGGTGCCCTCCGAGCCTCGGACCTCGAGCGTCGAGTCGGGTACGCCGGGACGCGGACCGCTGGGGCCGTCGGTGACCGGCAGACCGGCGACGGTGAACGGGTTCTCGTAGATGGAGACCGCTCGGCCGTCGACGGATTGGCTGCACCCGGTGACGAGTGCAAGAGCTACGAGGGCGGTCGCCCACAGTGTGTGTCGGGTGCGACCGCCACTCATCTAACGCTCCAGTTTGATCCAGATCGCGCCGTTGGCGGGAAGCGCGACCTGTGCAGACGACGGTCGGCCATGCCACGAGTGCGATGTAGCCGTTACCTCTCCGAGATTGCCCACACCCGAACCGCCGTACGAGGTTGCATCGGTGTTCAAGATCTCGATCCAACGACCGGGCTCGGGTAGACCGACACGATAGTTGTCGTGTGTGACACCCGAGAAGTTGAAGATACACGCGACGACGGAACCATCCGTTCCGTACCTCAGGAAGCTGAGAACGTTGTTCTCCGTGTCGTTGGCATCGATCCACGAGTAGCCGCTCGGCGACGTGTCGAGCGTCCACAGTGACGGATGCTCGCGGTAGACGGCATTGAGGTCACTGACCAACGTCAGCACGCCGCGGTGCAGTGGACCCTCGTCGAGTTGGTGCCAGTCGAGACTGCGCTCCTCCGACCACTCCCTGGTCTGCCCGAACTCCTGGCCCATGAACAACAACTGCTTGCCTGGGTGCGCCCACATGTAGGCGAGCATGCCGCGCATGCCTGCCGCCTTGGCGTGGTCGTCGCCCGGCATACGGGTCCACAACGTGCCTTTGCCGTGGACGACCTCGTCGTGACTGATCGGCAGGACGTAGTTCTCACTCCACGCGTACACCAGCGAGAACGTGATCTCGTGGTGGTGGAAGCTTCGGTGAATCGGATCGCGTCCGAGGAATCCCAGGGTGTCGTGCATCCACCCCATGTTCCATTTCATGTTGAATCCGAGTCCGCCGACGTTGGTCGGACGCGTGACGCCGGGCCACGCCGTCGACTCCTCGGCGACGGTGACGACGCCCTGGAACTTTTTGTGGACCGTCGCGTTCATCTCCTGCAGGAACGACACGGCCTCGAGGTTTTCGCGGCCACCGTAGATGTTGGGAGTCCAGCCGCCTTCCGGGCGTGAGTAGTCCAGGTAGAGCATCGAGGCCACCGCGTCGACGCGCAGACCGTCGATGTGGAACTCGTCGAGCCAGAAGAGCGCGTTGGCGACGAGGAAATTGCGTACCTCCCGGCGGCCGAAGTCGAAAACCAGTGTGCCCCAGTCGAGTTGCTCACCGCGTCGAGGATCGCCGTGTTCGTAGAGCGGCCCGCCGTCGAACCGCGCGAGCGCCCACTCGTCCTTGGGGAAATGCGCGGGCACCCAGTCGACGATGACGCCGATGCCCTTGTCGTGCAGATGGTCGACGAAGTAACGAAAGTCGTCGGGACTGCCGAAGCGCGACGTCGGCGCATAGTACGACGTCACCTGATAACCCCACGACCCACCGAACGGATGCTCGGCAACGGGGAGTAGTTCGACGTGGGTGAAGCCGGTCTCGAGCACGTAGTCGGCCAACTGCTCGGCCATCTCGCGGTAGCCGAGTCCGGCACGCCACGACCCGAGATGCACCTCGTACACCGACATCGGGGCCTGCGTGGGTTCGATTCCGGCGCGGGTGTCCAGCCACTCGTCGTCGGACCATTCGAACGTCGAACTCGTCACGACCGAGGCGGTTGCAGGCGGAATCTCCGTGGCGAATGCCATCGGATCGGCCTTGTCACGGACGACGCCGTCCGAGCCGTGCACGCGGTACTTGTAGATCGTGCCGGGGCCGATGTCGGGAACGAACAGCTCCCACACGCCGGTCGAACCGAGCGCGCGCATCGGGAAGCTCTGTCCGGTCCAGCCGTCGAAGTCACCGATCACGGTGACGCCCGAGGCGGCAGGCGCCCACACCGCGAACGACGTGCCGCTGACGTCGCCGTCGGGCGTCGTGTAGTTCTGCTGGTGCGCGCCGAGGATGTCCCACAGGCGTTCGTGACGGCCTTCGCCGAACAGGTGCAGATCCAGCTCACCCAGGGTGGGGAGGAAGCGGTAGCCGTCCGCCGATTCCGTCACGTGACCGCCAGGCCACGTGACGACGAGCCGATAGTCCATCAAGTTCTCGAACGGCACGAGGACGCTGAAGACTCCGTGGGCGACGTGCGTCAGCGGGTGGTCGACGCCACCGATGCGCGCGACGACGGATTCGGCGTTCGGTTTGAGCGCGCGAATGGCGGTGCCGCCCGGAACCGCGTGCGCACCGAGAATCGAATGCGGATCGTAGTGCCGCCCTTGGGCGATCAGCTCGAGATCGCCTGTGTCGGGAGGTGCGATGTCTGGATTCGTCGGATTGTCGGTCATGTAGGCTCCCCACTCACTTCCGGTTGCCGCGGTATGCCAGCTCGAGTCGCGCCGGGTAGGGGATGGGCGGAAGCGTCAATATGTGCGCCACCGCCTTCCATGGCTCCAACCTGACGAAATTCGTTTGCCCCCAGTTGAACTGCTGGCCGCTGACCTCGTCGGTGACGGTCATCGTGTCGTGCCAGTCGTGTCCGAGCTGCGGCATGTCGAGCCAGATCGTTCCCTCTTCCGGGCCGAACGGATTCAGGTTGACGACGACGAGAACCGAATCGCCCGTGCCCGGATCGAACTTGGAGTAGGCGATGAGGGCGTCGTTGTCGACGGCGTGAAAGTGGATGTTGCGCAACTGTTGTAGCGCTGGATGCGCCCGTCGGATGGCGTTCAGCGAGGTGAGCCACGGCTCGAGCGATTCGCCTCGGGCCAACGCTCCTTCGAAGTCACGCGGACGCAGTTGGTACTTTTCGGAGTCGAGGTACTCCTCGCTGCCGGGGCGCACCGCCTGATGCTCGAACAGTTCGTATCCGGAGTACACACCCCACGTCGGCGACAGTGTCGCAGCGAGTGCGGCCCGCAGGGCGAACATGCCGGGACCGCCGTGCTGCAGACTCTCGTGCAGGATGTCCGGGGTGTTGACGAACAGGTTGGGCCGGGCGTCGTCGGCGCGTCGTGCATGCTCCTGCGCAAACTCGGTCAGTTCCCACTTCGCGGTCCGCCACGTGAAATACGTGTAGGACTGGGTGAATCCGCGCATCGCCAAGCCGTACATACGAGCCGGTCTCGTGAACGCCTCGGCCAGGAAGAGAACGTCGGGATCGCTCTTCTTGACCTCGGCGATCAGCCACTCCCAGAAGTCCGGTGGCTTCGTGTGTGGATTGTCGACTCGAAAGACCTTGACTCCCAACGAGATCCAGTGCCTGACGACGCGAAGAACCTCGTTGTAGATCCCTCGGCGGTCGTTGTCGAAGTTGACGGGGTAGATGTCCTGGTACTTCTTCGGTGGGTTCTCCGCGTAGGCGATGGTGCCGTCGGGCAGAACGGTGAACCACTCGGGATGCTTCGCAGCCCAGGGATGATCGGGAGCCGCCTGCAACGCCAAGTCCAATGCGACCTCGAGATCCAGCGCCCGTGCTGCGTCGACGAACGCGCGGAAGTCGGCTTCGGTACCCAACTCCGGGTGGATGGCGTCGTGCCCACCGTCCTTCGACCCGATGGCCCACGGTGAGCCGACATCCTCCGGGCCCGGGGTCAGAGTGTTGTTCGGACCCTTGCGGTTGACGGTGCCGATCGGGTGGATCGGCGGCAGGTAGACGATGTCGAAGCCCATTCGCGCGATGCGGGGCAACTGCTCGATCGAGGTCGCGAACGTGCCGTGACGCGGACTGCCGTCCTCGTTCCATCCGCCGGTCGAGCGGGGGAAGAACTCGTACCACGAGCCGTTGAGTGCGCGGGCACGATCGACCCAGATGTTGATGGCGTTCGAGCGCGTGATCAGTTCACGAAGGGGATACTCGTGCAGTAATTCGACGACACCGGGCGCGAACGCGGGAGCGACGCGTGCCGGCAACTGACGGTCGGTATCGCGCAACGCCGCGGACACATCCTGCAGCAGGGACCTGTCCCCGCGCGGAACACCTTTCGCGGCACGCTCGAAGATCTGAGCGCCGACCTCGAGATCGTTCGCGAGATCCGCGGCGCTCTGGCCGACGCCCAGTTTCGCTTCCACCGCGTGCCGCCATGTGGCGACGGGATCGCTCCACGCCTCGATGCGACAGATCCAGTAACCGGGTGTCGTGGGTGTGAACACCGCATCGAACGTGTCGGGCTCCCGGCCGGGCGTCATCGTGATGCGCAGGGGAGTGCGTATCCCCGGCCCGCGCACGGCAAGCGTTGCCGCCACCGCGTCGTGGCCTTCTCTCCATACGTCCGCCGACACCGGAAATGCTTCGCCTACCACCGCTTTCGCGGGGTACTTTCCGGTAGTCGTGTCCGGAAGGACATTGTCGATACCGAGTCGACCTGTCACTTCACGCTCCGTTCTTGGCTAGGGGCTGAGCCACACTCGGTGCGGCCGTTCGAGTAACTGTTGGTCGGCGTGTTCCTAGAGACAACCGTAGTGCAGTGACCTCGCCTTCGCTCTCGTCGCACGGACAGGCCGACCGTGCAAAGAGGCGTCGACAAGTCGGTGCACGGTCGCCTCGGGGTGGGTAGGGTTCGACCCGTGAAAGCTTTGCGTCGGTTCACTGTCCGAGCCCACCTGCCCGAGCGCCTGAATGCCCTGGCCGAGTTGTCGACAAACCTTCGCTGGTCATGGCACCCGCCGACGCAGCGGCTGTTCGAGGACATCGACCCGAAGCTGTGGTCCGAGCTGGATCGCGATCCCGTCGGGCTGCTGGGTGCCGTCGGACCGTCGAGGCTGGAGGAACTGGCGTCGGACGCGGAGTTCGTCGAGCGCCTCGGCGCATTGGACGCCGACTTGCGTGACTACCTCTCGCGTCCGCTCTGGTACCAGAAACTGCAGCAGTCCGACGCGTCGATGCCGTCGAGTATCGGCTACTTCTCCATGGAGTTCGGCGTCAGCGAAGTGCTGCCCAATTATTCGGGTGGACTCGGCATCCTTGCGGGTGATCATCTCAAGGCTGCGTCGGATCTCGGCCTTCCGCTCATCGGTGTCGGTCTGCTGTATCGCTCGGGATATTTCCGTCAATCCCTGACGGCGGACGGTTGGCAGGCCGAGCGGTATCCGTCGCTCGATCCGCAGGGGCTGCCCTTGCGGTTGCTGACCGATGCGTCGGATGCGCCGGTTCTGATCCACGTGTCGATGCCGGGTGGACGCGTGCTCCGGGCGCGAGTCTGGATCGCCCAGGTCGGCCGAGTCCCGCTGCTGCTGCTCGACTCCGACATCGCCGACAACGACCCGGAATTGCGAGGAGTGACCGACCGTCTGTACGGCGGCGACCGGGACCATCGCATCAAGCAGGAGATTCTCGCCGGGATCGGCGGCGTGCGCGCCATCCGCGCCTACACGAACGCACACGGGCTGCCCGATCCCGAGGTGTTCCACATGAACGAGGGACACGCAGGCTTCCTCGGTGCCGAACGCATCCGCGAACTCGTCACCGGTGGAGGGCTCGATTTCGACGCGGCGCTGGCGTCGGTGCGGGCAGGGACCGTGTTCACGACGCATACCCCCGTCCCGGCCGGCATCGACCGGTTCCCGGCCGACCTCGTGCGTCACTATTTCGGCAGCGACGACGGCAGCGCGGAGTCGGCGCTGCTGCCCGGGCTGCCGATGGACCGCATTCTCGCGCTGGGCGCCGAGGCGGACCGTTCGGTCTTCAACATGGCGCACATGGGGCTGCGGCTCGGCCAGCGCGCCAACGGTGTGTCGAAGCTGCACGGCATCGTCAGCCGCGAGATGTTCAACGATCTGTGGCGCGGATTCGACGCTGCCGAGGTGCCGATCGGTTCGGTCACCAACGGTGTCCATGCGCCGACGTGGGCCGCGCGGGAATGGCTCGAACTCGCTCAGGAGACGGTCGGGGAGCAAGCCCTGCAGGAGGCACGCGGCTGGGAACAGCTCGAGAACGTGTCGTCGGCAACGCTGTGGAACACGCGGAATGCGTTGCGCGCTCAGCTCGTCGACGAGGTGCGTCGACGCGTCCGCCGTTCGGCGCTCGAACGAGGATCGACCGAGGCCGAAATAGGCTGGACCGCAGGTGTTTTCGATCCCGATGTGTTGACGGTCGGCTTCGCCCGACGGGTGCCGACCTACAAGAGGCTGACGCTCATGCTGCGCGAGCCCGAGCGGCTGCGCCGGTTGCTGCTCGACCCCGACCGCCCGGTTCAGCTCGTCGTGGCGGGCAAGTCGCATCCGGCCGACGACGGCGGCAAGGCCCTCATCCAGCAGATCGTCCGCTTCGCCGACCAGCACGACGTTCGTCATCGCATCGTGTTCCTGCCGGACTACGACATGTCGATGGCCAAGTTCCTGTACTGGGGATGCGACGTCTGGCTCAACAACCCGCTGCGTCCGCTCGAGGCGTGCGGCACGTCGGGGATGAAGTCCGCGCTCAACGGTGGGCTGAATCTGTCCATCCGCGACGGGTGGTGGGACGAGATGTACGACGGTGAGAACGGTTGGGCGATACCGACTGCCGACGGCGTCACCGACGAGAACCGTCGCGACGACCTCGAAGCCGCCGCGCTGTACGAACTGCTCGAGCAGTCGGTGTTGCCGAAGTTCTACGACCGTACCGACGGCATCCCGACGCGGTGGATCGAGATGGTGCGTCACACGCTGGAGCATCTCGGACCGCAGGTATTGGCCTCGCGTATGGTGCGCGACTACACGCTCGGGTACTACGGACCTGCCGCGCGTGCGGCGCGCACCGTCGACGCCGACGGGCACGTGGGTGCGAAAGACGTTGCGGCATACCGTCGTCGCGTGGAAGCGGAATGGGATGCGGTCGACGTCGTTCAGGTGGACAGCGAAGGGCTGCCGGACACGCCGGTGATCGGTGCGAAACTCACTCTGCGAGCGTACGTTCGGCTCGGCGCGCTCGAGCCGTCGGACGTCGTGGTGCAGGCCGCGATCGGCTGCGTCGACGCCGAGGACGAACTCACCGACGTACGGTACGTGGAGATGGTGCACACCGGTACCGATGCGCTCGGCGAGGCCTTCACGGTCGACACCGAGCTGCCACTGAGTGGTGCCGTCGGCTACACCGTCCGGGTTCTGCCGCACCACGAGCTACTGGCGAGCGACTCCGAACTCGGCCTCGTGAATTCGGCTCGGCCCTGACGGGCCGTTCCTGAAGGGTCGTTCCTGCAGGCTCCACTCCCGGCCTCAACGGCTTTCGGCCAGCCGGGTCAGAGCCCTGCGCACCACCTCGGGGTCCGACGTTTCCCAGAACGGTGGTAGCGAGGCCCTGAGGTAACCGCCGTAGCGGGCGGTGACGAGGCGTGAATCGAGCATCGCGACGACGCCCCGGTCGTCGACGCTGCGCAGCAGTCGACCCACACCCTGGGCGAGCAGCAATGCGGCATGATTCGCGGCGACCGCGAGAAAGCCGTTGCCGCCACGGGATTGGACGGCTTGCTGCCGCGCCACGAGCAGAGGGTCGTCGGGCCGCGGGAACGGAATGCGGTCGAGGATGACCAGGCTCAGTGACGGACCGGGCACGTCGACGCCCTGCCACAGCGACAGGGTGCCGAACAGCGACGTGGCTTCGTCGTCCGCGAACTTCTTCACGAGCGCGCCCGTCGAGTCGTCGCCCTGACACAGCACCGGGGTGTCGAGGCGTTCGCGCATCTCCTCGGCTGCTGCTTTCGCCGCGCGCATCGACGAGAACAGCCCGAGCGTGCGGCCACCGGCTGCGGTGACGAGTTGTTCGATCTCGTCGAGGTACTGCGGCGACAGACCGTCACGCCCGGGTGGCGAAAGATGTTGCGCCACATACAGAATCCCGGACTTCGCGTGGTCGAACGGAGAGCCGACGTCGAGTGAGTTCCAATGGATCGACCCCGTGTCCGACGGCGCCTCGGTGCCCGTCGCCGTCGCCGTGTCGCTGCGTCCGGAGTTCTCGGCGGGTAGGCCCCAGTTGACGGCCAGGCCGTCGAAGGAGCCGCCGACGGTGAGCGTCGCCGACGTCAGGACGACGGTGGATTCTGCGAACAGACGGCTGCGCAACAACCCGCCCACCGACAGCGGCGCCATGCGCACGGTCCGTTTGACCGACCCGCGGAAGTCGTCGACCGCGTGCCAGACGACGTCCTTGCGCTTGGCCGGATCCGGCTCGTCGAATGCGGTGAGTATGCGCACGGCGCTGTCGTGCACCTCGTCGACGGCCACCAGCGCCGCGTTGCGAGCCGCGGCTGCCTCGGGATCCATCGTGGCCTGTCCACCGCGGCTCGGGCCGATCGCTGTCCGCACTGCCCACGCCGAGTCGCGAATCGATGCGAGGGCCGCGTCGACGCCCTCCGGCAGCGCCGCCCACCGTCCGGGTGGCATGTCCTCGAGTACGGCAGCCCAGTTCTCGGCGGCCCCCTCGAGCGCGTCGACGATCTCTTCCTCGATCAGCTTGTTGCTGCGGCGGGCCGCGGCGGTGATGGTGGAGGCGGACAGTTCGGACGTGGCGACACCGGTGACACGGTCGACGAGTTCGTGTGCCTCGTCGATGACCACGACGTCGTGCTCGGGGAGTATCTGGATGCCGGTGATGGCGTCGATGGCCAGAAGTGCGTGATTCGTGACGACCACATCGACCTGCGACGCCTCGGCGCGGGCGCGTTCGGCGAAGCAGTCCTCGCCGACCGGGCACCGGGATTTGCCGAGGCATTCGCGTGCGCTGACGCTGACCTGCCGCCACGCTTGGTCGCTGACGCCCGGAGTCAGATCGTCACGGTCCCCGGTGTCGGTGTTCGACGACCACTCGGTCAACCGGACCACTTCACGGCCTAGCCGGGACACGGCGAACGCGTCGAACAGTTCGGCTTCCGGTGCTTCCTCGGATGCGCCGGTGTGAATCTTGTTCATGCACAGATAGTTGTTGCGGCCCTTGAGGATCGCGAACCTCGGCCGGCGTCCGACGGCGTCCTTCAACGCGTCCGCGAGCCGGGGGAGGTCGCGGTCGACGAGCTGGCGCTGCAGCGCGATCGTCGCCGTCGAGACCACGACGGTGCGCCCCGACTCGACCGCGTGTCGAATGCTCGGCACCAGATACGCGAGCGACTTGCCCGTGCCCGTGCCTGCCTGCACCGCGAGATGTTGCCCGGTGTCGATGGAATGCGCGACGGCCGACGCCATCGTCAGCTGGTTGGTCCGCTCCTTGCCTCCCAGCGCGTGCACCGCGGTCTTCAGCAATGCGGGCACGGTGGGGAGTTCGGTCGAAGACGGCACCGGAGCAGCCTACTGCCCCACGAGTGCGGCTGCGCCGCCCGTGCGTGCATAGTTGGACCCTGGCCCAACTATGCACGCACGGGCGCGAAGCGCATCAGACGAACCGCGTCGGCAGCGCCGGTTCTCCCTGCGACAGCTTCAATCCCTCCCACGGCAGGCTGACGAGACGTCCGGCCAGCAGTTCGCGAGACTCCTTCAGGGTGGGCCGGTCCGCGACGAGTTCACCGCCGCGCACCATCGGCACGCTCAGTTCGACGGCCGTCAAATCGGCGTCGACGGTCGGCGCGCTGCCGAGTGGATGCACGATCTCCTCGACGGCCGTGCCCGTGTCGCGGGTCGTGCGCGTGGCGGCCTTTCTACCTCCGCGTGATTCCTTGTGACTGCTGCGCTTGGCGACGGGACGGTCGTCGACCGCGACGAGCTTGTAGACCATGCCCGCGGTGGGTGCGCCAGAACCCGTCACGAGGGAGGTTCCGACGCCGTAGCTGTCGACGGGTTCGGCGCGCAGGGCCGCGATGGCGTACTCGTCGAGGTCGCCGGAGACGACGATCTTCGTACGGGTCGCCCCGAGATCGTCGAGTTGCTGGCGCACCTGACGGGCGAGGACGCCGAGATCACCGGAGTCGATGCGGACGCCGCCGAGTTCGGGTCCTGCGACGGCGATGGCGTTGGCGACGCCCTGCGTGATGTCGTAGGTGTCGACCAACAGCGTCGTGCCGACCCCGAGGGTGCGGACCTGGGCTGCGAACGCGGCCTTCTCGTCGGGTCCGTCGGGACCGGTGTGCAGCAACGTGAACGCGTGCGCCGACGTACCTGCCCCCGGAACGCCGTGTCGGCGAACGGCTTCGAGGTTCGACGTCGCGGAGAAGCCGGCGAGATACGCCGCCCGCGACGACGCGACGGCCGCCTCCTCGTGGGTGCGCCGCGATCCCATCTCGATGAGCGGTCGGTCTCCGGCGGAGGTGACCATGCGCGCGGCCGCGGAGGCGATGGCGCTGTCGTGATTGAGGATCGACAGTGCGAGCGTTTCGAGTACGACGCACTCGGCGAAGGTTCCGCGCACGGACAGCACTGGTGAGCCGGGGAAGTAGAGATCGCCTTCGCGGTAGCCGTCTATGTCGCCGGTGAAGCGGTAGGACGACAGCCAGTCCAGTGTCGTGCGATCGAGGAACGACGACACGGTGTCGAGTTCCTCCTCGCCGAATCGGAAGCGACTCAGCGCACTCAGAAACCGGCCCGTTCCGGCAACGACGCCGTAGCGGCGGCCACCGGGCAGGCGCCTCGCGAAGACTTCGAAGCTGCACGGCGTGTTCGCCGAACCGTCGGCGAGGGCCGCCGACAGCATCGTCAGCTCGTACTGGTCGGTGAACAGCGCGGTACTACGCACCGTGCCCGTATTGTCGGATTCGTCCGTCGAGGGTTGAGACACAGGGACAACAGTACGAGGCGCGGGGGTGAGGGTGTGTACTTCGTGCATCGCGTCGTACGCTGTTCCCATGGCTTCATCGACGGCACGAGTGACCGTGGGCAGGGTGGGCGCATCGCCGACGCTGGCCGCTTCACCCCAGGCGGTACCCGCCGAGACCGAGGCCGTGGCGAGGGACGAGGCGCAGGATGTGCCCTGGGTGACCATCGTCTGGGACGACCCGGTGAACCTGATGCACTACGTCACCTTCATCTTCCAGAAGCTGTTCGGCTACAGCAAAGCCAAGGCCACCGAGCTCATGATGCAGGTGCACTCCGAGGGCAAGGCAGTCGTGTCGAGCGGTGAACGCGACAAGATGGAGAACGACGTGCGCAGGCTCCACGCGGCAGGTCTCTGGGCGACGATGCAGCAGGACAAGTAGCGCGAATCCGAACGCGGATTCCTTCGATGCACCAGAGACGGGGTTCCAACAGCTGTGCGCACGTGGAGTAGGAAGAATTCACTCGGCGGAACTAAGATTCGTTCGGAGATGGATGCGCGCGAGGCAACCGTGCTGCGCTCGCTCGTCGAATCCGTCCTCGGGTTGTTGAGCGAACGTTCCAAGAACGCACCGACCGACGAACTCGCGCAGCTGACCGGTCTGCGCACCGGGCACAGCACGCCGCCCGACGACGCGGCGCTCGCACGTCTGCTGCCCGATTTCCACCGCGGCGACGACGAATCCGCCGACACCGCCGATCTCAACGGTGCGTTGCGTGGCCTGCACGAGCCGGAGATCATCGACGAGAAGCTCGCCGCGGGAGCCGTCATACTCCGCACCCTGCCTGCCGACGGCGGGAAGATCGCGCTGACACCCGAGCAAGCAGACGCGTGGCTGATGGGACTCAACGACGTACGATTGGCCCTCGGAACGACTCTGGGTATCGACGCCGACACCCCGGAAGTTCTCGACGAGGGCGATCCGCGAGCTCCGCACCTCGACGTGTACCACTGGCTGACCTGGATGCAGGATTCTCTGGTGCAGGTCCTCACTCCGTAGGAGCACCTCTTGGGGGCAGGCCCGAAGGATTCACTGACCGACGTCGCCGGCCTGCTCGTCGGGCACCATCACGAGATCGATCCCGACACGCAGCTCGGCTCGGGGGCGGCGACAGGGTGTACCGTCGTGCGCGCGCTGGGAGGCGCGGTGGCCGCGGTCGACGTGCGTGGTGGCGGACCGGGAACTCGTGAAACCGATCTGCTCGATCCGAGTCATTCTGTGCAGCAAGTCAACTCGGTGTTGCTGACCGGCGGCAGTGCGTACGGACTCGCCGCGGCCGACGGTGTCATGCGGTGGCTGGAGGAGCACGGTCACGGCATCGCGATGGGCAGTCCCGACCAAGTCGTGCCCATCGTTCCTGCGGCCGTCGTCTTCGATCTTCCGGTGGGGGACTGGGCCGTTCGACCGACCGCCGAGTTCGGCTATCGGGCCGCCGCGGCTGCCGCCGAGGATTTCGCCACCGGCTCGGTCGGCGCGGGCACCGGCGCACGCGCCGGCGTACTCAAGGGCGGCGTGGGCACGGCGAGCATCGTCGTCGAGGGTGGGCCGGCGGACGGCGTCACCGTCGGTGCGCTGATCGTCACCAATCCGGTTGGCTCGGTGTTCGACCCGCGCACCGGCTTGCCCTGGGGAGTCGGTTCGCAGGGGGCCAAGGCATTCGGCATGCGCAAGCCCGACGTGCACGAGCTGTGGAACGCGAACGCTCTCGCACCGAAGGGAACCGCACTCAACACGACGATCGGCGTCGTTGCGACCGACGTGGATCTGTCGGCGTCGGCGTGCAAACGCGTCGCAGTCGCCGCGCACGACGGGCTCGCCCGTGCGATCAGGCCGGCTCACTCGCCGCTGGACGGTGACACGATCTTCGCGTTGTCGACCGGGACCAGGTCGGTGGTCAGCGAGACGTCGATGCCGACGGCGTTCATGCAGGATCTGCCGGTGCTCGACGCGGTCACGGCGGTTGCCGCCGACGTCGTCGAACGTGCCATCGTGCGTGCGCTGCTCGACGCGACGACGATCGCCGGTATCCCGACGTACCGTCAGATCTTCCCGTCCGCGTTCGAGTCCTGACCGGCATGCGGCTCACGTCGGTAGGCTGAACCGGAGACCTGGTCGACATGGACGAAAGGCCCGTCGTATGACCGCGAACCCGTATCTGCCTGCCCCGACGCCAAAGCGCCCGGTGTGGCAACAGGCCGCGATGGTCGTCGGCGGATTCGTCCTGTTGCTGTGGATCATCGAGCTGATCGATGTCGCGTCGGGAAGTCGTGTCGAGGATGCGGGAATCAACCCTCGCACCGTCGACGGCCTATGGGGCATTCTGTTCGCGCCTGTGCTGCACGACGACTGGACGCATCTGATCGCGAACACCGTGCCCGTTCTCGTCCTCGGGTTTCTGGTGTTGCTCTCCGGAATCGGTCGTGGACTCACGGCCACCGGCATCATCTGGGTTCTCGGAGGCGTCGGAACGTGGCTGACGGCGGGAGCGGGCACCAACCACATCGGTGCGTCGATTCTGATCTTCGGATGGATCACCTATCTGCTGACGCGCGGCATCTTCGCCCGTAACCTCGGTCAACTCGCCATCGGTGTCGTGGTTTTCGTCATCTACGGCGGCGCCCTGTGGGGTGTGTTACCGACCGATGCCTTCGTCTCGTGGCAGGGGCACTTGTTCGGCGCCGTCGGCGGAGTGGTTGCCGCATGGACGTTGTCGGCGGACGCACGTCAGGCACGCAGGCAGAAGTCTCTGTCCTGACTCGTAGCCACGGTGTCGCGGACGGACGTTCGATCGTGGTGGCCGCCCCGGAACGAAGCGTCGAATTCACGCTGTGAAAACTCGCCGATCGTTTCGGCGCCGGGCAAAGTCGTGGCAGCATGACAGACATGCGAATTACCGTCCTGGGATGTTCCGGGAGTGTGTCGGGACCAGACTCTCCGGCGTCGGGCTACCTTCTCGACGAACCGGAAACGTCACCGGTGGTTCTCGACTTCGGCCCCGGCGTTCTCGGCGCATTGCAGCGGTACGCAGATCCCGGCGACGTCAGCGTTTTCCTGTCGCATCTGCATGCAGATCATTGCCTCGACGTTCCTGGTCTTCTCGTGTGGCGTCGATACCATCCGAATCCGCCCGAGGGTCGCGCTGTCGTCTACGGCCCGAAGGACACTGCGTTCCGGCTCGGCGTCGCATCCGCCGAATGCGGCGGACAGATCGACGACATGTCGGACACTCTGGATCTTCGCCGTTGGGCCGACGGGCGCACCATTCAGCACGGCCGACTGACCGTCCACACCCGGCAGGTGTACCACCCGCCGGAGTCCTACGGAATGCGCATCACCACCGGCGAGGGAAAGATTCTTGCCTACACCGGCGACACCGGAATGTGTCAGGCGGTGCGCGACGTCGCCCAGGGCGCGGACGTGCTGCTGTCGGAGGCGTCGTGGACGCATGCCGCAGATCGTCCCGTGGGAGTGCACCTCTCGGGTACCGAGGCAGGCCAGCTCGCGCGTGAGGCAGGAGTCGGTGAGCTCCTGCTGACACACATTCCGCCGTGGACGTCGCGCGAGGACGTCATCGCGGAAGCGAAAGCGGAATTCAGCGGACCGGTGCACGCGGTCTTGCCGGGAGATGTCTTCACGGTCTGATACCGGGATAGGCAGGGAGTGGAGCCTGCGGAATGACCCAGGTTGCGGGAATCGCTAGGGTGGCAAGCGTGTCGAGACGAGAAGACGGAAGAGCGGACGACGAACTCCGCCCCATCAAGATCACCCGCGGTTTCACCAGCAACCCTGCAGGTTCGGTGCTGGTCGAATTCGGCAACACGAGAGTGATGTGCACGGCCAGTGTCGAGGAAGGTGTTCCGCGGTGGCGTAAGGGCTCGGGCCTCGGCTGGCTCACCGCCGAGTACGCGATGCTGCCCGCCGCGACTCACACGCGCAGCGGCCGCGAGTCCGTCAAGGGCAAGGTCGGTGGTCGCACCCAGGAGATCTCGCGGCTGGTGGGACGTTCCCTTCGCGCATGCATCGATCTCGCGGCCATCGGCGAGAACACGATCGCGTTGGACTGCGACGTTCTGCAGGCCGACGGTGGTACCCGCACGGCCGCGATCACCGGCGCGTTCGTCGCTCTGTCCGACGCCGTGACGTACCTGCGTGCTGCGGGCCGTCTCGCGGATCCGCAGCCGATCTCGTGTGCCATCGCCGCGGTGAGCGTCGGTGTCGTCGACGGGCGAGTGCGTCTCGACCTCCCCTACGAGGAGGATTCGCGCGCCGAGGTCGACATGAACGTCGTCGCCACGGACACGGGGACGCTCGTCGAGATCCAGGGCACCGGCGAGGGTGCGACGTTCCCGCGTTCGACGCTGGACAAGCTGCTCGACTCCGCACTCGCGGGCACCGAGAAGCTTTTCGAGGTGCAGAAGGCCGCGCTGGCCGAGCCGTACCCCGGTGTTCTGCCCGAGCCCGTCGCCGAGACGTCGAAGAAGAAATTCGGTGCCTGACGTGAAGCTGCTCGTCGCGAGCCGCAACGCGAAGAAATTACGTGAGTTGCGGCGCGTTCTCGACGCCGAGGGAATCTCCGGCATCGAACTCGTCGGATTGAACGAGGTTCCCGAGTTCCCGGAGGCGCCCGAGACCGGGGCGACATTCGAGGAGAATGCGCTCGCCAAGGCCCGCGACGGTGCTGCGGCGACCGGGATGCCCTGTGTTGCAGACGATTCCGGAATCGAAGTGGATGCGCTGAACGGGATGCCCGGGGTGCTGTCGGCGCGGTGGTCGGGAGCGCACGGCGACGACGACGCCAACACTGCTCTGCTGCTCGCTCAATTGCAGGATGTGCCCGACGAACGCAGGGGTGCGGGGTTCGTGTCCGCGTGTGCCCTGGCGGTTCCCGGGGGTAACGAGAGCGTCGTGCGAGGGGAGTGGCGAGGCGTGATCGCTCGTACTCCGCTGGGGGACAACGGTTTCGGCTACGACCCGGTATTCGTGCCCGAGGGCGACGGCCGATCCGCAGCCGAGCTCGGTCCCGAGGAGAAGGACGCCGCGTCGCACCGCGGTAGGGCGCTCCGATTGCTGGCACCCGCACTGCAGGCGCTGACGAAGTGATGTGCTGTCGCCGACGGTGAATTGCCGTCGGCGACACCAGGTTCAGACGCCGAAGTCGCGCTTGACCTGCTTGGTGCGGATGTGCTCCACGTAGAACGACAGGAACGGAATGGTGCCGGCGAGCAGCGTGCCGATGGTGCGCGGCGCCGCCCACCGAACCTTGATCGCGAGATCGATCGTCAGGATGAGGTAGACGAGGTAGACCCAGCCGTGTACGACGGCGATCCAGCTCGGAACATTCTCGACCTTGAAAATGTACTTCGCGACCATCTCGCCGGTCAGCACGAGCAGCCAGATGCCCGTGACGTAGGCCAGGACCCGGTAACGCAGCAGCGCCGACGCGATCTTCTTGGTCCTGTCGGTGGATGCGGACTTCTCCGGTGCCGTGCTCACGTAGTACTCCTGTCGTGACGTTCGGAGCGATCGAGCTCCGCGAGATAGCTGTTGTACTCGCGCAGTTGGCGAGCTTCGGGGTCGCTCGGGTCGGACTCGACGCTGGGCGTCGGGCGCTGGGGAAGCAGGTCGGCGGGTATCTCACGCACGACGTCCTCGGTGACCGCCGCGTCGACGGTGTCGTCGTCCTTGTCCTCTTCCAGCCGGACGAACTGCCGGTAGGCGTACACGACGAACGCAGCGAACAGCGGCCACTGGAAGGCGTACCCGAGGTTCTGGCCGTCACCACCGACCGATTCGAAGCGTTCCCATTGCCACCATCCGAGCGCAAGGCATCCCAACGCCGACACGACGACCAGCACGATCAGTGCAGGCCGGTGATGAGAGCGGGATTTTGCCACACCCCGACGGTACCCGAGGGGCTACTACATCGGGTAGTTCGGTGGCGAGAGCAACAAGTGCGCGAGGGGGGACTTGAACCCCCACGTCCTGAGACACTGGAACCTAAATCCAGCGCGTCTGCCAATTCCGCCACTCGCGCGAGTGCTCGGCAAGTCTACAACGCCATCTCGGCGGGATCGCACGTGCAGTTGCCGGAGGGATGGGGCGGCCGCGGTCGGCGTACGGCGTACTGTGCAGACGTGGTGAGCAAGAAGGAATCCGCGTTCGATCCCGCGCGTTCACTCGAACTGTTGTGGCGGACGAACGAGAAGCCGAGCCGGTCCGGGCTGACCGTCGATTCGATCGTTGCCGCGGCGATCGAACTCGCCGACGCCGAGGGACTCGACGCAGTCTCCATGCGTCGGCTTGCCGACGCGCTCGGTGTGGGCGCGATGTCGCTCTACACTCACGTCCACGGAAAGGCCGAGTTGACCGACCTCATGGTCGACAGCGCACTCGGCTCGCTGTATTCGACGGTCGACGAACCGAAGGCTGCAACCGAGGGGTGGCGCGAGGGTCTTCGATTCGTCGCCGAGCGCAATTGGACTCTGTATCAACGTCATTCGTGGTTACTCGACGCTCAGGGGCCACGTGCCGTTCTCGGACCGCACACGATCGAGAAGTACGAGGCCGAGCTCCGCGTCATCGACGGCGTCGGCTTGTCCGACGTCGACATGGATTCGGTGCTGGCCCTTGTTCTCACGCATGTGACGGGTACCGCCCGAGCACTCGCCCGGTTCAACCGTGTGCGTGAGGAGTCCGGCATGACCGACGCGCAGTGGTGGGAATCGACCTCGCCGGTGCTCGAACGAGTCATGGGCGACGACCGTTATCCGTTGGCGTCTCGTGTCGGAACCGCCGCGGCGACGTCCTACGACGCCGCGAGCGATCCCGTCCACGAGTACGAGTTCGGAGTCGAACGAATTCTCGACGGTGTAGCCGCGTTGATCGACCGCGCTTAGGCGCTCACCTTCTTTCGGGGTGCGGGTCTGCGCAACACCCTCCAGAGGGCGTGTTCCACGCTTGCCGCGTCGGTGTCGAGCGTTGCTGCGGCGTCGCCGATCAGCTTCAGCATGGTGCAATCGTCGACGTCGTGGCCGACGGTCGACGAGACGAAGCTCGTCAGCAGCTCGAAATCCTGTTGCCTGCGTCGACCGGTGAGAAACAGAAGGCAATCCCAGGTCTTGGTGCCGATGCCTGTGATCGAGGTGAACGCGTCGTATTGTTCGGCATATTGTTCGGCGAGTTGTTCGGCGTGCTGTTCGTCCCACGGATCCACGAGGTCGTCGGTCCGCGTCGCACCCGCTGCGATCAACGCGGCCGCCGCGCGTGCGGCTGCCTCGGCCTTCGTCATCGCGTTGCCCGCAACGCGCTGGCGGTTACCGAGAATGTTCGCGAGAGCTTCCGGATCATCGACGAACGAGGCGAGCATGCCGAGATCGTCCAGCGACCCACCCCCGCGATGCGCTCGCCACTGCGCTACGACACGACGGACCCCGCTGTTCTCGCCGCCGTACGAGGCGCGAGCCGAATAGACGGCGTCGAGCAATGCCGCTTCGATCTCCTGTGGCCACCCCGGAAACCAGAACGGCGTTGTAGCGCGCGGCGCGAGTTTCTCGACGCGTGACGCGACCGCCTCGACCACCGACCGGTAGTCGTTCCGACGCGAATCGATATGTGTTACTGGCGAATACATGAACCCCCCTGTTGGTTGCGTGGCGCGGAAGCTACAAGAGGGCACCGACAAGTTCGGTGATCGGCGACAAGGACGTTCCGGTGTGGCGAGCTTCACATAACGAAACAATAACGAAAAATCCGAGGGTTTCCTCATGTTCACCGGCGTTCGATCTGCGCTGTGCCTGCGCCGATGGTGGTTACCGGCGAGTCGGTTCAACGCACGGTAAAGGCGTCGCGCAACGCTTACTCGCGGGTAGCAGTTGGACGTCAAACGAAACGTGAGGATTTCCTCATGATTTTGTGCCAACCTGGTTTCACGCGGATGGAGCCACTCGTTGCCAGCGGGTCTCGCTCGAGAAGCATGTCGCTGTTCTGCGCGCCGGTCACGGCACCACCCGACGAAGCAACCTCGACCCCCCGAGTTGCTCACGAGAGGAATCTTCCACCTTGACGATCAACGAGAGCACGCCTTCACACGGACAGGGCGCGGGCAGATCACCCAGGAGCGGTGGAACCCCTCGTACCCTCGCCGATCGCTTCGCGGCCGGCGAACCCTATGCCCTCGCATTCGGCGGTCAGGGGTCGCCGTGGCTGAGCTCCCTCGAGGAACTCGCTCGTGACTCCGCACTCGAACCCGAGCTCACCGATCTCGTCAACGAATCCGCAGCCATCCTGGCTCCCGTCGCCGACGATCTCCTCGTCGTGCGCTCGGTCGGATTCGACCCGATCGGGTGGATGCTCGAGCAGGATCTCGCCGACGACGAAGAGAGTGTCGCCTCCTTCGGTCCCTCCGAGGCTGCGCTGACGTCCGCTGCCGTCTCGCTGCCCGGCGTCTTCCTCACGCAGGTCGCTGCGCTGCGCGCGCTGAAGCTGCAGGGTCTCGATCCCGCTGCGGCACCTCCGGTGTCCGTCATCGGCCACTCTCAGGGCCTCATCGCCGCGGAGTCGGTCGCGAGCCACGGCGGCGAGGACGCGCGTCTTCTCGCGGTTGCGCAGCTGATCGGTGCCGCAGCGAGTCTCGTCGCCCGTCGTCGCGGCATCATCGGTGCCGCCGACCGCGCACCCATGGTGTCGGTTTCGGGCGTCGAGCCGGAGCGTCTGCAGGCCATCGTCGACGAGCTGGCCGTCGACGGTGCCCCCGAGCGTTCAGCTGTTCTCGCCATCCGCAACGGACGCCGCCGCGTCGTCCTCGCCGGACCGCCCGCACAGCTCGCCCGCGTCCAGGAACGCTGCGAGCAGATCGCCGCGCAGGAAGAGCGTGAGCGTGAAGCGAAGAAGCGTGGCGGTTCCACGTTCGCGCCGGTCTTCGAACCGCTCCCGGTCGAGGTCGGATTCCACCATCCCGCTCTGGCCGACGCCGTCGACCTCGTCGCCGCCTGGGCGCAGCGCACCGGTCTCGACGTGGAGGTCGCGCGCAGCCTCGCGCAGCGCATTCTCGTCGACCCCGTCGACTGGGTCACCGAGATCGACGGAGTGATCGACGCAGGCGCCGAGTGGATTCTCGACCTCGGCCCCAGTGACATCCTCACCCGCATGACGGTGCCCGGCCTGCGTGGCCAGGGCGTCGGAATCATCGCGGCGTCCACTCGCGGCGGCCACCGCAACCTGCTCACCCCGGGCGCCGCTCCCGAGGTTCAGCCGGCATGGTCCGAGTTCGCGCCGAAGCCGGTCACGCTGCCGGACGGCCGCGTCGTCGTCGAGACCTCGTTCACGAAGCTGACCGGCCGTTCGCCGATCCTCCTCGCAGGCATGACGCCGACGACGGTCGATCCCGCGATCGTCGCAGCCGCAGCCAACGCAGGCCACTGGGCAGAACTCGCAGGTGGCGGCCAGGTCACCGAGCAGATCTTCGCCGACCACGTCGCGAAGCTCGAAGGACTGCTCGAGCCGGGCCGCGGCGTGCAGTTCAACTCGATGTTCCTCGACCCGTACCTGTGGAAGCTGCACGTCGGTGGCAAGCGTCTCGTTCCGCGTGCCCGCGCTGCCGGTGCTCCGTTCGACGGCGTCGTCGTCACCGCCGGTATCCCGGAGCTCGAAGAAGCCGTCACGATCATCGACGAGCTGACCGAGGCCGGCTTCAGCTACGTCGCGTTCAAGCCGGGTACCGTCGCGCAGATTCGTGCGGTCATTCGTATCGCGAGCGAGGTTCCGTCCTTCCCGGTCATCGCCCACATCGAGGGTGGCCGCGCGGGTGGACACCACTCGTGGGAGGACCTCGACGACCTGCTCCTGTCGACCTACGCGGAGCTCCGTTCGCGCCCCAACCTCGTCATCTGCGTCGGTGGCGGCATCGGAACGCCCGAGCGTGCGGCCGAATACCTGACGGGCCGTTGGTCGCTCGGCGCCGGATACCCGAAGATGCCGCTCGACGGCATCCTCGTCGGCACCGCGGCGATGGCCGCTCTGGAAGCTACGACGGCTCCCGAGGTCAAGCAGCTTCTCGTCGACACCCCCGGAACCCCCGACTGGGTCGGCGCGGGTACCGCGAACGGCGGAATGGCCTCCGGCCGTAGCCAGCTCGGCGCGGACATCCACGAGATCGACAATGCGGCATCGCGATGCGGTCGCCTGCTCGACGAGGTCGCCGGCGACGGTGACGCGGTCGCCAAGCGTCGCGACGAGATCATCGCAGCGCTCGACGGCACCGCGAAGCCGTATTTCGGCGACGTCGCGGAGATGACGTACGCGCAGTGGCTGGAGCGGTACCTCGATCTCGCGATCGGCGCCGACGTCCACCGTGAATTCGACTGCGGTGGTGAGTTCACCGACGCCATCGACGAGGCGACCGAGTCCGTCTGGATCGACGTCACGTGGCGCACCCGCTTCCTCGAGATGCTGCAGCGTACCGAGGCTCGCCTGCACCCGGTCGATCGTGGACCCATCCCGACGCTGTTCTCCGACGTCGACACCCTCGAGCGTCCTCGCGCTGCACTGCGCTCTCTGCTCGCGCAATTCGCCGACGCGAACGAGGTGGTTCTTCACCCCGCAGACGTCACGTTCTTCACCGCGCTGTGCCGGATGCCGGGCAAGCCCGTCAACTTCGTGCCCGTCGTCGATGGTGACGTGCGTCGTTGGTGGCGCAGCGACTCGCTGTGGCAGGCGCACGATCCGCGCTACTCCGCCGATCAGGTCTGCATCATCCCGGGCACCGTCGCCGTCGCGGGCATCACGCGCGTCGACGAGCCGGTCGGTGACCTGCTGAACCGTTTCGAGAAGGCGGCCGCCGACGAACTCGTCGCCGAGGGAGTCGAAGCACTCTCCGTCGCGAGCCGTCGTCACGCCGACATCGCACCGGGGCTGCTCGGTATCGTCCTGGCCGCACCCGACGTCAACTGGGCATCGCGTATGACGCAGAACCCCGTTGCGCGACTGGGTGATCCGGCCGAGTGGGTCGTCGACTCCGATACCGTCGCATCGCACCCGCAGACCGGGTCGACTCTGACGGTCCTGGATTCGGATCACGTCGAGCTGACGGTTCCGCTCGCACCGGGCAAGGAGGTGCGCATCCGCCTCACCGTCCCCGCGTCGACGATCGACGGCGGCGCACCCGTCGTCACGGCCGAGGACGCGCAGTCCTCGATGTCCGACCTGCTGGGAGTCGCTGCCGGACAGGAACTTCCGAAGGTCAAGAACGGCGTCGCCTTCCTCAACCTCGCGTGGATTCCCGACTTGGTCGCCGACCACGCAGGCGTGACCGGATCGGGTCTGCCCGAATCGCTTGCGGTCAGCGGCAAGGCTGTTCCCGATGTGCTCGTCGGCGCCTGCTGGCCTGCTGTGTTCGCCGTCCTCGGCGCCACGAAGACGCAGAGCGGCGTGGACGTCATCGAGGGCATGCTCGATCTCGTTCACCTCGACCACACGGTGAACCTCGTCGGCACGCTGCCCGAGGACCCGTCCATCCTCGTCGTCAAGGCCGCGGCCGGTGACGTACTGGACACCGACATGGGCCGCGTCGTCGAGGTCCGCGTCGAGATCGGTGCGGCACTGGGCGAAGGTCTGGACGCACCGGCCGTCGCAACCCTGGTGGAGCGCTTCGCTATTCGCGGACGTACCGGCAAGGGCGAGCTCGCGGATCCGGCTCGTGCCGGTGGTTCGGTCTCGGCGGAGGCCAAGGACACCCCGCGTCGCCGTCGTCGCCAGACCACGATTCTCGCGCCGCGGAACATGGCTGCGTTCGCGCAGGTCTCCGGTGACCACAACCCGATTCACACGTCCGACCCGGCAGCGCTGCTCGCCGGGCTCGGGAGCCCGATCGTGCACGGCATGTGGCTTTCGGCTGCCGCCCAGCAGGTCGTCACCGCAATCGACTACGCGGACACCAAGATTCCGCCGCGTCGCCTGACGGCATGGACCACGCGCTTCATGGGCATGGTTCGCCCGGGCGCAGAGATCGACGTGCGCGTCGACCGCACCGGATTCGACCAGGGTGCCGAGATCGTCGAGGTGTCCTGCCGCGTCGCAGGCGACCTCGTCATGGTCGCCACCGGACGGACCGCGGCACCGAAGACCGTCTACGCGTTCCCCGGCCAGGGCATCCAGCGTCAGGGCATGGGTCTCGACGCTCGTTCGCGGTCGAAGGCCGCCCGCGAGGTCTGGGAGCGTGCCGACAAGCACACCCGCAAGGCTCTCGGATTCTCGATCCTCGCTGTCGTGCGCGACAACCCGACGACGCTCAAGGCACGCGGCGTCACGCACAAGCATCCCGACGGTGTTCTGCACCTGACCCAGTTCACCCAGGTCGCCATGGCGGTCCTCGGCGTGGCACAGGTGGCCGAGCTCCGTGAAGCCGGTGTGTTCGTGGAGAACTCGATCCTCGCCGGACACTCGGTGGGCGAGTACAACGCACTTTCGGCAGTCGCCGGTGTGCTTCCGCTCGAAGCTGTTCTGGAGGTCGTGTTCCAGCGCGGCTCGGCGATGCACGCACTCGTGCCTCGCGACGCGGCAGGTCGAAGCAACTACCGCATGGCCGCGATCCGGCCGTCGCAGATCGGTCTCGCCGACGCCGACGTGCAGGCGTTCGTCGCCGGTGTCGCCGAGGAGACCGGCGAGTTCCTCGAGATCGTCAACCTGAACCTGCGCGGCTCGCAGTACGCCATCGCAGGCACGGTCGCCGGCCTCGACGTGCTCGAGGAGAAGATCGCGATCCGTCGCGCCGAGTTCGGTGGCAAGGCAGCGTTCATCCTCGTTCCCGGCATCGACGTGCCGTTCCACTCGACGGTTCTGCGCGGTGGCGTCGCGGACTTCCGCAGCCGCCTGCAGGCACTGCTGCCGGAGGACCTCGATCCCGAGATCCTGATCGGCCGCTACATCCCGAACCTGGTTCCGAAGCCGTTCTCGCTCGAGCGCGACTTCATCCAGGAGATCGCGGATCTGGTTCCGTCCGAGCCGCTCGCGGAGGTCCTCGCGGACTTCGACTCGTGGGCAGACCGCACGCACGACCTGTGCCGCGTCGTGCTGACCGAACTGCTCGCATGGCAGTTCGCCAGCCCGGTGCGGTGGATCGAGACCCAGGATCTGCTGTTCGCCGACGAGTCCGAGGGCGGACTCGGTGTCGAGCGATTCGTCGAGATCGGTCTCAGCGCAACGCCGACCGTCGCCAACCTCGCTTCGCAGACGCTGAAGTTGCCGGGACGCTTCGGATTCCCGGTCGAGGTTCTCAACGTCGAGCGTGAAGCTGCGATCGTCTACGGCACCGATACCGACCCAGCGCCGGTCGAGGAAGACGAGGTCGCACCGGTCGAAACGGCAAGTGCCGCACCGGCTGCTGCTCCTGCCGCCGCTCCGGCGCCTGCCGCGGCGCCGTCCGGTGGACCGCGTCCCGACGACATCGCCTTCAGTGCGGCGGATGCCACGAAGATCCTGATCGGTTTGTGGACCAAGCTGCAGCTCGATCAGATCGGCCCCGCCGACACCATCGAAGCTCTATGCGACGGTGTCTCCTCGCGACGTAACCAGCTGCTCGTCGACCTCGGATCCGAGCTCTCGCTCGGTGCGATCGACGGTGCCGCCGACGCCGACATGGGCGCACTCTCGGGCACGGTCAACAAGTTGGCTCGTACCTACAAGCCGTTCGGCCCCGTGCTGAGCGACTCGATCAACGACCACCTGCGCAAGGTGTTCGGGCCGTCGGGACGTCGTCCGGCCTCGATCGCGGACCGCGTCAAGAAGACCTGGGAACTCGGCGACGGCTGGGCGTCGCACGTCACTGCCGAGGTTGCCCTCGGCACCCGTGACGGTGCGTCGGTGCGAGGCGGAGCGCTCGGTGGTCTCGCCGACGGACCTCTCGCCGACGGCAACGCGGTCGACGCGGTCATCGACTCGGCAGTCGCCGCGGTCGCCGCACGACGCGGTGTCGCAGTGTCGCTTCCGGCGGCAGGCGGCGGAGGCGGCGGAACCGTCGACGCGGCTGCTCTCGGTGAGTTCACCGAGCACATCACCGGTCGCGACGGCGTGTTGGCCTCGGCCGCACGCTTGGTGCTCGAGCAGCTCGGCCTGTCGGAGGCGCCCAACGCCGTCGTAGCCGAGAATGCCGACGCGGAACTCGTCGATCTCGTTGCAGCAGAGCTGGGTTCGGACTGGCCGCGACTCGTCGCACCGGCGTTCGACTCTCGCCGTGCAGTCCTGATCGACGACCGCTGGGCCACCGCCCGCGAGGACCTCGCGCGTCTGTGGCTCGGTACCGCAGGTGACCTGGCAGTCGAGAGCTTCGCCGGCGCAGGCAAAGCCGTTGCAGCGCAAGCGCAATGGTGGAAGGCCAAGGCGGACGGCGACGGCAAGGCCGTTCTCTCCGAGGTGTACGGCCGCATCGCCGATATCGCAGTGGTTGCCGACGAGAAGGGCCAGTGGTCCGACGAGGTCGCCGTGATCACCGGTGGAAGCAAGGGATCCATCGCAGCGTCGGTCGCAGCCAAGTTGCTGGCCGGGGGAGCGACGGTCTTCGTCACGACATCGCGTCTCGACGACGAGCGACTCGGCTTCTACCGCAGCCTCTACCGGGCGAATGCTCGCGCCGGAGCGTCGCTGTGGGTCGTGCCCGCGAACATCGCGTCGTACACCGATGTCGATGCGCTCATCGAGTGGATCGGTAGTGACCAGGTCGACAGTGCCGGTGGCGCAAAGACTCTCGTCAAGGCAGGTATCACCCCGACGATGCTGTTCCCGTTCGCCGCGCCTCGCGTCGTCGGTGAACTGACCGATGCCGGTGGCCGCGCCGAGATGGAGATGCGAGTGCTTCTCTGGTCGGTCGAGCGCCTGATCGGTGGACTGTCGAAGATCGGCTACGACAGCGACATCGACACGCACCTGCACGTCGTGCTGCCCGGTTCGCCGAACCGCGGCATGTTCGGTGGAGACGGTGCGTACGGCGAGTCCAAGGCTGCCCTCGACGCCATCGCTGCGAAGTGGGGATCCGAGAAGAACTGGGCCGAGCGTGTTTCCATCGCTCACGCCCACATCGGATGGGTTCGTGGAACGGGCCTCATGGGCGGCAACGACCCCATCGTCGAGGCCGTCGAAGCCGAAGGTGTTCGCACCTGGTCGACGGACGAGATGGCAACCGAGCTGCTGAAGCTGTGCGAGGCACCGGCTCGTCGTCAGGCTGCCCAGGCTCCGGTCGTCGCCGACCTGACCGGCGGATTGGCGAACACGAAGCTGAACCTCGTCGAGCTGGCTCGCGAAGCTGCTGCCGCTGCGGCGGACAAGACGGAGGAGGTACCGGGCAGTTCGGTGATCGCCGCACTGCCCGCACCGCCGCGTCTCGCTGCGACGACGGCTCCCGCATGGCCTGCGCTCGACGTCGACCCGAAGGATCTGGTCGTCATCGTCGGCGCCGGTGAGCTCGGACCGTACGGTTCGGCGCGTACCCGCTTCGAGATGGAGGTCGACGAACAGCTCTCTGCTGCAGGCGTTCTCGAGCTCGCATGGAACACCGGTCTTATCGCGTGGGAGAACGATCCCAAGCCCGGCTGGTACGACATCGAGTCCGGCGACCTCGTCCCCGAAGAGGAGATCGCCGATCGCTACCACGACATCGTGGTCGAGCGGTGTGGCATCCGCACCTACGGCGACGACGGCGCCATGGTCGGCAACACCGCACCGCTGATGACCTCGATCTTCCTCGACAACGACCTGACGTTCGTGGTCGGAAGCGAGATCGACGCGCGGTCCTTCGCGGCAGCCGATCCCGAGCACACGCTGATCACGCCGGTCCCGGATTCCGGCGACTGGCAGGTGACGCGCAAGGCGGGCACCGAGATTCGCGTTCCGCGCAAGATGAAGCTCACCCGCACCGTGGGTGGACAGATTCCGACCGGATTCGATCCCACCAAGTGGGGCATCTCGGCCGACATGGCGAGCTCGATCGACCGCGTCGCGCTGTGGAACATCGTCTGCACGGTCGACGCGTTCATCTCCTCGGGCTTCAACCCGTCGGAGCTGATGCGGTGGACGCACCCGACGCTGGTTGCCAACACACAGGGCACCGGCATGGGCGGCATGGAGTCGATGCGCTCGCTGTACATCGACACCCTGCTCGGCGATGCTCGTGCGAACGACATCCTGCAGGAAGCACTGCCGAACGTCGTTGCCGCGCACGTGGTTCAGTCCTACGTCGGTAGCTACGGCGCGATGGTTCACCCCGTCGCCGCGTGCGCTACCGCGGCCGTCTCGGTCGAGGAAGGCGTCGACAAGATCAAGCTGGGCAAGGCGCAGCTGGTCGTGGCAGGCGGTTTCGACGACCTGAGCACCGAAGGCATCATCGGCTTCGGCGACATGTCCGCCACTGCGGACTCGGCTGCCATGTCCGCCAAGGGAATCAGCGATCGCCGCTTCTCGCGGGCCAACGACCGCAGGCGTGGCGGATTCGTCGAGTCGCAGGGTGGTGGCACCATCCTGCTGGCACGTGGTGACCTCGCGCTCGAGATGGGCCTGCCGGTCCTCGGTGTGGTCGCGTACGCACAGTCCTTCGGCGACGGTGTGCACACCTCCATCCCGGCTCCCGGGCTCGGTGCGCTCAGTGCCGGTATCGGCGGCAGGGACAGCGCTTTCGCATTGTCTCTGAATGCTCTGGGCGTCAACGCCGACGAGGTCGCCGTGATCTCCAAGCACGACACCTCGACGGCCGCCAACGACCCGAACGAAGCCGAACTGCACACCCGTCTCGCGAAGGCGATCGGCCGTAGTGACGGTGCACCGCTGTTCGTCGTCTCGCAGAAGAGCCTGACCGGACACTCGAAGGGTGGAGCCGCAGCCTTCCAGCTGATCGGCCTCTGCCAGGTGCTCGCTAACGGTGTCATCCCGCCGAACCGCAGCCTCGACTGCGTCGACGACAAGATGACCGAGTTCGAACACCTCGTGTGGGCGCGCGAACCGCTGAAGTTCGGCGATTCGGTGCCGCTGAAGGCGGGTCTGCTCACCTCGCTCGGCTTCGGTCACGTCTCCGGACTGATCGCCGTGGTCCACCCGCAGGCGTTCCTCGAATCGGTTCCCGCCGATCGGCGTGATGCCTATGTGGCCAAGGCCAACGAGCGACGCGTCGCCGGTCAGCGCAGGCTGATCTCGGCGATGGTCGGCGGCGACGCCCTCTACGAGCGTCCCGACGACCGCAGGCTCGGACACGACGGGACGCCCGCCACGGCGTCGCGCCAGCTCGAAGCGGACGTACTGCTGACCGAGGCCGCACGCCTCGGCGACGACGACGTCTACCGTTCCGGCCTGCCGGGGTGCAAGTAGATGGCGATCCTGGGGGTCGGCTTCGACCTGGTGACGGTGTCCGACTTCGCCGAGCAGATGGAAAAAGTCGGAACGACGATGATCCGCGACAGCTTCACCGCGGGTGAGCGTCGACATGCGGCGACGAAGTCCTCCGATCCGGCCCGCCACTATGCAGCACGGTGGGCCGCGAAGGAGGCGGTCCTCAAGGCCTGGGCGACGTCCAGGTTCGCGAGGCCGCCTCAGATCGGCGACAACCCGTACCCGCTGATCGAGGTCGTCAACGACGCATGGGGTCGCCCGTCGATCAAGCTGCACGGCATGGCACTCGAATTCCTGCCGACGGTGAAGATCCACCTGTCGCTGACGCACGACGGCGACATCGCCGCAGCCGTCGCGATTCTGGAGGAGTGACGCAGTAGCGCAGAACGCCGGTCCACCCGAGGGTGGGCCGGCGTTCTGCGTTTTACCCCTTGCCGCCGGACCGAGGGCGTCCTCCGGTCACTCTGAGTGAGCGAGGGCGTCCTTCGGTCACCTGGGGCCGTACGACGGATCCGGACCGTAGGTGACATCCGGTCACTCTGAGTGAGCGAGGGCGTCCTTCGGTCACCTGGGGTCAGTTCGTGGTGGGCAGACCCGACCGCCGGGACTCCTTTTCGGCGACGAGCAGGTATGCCGCCATGATGCGCTTGAGTTCGGCGACGGCGTCCTCGTGGCTCTGCCCGTCCTGGACGGAGAAGTTGAGCATCGAGTAGACGACGTGCACGAGCACCTGCGCCATGAGGTTGCGTCGCGCACGAGGTGTGCGCGGCGTCAGAGGGCCGAGCATCTTCGCGACCTGGTCGGCGAACTCGCGTTCGTGGATGACGCCGGTCGCACGCGTCGACGGCGTGGACTGCATCGCGAGCCAGACTTCGCGGCGTGATGGGTCGGACATCCAAAGTCCGGCCATGTGGTCGACGAACTTGTTGAGGAACCGCAACCAGTCGAGTGACGGAACCTCGCCGTTGAATTCGGCGAGCTCCTGTTGCACGCCGACGAGGTCCTGCCGGTTCAGTTCGCAGACGATGACGTACTTGTTCGCGAAGAACTGGTAGAGGGTCCCGATGGGTAGCTCGGCGCGGGCCGCGACCTCTTCGCACGTGAACGACTCGAAGCCGACGTCGCTGAGCAGCTCCCGAGATGCGGTGAGCAGGGCGTCGAACTTGCGCTTGCTGCGTTCTTGGGTGGGACGCCGACGCGGCATGAGCTCCTGAGTCTCGGCCGTCGATTCGAGCGCAGCGTCGAGACGTCTCGCAGACTGGGCGCTAGCAGAGGAATCCACCTGCTCAGGCTAGCGGCCCAGGGCGCTTTCGTTCCACAACGCGCGAAAGTCGATCTTCGACAGAACAGGCAGTCGGTAGCGGGGCCGGCCGTCGACCTGCGGCGCCGGAGTCAGAGCTGGTGACAAGTCATAGGTTGTTTTCTGGTCAAAGAAACGGTCTTTCGGTATGGTTCACAACACCAGGTTACGTATTCGTGCAGGGTGGGCGTCGTCGATCGCGCGTCGGAGACGTTCATGTCGGGAGCCTCACCCCTCAGGCACAGGAGAAGCGCGTGGCAACCATTGGACTGTCCTTGGAGTCCGGCTCGATGTATGCCGTCCTGTTCGACCCACGGGCGGATGCCGTCGTCGCCAACAGAATGACGCCGCTCGACGGTGGCGTCGCCGGAACTGTGCCTGCCGCACTCGACGGCATGCACGCCGCCGCCAGGCGACGAAAGCTGACCGTCGATGCGGTCGGCGTCGTGTACTCCTCCGACGCGGAACGCACCGCACTGCAGAAAGTCCTCGACGACTGCACGACGCTCGACGTGTCGATGGTTTCCGCGTCGTCGTCCTTCCTCGGCTGGCTGGGCCGTTCGTCGGATTTTGCCGACGCGCACCGCGTCCTCCTCTATTACGTGGGTGACGCGGGGGTGTCGATCTCGTTGGCGGACATTGCCGGTGCGACGCTCACGCCCGCCAAGACGGCCACCCTGGCATCGATCGAACCCGAGAAGATCGGCAGCACGGTTCCGTTGGCGTGGGAGGTGCTAGACGAGGCCGGCGTCGAGGCCGACTCGGTCGCGTTGTTCGGAGATCGGTCCGAAAGTCGCGATCTCGTCGACATTCTGTCGCTGGGCCTCGAGTTGCCTGTCATCCGAGTGTCCGATCCGGACCAGGTGGCCGCGCGGGGTGCCGCGTTGCTTGCGGCCGCGTCGAAGCCGGTGAAGCCGGTCGATCTCCGCAAAGGTGTGCCGACTCCGGCCGCCGTCGAGGCCGAGCCCGAGACGAAAACAAGGGCGGAAGCCGAGGCCGAGCCTGCCGCATCGCAGGCTGCAACAACCATTTCTTCCACCGCGAGACGAACTCCACCATCGCGCAAGAAGATCGTTCTCGCCGCCGCGCTTCTGGCCGCGGTGTTCTCGGGAGGCGTCGCGCTCGCGTCGACACTTCCCGGTGAGCCCGAACAGGCCGCTGCGCCGACGACGGCCCCGTCCCACGATGCAACCGAGATCGATACCAGTCTTGCGGGGGCCACGTCGTCGGTCGTGATCGCGGCGCCGCCGGAGACGACGACTCCCGCTCCCGCTCCCGCCGCGCCGGAGACGGTCGACGAGCAACCGGTGTACGTCGAACCGGTACCCGTCACGTGGGAATCCGTCGACCCGACCGTTCCGGTTCCGCGGACCGGGACGGTCGAGACCATCACTCCTATTCCGGCGCAAGCCATTCCGCCGAATGCAGCAGCAGTTCCCACCACGGTCGATCCGCCTCAGTTCACCATCCCGCCGGTCATTCCCGAGCCGGGCAAGTCTCAGGAGCAGCTGGAGCAGGAAGCATGGGATCGTCACTGGCAGCACACCGCAGAGTGGTTGGAGCAGGAGATCGTCGGTAACTGAAGCGGTGCCCGGTGACAGAATGGGCGAGAATGCGTCGCCGATTGCTCGTCAGGAGAACCGATGTCGGATGTTCGATCGATTGTTGCTGCCGACATGCCGCGAGCGCGGCGTGAACTCGCAGAATTGGTGGCCTTCCGGTCGGTGCACGACGAACGTCAGTTCCCGCGCGAGGAGTGCGTCGCGGCGGCCGAATGGGTTCGGGCGGCGTTCCTCGATGCAGGCATCGACTCCGTCGACCTGATCGAGACCACCGACGGTTCGCTCGCTGTCGTGGGCCGTACGCCTGCACCCGTAGGCGCGCCGACGGTTCTGCTGTACTCGCACTACGACGTCCAACCGCCCGGTGAGCACGCACTGTGGGACAGCGAGCCCTTCGAACTGACCGAACGCGACGGCCGCTGGTACGGCCGCGGCGCTGCGGATTGCAAGGGCAATCTGATCATGCATCTGCTCGCGTTACGGGCGCTCGGCGGCAACCCGGGAGTCGGCATCACCGTCGTGGCCGAGGGGTCGGAGGAGGTGGGGACCGGGGGACTGGAGGCACTCGTCGAACAGCGCCCCGAGTTGTTCGACGCCGACGTCATCGTGATCGCCGACACCGGCAACGCAGCCGTCGGCCAACCCACCGTGACGACGACTCTGCGCGGCATCGCCAACGTCGTCGTTCGCGTCGACACGCTGGAAGGCGAGGTGCATTCAGGAATGTACGGAGGGCCGGCGCCGGACGCACTGGCGGCTCTCGTGCAGCTGTTGGCGACGTTGCGAAACGAGAACGGCGACACCGTCGTCGACGGCCTGGAATCGACGCAAACGTGGGACGGCATCGATTATCCTGCGGATCGATTCCGTTCGGATGCAGGCGTTCTGACGGGTGTCGCTCTGGCCGGATCGTCGTCGGTTGCCGACGCGGTCTGGGCTCGCCCGGCGTTGACGATTCTAGGTATCGATTGCCCACCGGTCGTCGGTTCGGCAGCAGCGATATCGCCGACGGCGTCTGCCCGTCTGAATCTGCGTGTGCCGCCCGGAATCGACGCGCAGGAGGCGCAGGACGCGCTGGTGGCTCATCTGGAATCTCACGTGCCGTGGGGCGCGCGTATCACGATCGAGCGCGAGGCCATCGGGTCGCCGTTTCGTGCCCGAACCAACGGTCCGGGCTACGCCGCGTTGTCGGACGCGTTGAGCGAGGCATTCGGCGCGCCCGTCGTGACCGCGGGTCAGGGCGGCTCGATCCCGTTGTGCAACGCACTCGCCGAGGCGTTTCCGGTAGCCGAGATCGTGTTGATGGGCGTCGAGGAGCCTCAGTGCCGCATCCACGCCCCGAACGAGAGCGTCGACCCCAGCGAGATCGAGAATCTCGCCGTGGCCGAGGCTCTGTTCCTGCGGACGCTGGCTGCGTCAGACCGATAGGTCGCGACGTAGCTTGGCGACGTGGCCGGTGGCGCGAACGTTGTACTGGGCCACCTCGATCTTGCCCTCCTCGTCGACGAGGAATGTGGATCGGATGACGCCCTCGTACACCTTGCCGTAATTCTTCTTCTCGCCGAACGCGCCCCACGCCTTCAGCGTCGTCTTCTCGACGTCGGACAACAGCGGGAAGTTCAAGCCCTCGTTGTCGCGGAACTTCGCGAGCTTTGCTTCCTTGTCCGGAGAGATGCCGACCACCTCGAGGCCTTCGCCGTTCAACTCGGCCAGGCTGTCACGGAAGTCGCAAGCCTGCTTCGTGCAGCCGGGTGTGCTGGCGGCTGGGTAGAAGTACACGATCACCTTCTTGCCCGCGTAGTCCGACAGCGAGACGGTGTTGCCGTCTGCGTCGGGCAATGAGAACGCCGGGGCGGTGTCGCCGGGCTCGAGCTTCTTGTTGTCGGTCACGTGACGAGAGTATCGAAATAGGCCCGTGCTCTAGGCTCGACTCCGACAGACATGGTTTGCGACACGTTGGAGGACAAGTGGCCAGGGACACCGACAAGATCGAGCGCGAGATCGAGGCCGCTCGTAATCAGCTCGCCAGCACCCTCGACGAGCTGAGCGTTCGTGCCAGCCCGAAGCGGATCGTGGAGAGCACGAAGCAGTCGCTGGTCTCGAAGCTGAACGAGCCTCCGGTCAAGTACACCCTCGTGGGCGTCGGCGCGGTGGTGGCCGTTCTGGTCGTCCGGAAGATCTTCAGCTGACGCGACAGCCGGTCTGACCAGGCGATTTCACATCTGGCGGTTTGTGCTGTTAATGTTTCTTCCGCACCGCAGAGAACACGTGGTGCGGATCGGCGCCATTAGCTCAGTTGGTTAGAGCAGCTGACTCTTAATCAGCGGGTCCGGGGTTCGAGTCCCTGATGGCGCACACCAAGTGCCCCTGAACAGCCTTTACGCTGTTCAGGGGCACTTTTTGTTGTGCGGAGTCAGGTCTACCCGTCACATCGAGGCTTCGACTGCCCAGGCTCGGCCCGCTGATCGACGGTGAGGTTCGAGCCACGCTGATCGGGCGCGGCAGTGCCCGCCTGTTTCACGGCGGGTTGGGAATGGAAGACGTTGCCGACCGAGTTGTCCTTCGGGTGTCGCGCGATGCCCAATCGCCACAGCAACGGCGCGGCGAGGATGTCGAATACGGCTGGCAGGACTGTGAACGCTGCTGTGGCGCTCTTGTTGACGAGACCGAAAAGGGCGTCGGCGTCGCGTTCGCGACGAGGGTTGCGTACTACCTTCGAGACCGCGGCGGCGACGACGTCGGGGGAGGCGACGGGCGGGGGCGGCGATCCTGCGCGGCCGATGTAAGTCGCGGCCCGCTCGTAGATGGGGGTGCGGACGGCGCCCGGTGCGACGGAGCTGACGGAAACACCGGGATAGCGTCGCGCCTCTTGCCGCAAGACGCGAGTCAGGCCTCGAAGCCCCCATTTCGACGTGACGTAGGAGCTCATCCACGGTGTCGCGATGCGGCCCAACAGCGACCCGATGATGATCAGGTGACCCGACCGTTGACGTCGGAACACGGTCAACGTCGAACGTGCCACGTTCGCGGCGCCGAGAAGGTCGACGCCGACGGTCGCGTCGAAGACGTCGGCGGGGGTATCGAGGAAGGCGCCGTACGACATCACAGCCGCTGAGTGCACGCAGATGTCGAGACCGTCGTACCGGTCGATCATCTCGTGAACGACGTGATCCACCTCGTCTCGGTGGGATACGTCGACGGGCTGGACCGACACTTCTTCGGCACCGAGGTCGGTGCATTCGGCGGCAACGGCGTGCAGGTCGACGCGGCCGCGTGCGCACAGGACCAGCCGGGCGCCGTCGCGGGCGAATCGGTGAGCTGTTGCACGTCCGATACCGCTCGACGCGCCGGTGATCATCACGACCGGTGAGGACGAGCGGATGCGGTCTGTGGAGGGGGCAGTGCGGTGGTTGTCAGAGTCTGGCATGAGGATCTGCACCTCGAAATCAGGGAACGACGAAAGGTAGACGAGCAGCCGACGGCTTTCGTGTGGGGCGCGGTACCAACTGTTTGGTGGTGCGGAGCTGATTCCACGGTACTCCGTTCCGAATCCGACACCAGGGTGTCGGAAATGTGGCCGGTGTCCAGGGACACGTTGCAGGCCAGGAATCTGTTGCGTCGATAGCGAGGCGAACTGCGTGCTCTTCACGCGTCGACAGTGGACGTGATCGGTGGTGCTCGGTTATGGTTCGAAAGTCGGTTGAATGAACAGCCGCTGACCACCACCTCAGCAGAGCTTGCTCGGCGACATCAATTCTGGCGGGATCTCATCTCGACGTGACCGTTCGGCGAGTCGGTTCGTGAAGTCTGGAGTAGCAATGGGCAACGACCTGTTGACCCCGGTTCAGAGCTCGCCCGTGGACGGGCATGTCGCTCCGCCGCCGGGAACGTGCAAACAATGGCCGATATCACTGCGGCACAAACCATTTCGGGTGACTGTGTCCTCGTCGTTCGGCTATGAGGTGGTATACGTCCTGGGTGACGTCGATGCCGGGACCGTCGACGAGTTCAGTCGTGCTCTCGACCGAGCGTCGGGGTCGAGCCGGCCATTTCTGCTCGACATTACTTCTGTCGAATTCATGTGTGCCGCAGGCTATGCCGCGATAACAGCCTCGTGCGGTGCCAACTCACGCTGGGCGACGCGGTGTGTCGTTCTGGGCCATCGCGGGCACCTCCGCCACATGACACTGTTCGGACTCGGCGATCGAACCGCGATTACCACCTGCCGTCATGTGGCCATGGGAATGCTCGACGCGGGTTGAACCGGATCCGGTCGCACTTGCACTGATGTCGTGATGGCGTGGACAGATTCGCTCTACCGTCCAGTTGTGAGTCCAGCTGGGGCGAGTACCGATGGCCAAACGAAAAGACCCCGCCCTCAACGAAAGTCGCAGGCGGGGTGTTCTCGTTTCGATTTCTAGCTCGCAGTGACGACTAGGCGCTGCGGCGTGGCTGCCGCAGTAGCTAACCGGCTAGGGCGTGGTGGCGCATTCGAAGCCGCCGGCTTCGTTGGCCGGTCCAGTACCCGTGTATCTCGGCCAGCCGGGATATTCGCACAACGGGCGCGATCGATCGCCGTTCTCGCGTGCGATTTGTTCCGTCGGCGCGACGCCATCCGCCACCCACGTCTGCAATGCGCCGAGAGAATCCCACACCAGATCGAATTCACCGTTGCCGTGACCGTACCCGGGAACCGTGTAGTACTTGACGCTCTGATCCAAGTCGCTTCTGCCGTACTTCGACACCAGATTTTCATAGTAGTTGGACGTCGCCTGCTGGGGCACGAGCATGTCGGTGTCACCTTGCACCAGGATCAACTTGCCTCCCTTGTCGACGAAGCTGTCGAGGTCGGTGCTGGTGGCGTCGAATTGCTGCGAGAACGCTTCGACTCGGTCCCTGTACTTCATGTAATCGAACTCCACGGGATTCTCCGTCGAGTCCTGAGCAATGAAGTACTTCTGCACACCTTCGACGAACCGGTCGTAGTTCGACGTGTCCTCGTCCGTCATCCATATCGACAAGTCGGCCCCGGCCAGCACGGGATACGGTCCGACGGTGTCGACACCGTTGGCAAGCGGATACGGCAGACGCTGCGGCTCACTCGCAAAAGTGATTTCGTCCGCCTGAGCAGGTGTGAGGCAAGGCGTCGACGTCGAGTCACACAGCAGAGTCGAGACATCGAAGGACTCGGAGCATCCTCGTACATCCGAGACGATGCCGTCTTCGACACCGTCGAGGTCGTCGCATGCGCCGATCACGGCGTCCGTGACGAACTGCCTGTGCTCGGAATCCAGGTAATTGCCGGGAACGTCGTAGGCAACGTCCACCATGCCCGACCAACCAGCGACGAATGCCTGGTTCTGGGCGGCGGGGTAGTACGCGATGACGCCGTCGTAGTCGTCGGGGTAGCGCTGTGCGGCAACGAGGCTTTCGTGACCCCCTTTCGATCCGCCGACATGAAACTGCAGGTCGGGCGTCGACCCGTAGAACTGCTCGACCACGGCGATGGCGGCGTCACGGGTTCTCTTGACGGATTCGCCTGCATAGTTGGCCAGCGCGGTCGGGTTGAGCGCGAAACTACCGGGTGCGTTCTCGCCGACGTCCGTTCCACCGTCGCTGCCGAAAGTCACGTAACCTTGGTCGATCGGCGGGAGGGGAACATCCGTGGACGAACTTGCGTCCGAAGCGTCCGGGTCGGCGTCGCCCGTGCCGGGGACGTTGTCGAGTCCGGTCACGACGGTGCCGTTGTAGCCTCCGCCGCCCATCTGAACGGTTGTACCGTTCCACTCGAACGGAAGATTCACCTGGAATCGAATCGGGGGTGCTGCTGGATCGACGGCGTCGATCGCGCCGGTAACCTGGCAGTAATCTCGTTCCGCCACAGGGGATTGCGCGATTGCCGCCTCCGTCAAGCGTGCGCCCGACGTCGGCAACGCGATGCGCGATGCATCGAGTTCGAAACCGGACAACGCAGTGCAGGAAGCGACGGCGTCACTGACAACGCGTTGCGTTGTCGGCGTGGTGGCGCCGGAACTTTCGTTGCTGCCGTTGGCGCATGCGGAGGTCAGCGCAACCACAGCAGCTGTCACGACGGTCATCGTGTGTCTCAAAGAGCCTCATTTCCATTGTGCAGCAAAGAACACTCACCGACCTCGGTCATGCGCCAGGCGAGGGTCAGCGAGTGGCCCGTGCCGGAACCGGGTGCGTCTCTGCCGCTCGGTCGGTCCGCCGTGCCCGCAGCGAAAGAACCAAGAGGCACACCAGAGCGACCACTGCCAGGGCGGTGATCATCAAACCCACACGCCAGATGTTCGACACGTGGCCGTTCACGAGAGCAACCATCGCCATCGGTGCCATGCCGCCGAGAATCGCTGCGGCCTGATATCCCAGCGAAGCACCCGAATAGCGAATTTCAGCCGGGAACAGCTCTGCGAACAGGGCAGCCTGGGGGCCGGTCTGGAACGACATGACGAAACACGACACGATCAAGGCGACAGCGAAGGGCCAGATCTTGCCGGAACCCGAGGATTGAATCAGCATCCACATCGGGATAGCCCACAGGCCCATGCCGGCAATGCCGATTCCGTAGATGAGACGACGGCCGTAGACGTCCGAGAGATGAGCCGTGAACGGCACCATGGGAATCAGGACTGCTGCGCCGACCATGATGATCCACAGGACGTCCGCTCGCGCCATCCCCAGGTTGGTCGTCGCGACCTGGATGGAACCGGTGATCGTGATGTAGAACATCGCGATACCGACCAGATAGGTTCCCCCGGCGAGGAGGACCGTACTGAGGTTTCGTCGCAGAACCTGGAAAATCGGCGACTTCTGCTGGGCCGGCGTGGTGGCCAGCTTCTCTTCGACTTTCTGGAATTCCGGAGTCTCCTCCAAATACTTGTGGATTCCGAAAGCAACGAAGATCATGACCAAGCTGATCCAGAACGGCACTCTCCAACCCCACGACATGAACGCCTCGGGTGAGACCAGCCATGCGACGACGAGAAATATGCCGTTACCCAGAACAACGCCGATCGGAATACCGAGTTGTGCGAAGCTGCCGAAGAATCCGCGACGGTTGGCCGGCGCGTACTCCGTTGCCAACAGGACTGCGCCGCCCCATTGAGCGCCCACCGCGAGACCTTGGCAGATGCGGAGGGTGACGAGCAGTACCGGTGCAAGCCAGACGATTTCCGTGTTGGGCACGAAACCGATCAACGCAGTGGCAATGCCCATCAACAGCGTTGCGAACACCAGTACGGGTTTGCGCCCGATCCTGTCGCCGAAGTGGCCGGAGATGATTCCACCGACCGGGCGGGCGACGAAGCCGATGGCAACCGTGGCGAACGCGTTGAGAGCTGCTACGACCTCGTTGTCCGTGGCGAAGAATGTCTTGCTGAAAACGAGTGCAGCTGCAGTGCCGTAGATGTAGAAGTCGTACCACTCGAGAGAGGTGGCCAGAGCGGCGGCGAAAGCTGCCTTTCTCGCGGCCTTCTGTTGTGACGCCGGCGGTGCGGCCGGGGTGTCGGGCGACACTGACATGACTGCCCTCTTTCTGGTTTGTGGCGGATTTGCCGATGGTCGAGAAATGACCGAAACCTTGAACAATGTCTCGCGCCGAAGCGTAAGTGATGTTCGCCACTAATGTCAATTATCGATTTGCTTCGAAAATCAGGAATATTTCGACGACGAATAGCCCAGTGGAAACCGCGTTGCGCACGCGAAATCAACTGGGCTACTTGCCTTTTTCGGGTAAGTCAGTTGCCTTTCCACACGGGGGTGCGACGTTCCAGGAATGCGGCTATTCCCTCGTCGAAATCGCGTGATGCGAGAACGCTTTTCTCGGCGGTTGCCGTCACCTCCCACCCATGCGGGTCGTCGCGTCCTACCACTGCTTCGACCGCAGCAAGCGTCTCCCGCACGGCAACCGGGGCATTCTCTGCAATGACCGCGGCCAATCGAAGTGCGTTCGCTACTGCGGTTCCGTCGTCGACGACGTCGTTGGCAAGGCCGAGCGTGAAAGCGCGTTCTGCCGAGATCGGTTGCCCGGTAAGGAGAAGCTGTTTGGCAACATGAAGGGGCAGCGCCCGGTGGGTACGGAACAGCGCGCCGCAGTTGGCAACGAGCCCGTGGGTGACTTCGGGGAGACCGAACCGCGCCGAACGTCCGGCGACGACGAGGTCGCACGCGAGCGCAATCTCCATGCCGCCACCGAGCGCAAAACCCTCTACGGCAGCGATGAGCGGGGTCGTGCGGCTACGTCCTGCGATGCCGTACTTTCCGCCGCGTTCGGTCGGATCGCCCGGTCCGGTCGCAAGATCCGTTCCAGCGCAGAATATTTCGGGTCCGCCGGTCAGAATTCCGCACCTGAGATCAGGGTCGTCGTCCAGCATGTCGAGCGCGTTGTCGAGCGCCTGCGTCATGTCGGCGTCCACCGCGTTCTTCTTGGCCGGACGGTCCATCGTGATCAGCAGAACGTGCCCTGTGCGTTCGGTGGTGACGCGTAGGTTGTCGGTTCTCATCGGTCGATCCAATCCACGACGTCGTCCACTACCGCACGCGATGTGCGGTAGCCGTTGATCGGGTGCGAGGTGTCGGCATAGCCGAAGGAAATTCCGCAGACGATTCTGCGGTCTTCCGACAACCCCAATTCACGACGCAGGACATTGGGATAGACGGCCAAGGCAGCCTGGGCGATGGTGGACACACCGAGAGATGTTGCGGCAAGCAGAAAGTTGCTGACGTAGGCACCGCAGTCGACCGCCCCGTACGCACCCAAGGCTTCGTCGGTATGAAGGATGGCGACATGCGGCGCGCCGAAGAAGCGGAAGTTCTCGAGGGTCTGTTCACGTTGCCTCGTTCGGTCGCCGCGTTCGATGTTCACTGCGTTGTACAGCTGGAAGCCGCTCTCGCGCCGCCTCTGCTTGTGCACGCCCCGGTATTCACGGGGAAACGCGATGTCGGTCTCCTCCACGACGTCGGCCGAGGCCGCCGAATACAGCGCTTTGCGTAAACGTTCGGTGCCCTCGCCTCGGGTGACCGCAAGGTGCCACGATTGGCTGTTGCACCACGACGCCGTGCGCTGAGCCATCGTCAGAATTTCGCGAATCGTGCCGTCGGAAACGGGTTCCGACGTGAAAGCTCTACAACTGACGCGGGATTCGAGCAGATCGCGCAAGGTGTCGTGCGGTTCGCTCGGACGCCTGCCGTTCGCGGCGGTCATCGGACTGCCCCTGCCGCGATGTCGCGTCCGATGATTTCCTTCATCACTTCGGTGGTGCCACCGAAGATCGTCTGTACACGTTGGTCGACGAATGCTCGACCCACGGGATACTCCATCATGTATCCGTAGCCGCCGTGTAATTGGACGCATCGATCGACGACTCGCTTGTGCAACTCGGAACTCCACCACTTGGCCTTCGCGGAGTCGACGGCGGTGAGTTCGCCGCTGTTCAGTGCCAGAACGCAACGGTCGACGTGGGATTCGGTGACCTCGATTTCCGTCAGCATGTCGGCGAGCACGAAGCGCGTGTTCTGGAGGTCGCCGATCTTCGTGCCGAAAGCGCTGCGATCGAAAACGTACGCTTTCGTCCATTCGTACGTGGCGCGCGCACCGGCGATGGCGGCTACGGCGATGGACAGCCGTTCGAGAGGTAGCCGTTCCATGAGGTGAAGGAAGCCGCGGCCTTCGACGCCGAGGAGATTGCGGTGCGGTACCCGAACGTCGGTGAAGACCAGTTCGGCGGTGTCCTGGGCCGCGAGTCCGACCTTGGTCAATTTGCGGCCACGAGTGAAACCAGGCGTGTCACGTTCGACGACGAAGAGAGACAAGCCGCGGGAGCCGGCGTTCGGATCCGTACGCGCGACGACGATGACCAGATCGCAGTGAATTCCATTGGTGATGAACGTCTTCTGGCCGTTGATGACCCAGTTGTCGCCCTCGCGCACGGCCGTCGTCTTGATCGCCTGAAGGTCGCTGCCGGTTCCCGGTTCCGTCATGGCGATCGCGCCGATCAGATCACCGCTCGCCATCCCCGGGAGCCAACGCTGACGCTGTTCGTCGGTCCCGAGGTCCGCCACGTACGGAATGATGATGTCGTCCTGGCAGCTGAGTCCCGCGCCGAACGACGTGGTGGCGGTTTTCGCGATCTCTTCGGCGACCACCTGACGAAAGCGGTAATCGGTGACGTCGGAGCCGCCGAACGACTCCGGCACCGACAACCCTAGGATCCCGGATTTGCCGGCTGCGAGCCATGCCGAGCGTGGGACCAGCCGGTCGCTCTCCCACTCCTCGTAGAAGGGTTGCACCTCGCGAGCAAGGAACGACTGCACGGTGTCGCGATACGCGTCGTGGTCGTGATCGAAATGAATGCGTTTCATCGGTGTCTCCTGCGCCATCTGCGATTGCCGTTATTTCTAGCGCTCGCTACATTGTGTAGTCTGGACCACAATTCGTCAACGGGCCGAGTCGGACACGAACCAGGCCGAGGGCCGGGTCGACATCGGAGCCGTCGAGCCGCATACATGGGGCAGGAGCGCGCAAGATGCAGGCAGTGCAATTGGTCGAGGCAGTCGGACCGCAGGGAGTCGCGATCACCGAGGTGCCGGAACCTGTGGCGTCCGACGGGCAGGTCGTGGTCGATCTGCACGCAGCGGGCGTGTCTTTTCCCGACCTACTGCAGACGTCCGGTAGCTATCAGATGGTCGCGTCGCTCCCGGCTGTACTCGGTGCGGAGGGCGCAGGTGTCGTTCGGTCCGCCCCGCTGGGAAGTGGATTGACCGAGGGACAGAAGGTTGCGGTTCTCGCACTGGACGGCGCGTGGCAACAGACTGTCGTTCTCGATCCGCGCTTCGTGTTCCCTTTGCCGGAGTCGGTGTCGTTGACAGCAGGATCGGGATTCCTGATGAACTACCTCACGGTGCACTTCGCGCTCGACGAACGCGCGAGGAGTCGAGCCGGGGAGACGGTCCTGGTCCACGGCGCCGCCGGAGGAATCGGGACCGCAGCGCTGCAGGTTGCAGCTGCACTGGGAATGGAGACCATCGCGGTCGTGAGCAGCGACGAGAAGGCGAAGGTCGCAGCCGCGAACCGCGCGACCCACACGGTCATGGTCGACGGCTTCAAGGATCGAGTACTCGAACTCACCGACGGACGGGGCGTCGACGTCGTGCTCGATCCTGTCGGAGGGGATCGATTCCTCGACAGCATCCGATCGCTCAACCCGAACGGTCGACTGGTGGTGCTCGGTTTCACGGGTGGCGAGATCCCGACGGTCAAGGTCAATCGGTTGCTTCTGAAGAACGTATCCGTCGTCGGCGCTGGATGGGGCGAATACATCCGAGCGTTCCCCGACTACACCGCGCGGCAGTGGGCAGACCTGGAACCACGCCTGAAAGATGGTTCCCTGATCGTCGAAGAGCCGAAGGTCGTTCCCATGAAAGCGGCTGTCGGTGCGTTGGAATCGCTGGCCGATCGCACCGCGACCGGCAAAGTGTCGTTGTCACTGCGGCCGGACGCCGTCGTCGAGTGACGAAAGTATGCTGTCGTGAGGACGAGCTTGCGTATGCGTGAACGAAGGGTACGACATGATGACGATCGGCACCGCGCACCGCGCAGACGACGATTGGCGTGTGTATCGGCCCCTTCCGCTCACGCCCATTCTCGCGGCAGCGTTGTCCTTGTTCCAGGCGAAGGGATATCACGGCACCACGATTCGTGACATCGCTGCACGGGCCGAGATAACGATGCCGTCTCTCTACTACCACTATGGCAACAAAGAGGGAATTCTCGCGGCGCTGCTGAACGTCGGAATGGACGACCTGGCCGCCCACATTGCTGGAGCGCTCAGCGAAGCAGGTGAGTCGACGACCGAGCGATTGCGGCACTTCGTGACCGCCGTCAGTTTGCACGAGACGTGCAGACGGGATATTGCACGAATTCATCCGGAATCACGCTTTCTCGGCCCCGAAGCGCGTTCTCACTACGTCGCTCGTCGAAATACCGTCACGGACAACATGATCGAGTTGCTCGAGACGGGCCGGGCGGAAGGCGTGTTCCAGATCGACGATACCCATTTCATCGCACGGAGTATCTTCGCAATGCTGCAGGGAACGCCTCAGTGGTATCGCGACGACGGACCGGATGACCCCCACGATATTGCAGCAAAGTATCTGCAGTCGATCTTTCGGATGATCACCGACTCGGTTTGAACCACACGTTCGCAGCATGCCCGGGAGTCGGTTCTCGACGCCCGGGCATACTCGTGTCGTCTGTGCGTTTCACGGCAGCAGGCGAGGTTGCGTCCATGTGCGTTCGAGCCGCCTCAGCGCTTCGAGTGCTGTGGGGTACTCGTCAGCCGTTTCCACTGGTATCGCGTTGCGGTGTAACGCTTTTTCGGCTCGCGTGACTGCTCGACGGCCCGATTCCGTCGCTTCCACGAGCAACCGCTGCGGCCACTTCCAATCCGGGGATCGTGTCACGTGACCCGATTCTTCGAGCGCAGCCACCGTGCTTTTGATACTGGTGCGGTGTCGCGCGAGTTCCGCGCCGACTTCACGGTAGGAGCTCGGACCGTTACGGCACAGTAGGGCAAGAACCTCGTAGCGCGCCCAACTCATGCCAGCAGGCTTCAGCGCGTCGCCGAACTGCGTCCTGGCGAGGGTTGCCAGACGTAGAACGGTCGACACGAGTTCGTACTGCGAATCGGCCCGATGCGTGTCGATACAACCGTCGAGTGCCGCGGTACGTCCGTACGAAGGTGACATTTCTTTTCTCCGGCTCACGTCAGCTCTATGTGGCTGCGAGGTAGTCGTACTTTCCCTTGAGACGGCCCTTGACGAGCTTACCGGTCGGCGTCCGAGGGAGGTCCGCGTCGAACACGATCCGGCGCGGAACCTTGAAGCGCGCCAACGATTCTCGTGCGTACGCGAGAATTTCTTCGGCACGCTCGTCGGACGGTTCGACCCCTGGAACGAGTTGCACGACCGCAATCACTTGTTCGCCCATCTCGGGATCGGGGACGCCGATCACCGCGACATCCAGAACGATCGGATGTACCGCGAGCGAGTTTTCGATTTCCTGAGGGTAGATGTTGACGCCGCCGGAGATGATCATGAAGGTCGCACGGTCGGTGAGGAACAGATAGCGGTCCTCGTCGAGGTATCCGACGTCGCCGGTCGTCGACCAGTTGTCGTGCTGCGGGTGCTGCGCCTTCTTCGTCTTCTCTGGGTCGTTGTGGTACGCGAACGGCATCACGTCGCGCTCGAAGTAGACGTCGCCGATCTGATTCGGCCCCAACACTTCTCCATCGGGACCACAGATGCGAACCGTACCCAGCAGACCGTCCTTGCCTACCGAACCGGGCTTCTTCAGCCACTCGTCGGAGTCGATGCTCGTCATTCCGGCGAGTTCGGTGGAGGAGTAGTACTCCTGCAGAATCGGACCCCACCAATCGATCATGGCGCGCTTGACGTCGACCGGACACGGCGCTGCGGCGTGAATGGCAGTGGTGAGCGACGACAGATCGTACGACTGACGAATGTCGTCGGGCAGCTTGAGCATTCGGACGAACATCGTCGGTACCCACTGACTGTGCGTCACGCGAAACTTGTCGATGCAGGCCAGGGCGTGTTCGGCGTCGAACTTCCCCATCACGACGACCGTTCCGCCCAGAGCCTGCACAGCTGCCGCCGTCCGGAGGGGCGCGGCGTGGTACAGAGGCGCCGGCGACAGGTAGACGGTGTCGGAGTTCATTTTCCATACGCCGGACGCCAGCCCCACCATCGTGTCACCGGGCTCGTCGATCTGCCGGTTCGGGAGCGAGGGTTCGATGCCCTTCGGCTGGCCGGTAGTGCCAGACGAATACAACATGTCCGCGCCGCGGGGCTGAGACTCGAGGGGTTCGTCGGAGAGGCCGACGGTCTCCTCGTCCAGGTCTGCGAAGCCTGGAATCGAGCCACCGAACGCAAGCCGAAGTTCGACGGCAGGCGTCTGGGTTGCAACGAGTCCGGCAACGTCGTGAAGAGTCGCGGCTGCAACCACAGCGCGCGCCCCGCAATCGTTCACGATGTACGCCATCTCGCCGGCCGTCAGATGGCGGTTGATGGCAGTGAAGTACAGCCCCGATCGCGTTGCGGCCCAATAGATCGCAAAGACGCGGGGGTTGTTGTCGCTGATGAGCGCGATGTGATCGCCCTCGCGAAGGCCTGCGTCGCGGAGATATCGGGCGATCCGAATGGACTGCGACTCCAATTCACCGAAGGTCACTGTCTCACCCGAATCGGCCATGATGACCGCTGGCTTGTTCGGGTGGGTTTTCGAGTGGGCCCCGGGGTACATAAATTGCCTTTCGCTGAACAGTTATCGTGCGATAGATCACCAGCCTAACGTGAAGTGACCGTCTAGGGAAGAACGATTTCCGACGCATCGACTTGTGCTGCATAGCCGCGTGAATAGGGTTTTTTCAGTCGGCAGCGCGTGACCGACTGGCGTTGACATGAGCCGCTACGCTCTGTCAAGCTAAACAGCAACCGAACAATTGAACGGTCGCCCGTGTCGCCGACGCCGGTGAGCCGGACCCCGACAACTCGAGAGGTTCCACGAGATGGGCATTCGTACAGCGCGTCAGTACCGGGATGGTTTGAAGGACGGTCGACGAGTCGTCTACCAGGGCCGACGCGTCGACGACGTCACCGAGTTCGCCGAGTTCGACACGGCGATCTCGCATTCCGCGCTCGCATACGACATCGCCGAGCTCGAACCCGACCTTGCCGTAGCGGACGACGGCGACGGTCCCTACACAGCGTTCTATCGCGTTCCGCGCACCGCAGACGACATCGCGCGCCGCGGTCAGCTCATCGAAAGTGTCTGCAGACTCGGGACTGGAACGATCGTTCTCAAAGAGGTGGGCAGCGACGCGCTGTTCGGGCTCCTTCGCGCGCTGACAGGCGAGGGTCTCGAGAACGCCAAGGCGTTCTACGACCATTGCTGCGCCAACGACGTCGCGATTGCCGTCGCGCAGACCGACGTCAAGGGCGATCGCTCGCTCGCGCCCCATCAGCAGGCCGACCCGGATCTCTACCTGCACATCGTGGACGAGGACGAGGAGTCCATCACGGTCCGCGGCGCCAAGGTGCACACGTCGTTCTCCGCGAACGCCGACGAAATCCTCGTTCTCCCGACCCGCGCGATGGGTGCAGCGGACGCCGACTACGCACTCAGCTTCGCGGTGCCGGTCGATACTCCAGGCCTCACCCTGTACGTCTCGCCGTATCTGCACGGCGACCGTGACGAGTTCTCGCATCCGCTGTCGTCGAAGCACAAGCTGCTCGAGAGTCTGACCGTGTTCGACAACGTCCGCGTCCCCAAGAACAGGGTGTTTCTCGCACGTCAGCCCGAGCTCGCCGGGCCGTTGGCCATTGCATTCGTCGACTATCACCGATACACGGCGATCAACTACAAGCTGCCGCTCCTCGACCTCCTCGTCGGCGCCGCGACCATGGTGGCCGAAGCGAACGGCATCATCAAGGCCGGCCACGTCAAGAGCAAGCTGACAGAGCTGATCTCGTACACCGAAACCGTCCGCGGGTTCGGTCAGCTCGCGGCGCTGCGTTCGACCCAGGGCGACAACGGAGTTCAACTGCCGGATCCTCTCGCCGTGAACATGGCCAAGTATCACTTCGCGCACGGTTTCACTGCCGCGACGACGACCGTGCTGGACTTGGCGGGCGGTCTGGTGGCCACCGGTCCTGGCGGAGGCGACTGGGCGGATCCCGATACCCGCAAGGTTCTCGAAAAGTATTTCGCCGCAGCCGTTCCCGCGGAACAGCGTCTGCGCTTGATCAACTTGATCGGCGACCTCTGCACGGGAAGCTGGGGTGGATATCAGACCGTCCTCGCCACCCACGCCGAAGGTTCGACGGAGGCCGAGAAAATGCAGATCGCGCGGTCGTTCGACCCGACACGAGCGCGCAACTACGTGTCCGAGCTTCTCGGAATCTGAATCTTCTCGACCACCTACGAAAGGAATTCGAACTTCATGACTACCGCAGTGATCGTCGACGTCATCCGAACGCCGTCCGGGAAGGGTAAGCCGGGCGGCTCTCTGTCAGGGGTTCACCCGGCAACCCTGCTTGCGGACCTCCTGGCCGAGCTGGTCCGCAAACACGACCTCGATCCGGCGTTGGTGGACGACGTCATCGCCGGTTGCGTGACGCAATCCGGCGAACAGGCAGTCAACATCGCGCGCACCGCCGTTCTGGCGGCAGGCTTCCCGGAGTCGGTTCCTGCGACGACGATCGATCGTCAGTGCGGTTCCAGCCAGCAGGCCGCTGCGTTCGCCGCCCACGGTGTTGCAGCCGGAACGTACGACATCGTCATCGCCTGCGGAGTCGAGTCCATGAGTCGCGCACCCATGTTCTCGAACGTGGGAGACAAGGACCCCAACGTCGGACCCTTGGCCAAGCGCTTCCCGGAAGGCCTGGTGTCCCAGGGCATCGGAGCCGAGCTGATCGCCGCGAGGTGGAAGTTCGGCCGCGAGGAGTTGGACGAGTACGCAGCCCGTTCGCATCGTCGTGCATCCGAGGCGGCAGGGCGGCAGCAAGTCGATCAGATCGTTCCCGTCCGTACGGTCGACGGGTCCGGTAACGAAGTCCTCGTCAGCACGGACGAGACAGTGCGGCCCTCGACCACGGCAGAGTCGCTGGGCGGCCTGCGTCCTGTGTTCCAGAGCGAGGCCATGTCGCAGCGATTCCCTGAGATCGAGTGGTCCATCACCGCAGGAAACTCGTCGCCCCTCACGGACGGCGCGTCGGCCGCCTTGATCATGAGCGAGGAGAAGGCTGCTGCGCTCGGGTTGACACCGCGCGCCCGTTTCCACAGCTTCAGTGTGGCGGGAAGTGACCCACTCCTGATGCTGACGGGGCCGATCCCCGCCACCGAGAAGATCCTCGCGCGTACGGGAATGACGCTGGATCAGATCGACGCGTACGAGGTCAACGAAGCGTTCGCTCCGGTTCCGTTGTTGTGGCAGAGCCACTTCGACACCGACCCCGAACGCCTCAACCCGGCCGGTGGCGCCATCGCGCTGGGGCACCCGCTCGGTGCGTCGGGCGGCAGGCTTCTGGCCTCGATGCTGACGTATCTGGAAGCCACCGGTGGTCGATACGGCTTGCAGACCATGTGCGAAGGCGGCGGCATGGCCAACGCCACCATCATCGAGCGACTCTGACGAGAAGGACTGACATGAGCGACCTACGATTCGACGGTATGACAGCGGTGATGTCGGGCGGAAGCCGCGGCATCGGTTTGGCGATCGCCACCGAATTGGCCAGGGGCGGTGCGAATTTGGTGCTGCTTGCGAAGACCGACAATCCCGACCCTCGCTTGCCCGGAACCATTCACACGGCGGTCGAGCAGATCGAAGCTGCCGGTGGCAAGGCTGTCGGAGTCGTCGGCGACGTGCGAAACGACGACGACGTCCAGCGCGCGGCGTCGACCGCAGCGGACACTTTCGGGGGCGTGGACATCTGCATCAACAATGCAAGCGTCCTCAATCTGGCCGGGACCGAGGACCTACCGCTCAAGCGTTTCGATCTCATTCAGCAGGTCAACGTGCGCGGAACGTTCGCTCTCACGCAGGCGTGCCTGCCATTCCTGAAGAAGTCGGAATCGGCGAGCGTGTTGACGCTGTCACCGCCGCTGAACATGTCCGACGAGTGGCTGGGAAAGCACCCGGGCTATATGCTCGGCAAGTACGGAATGACGTTGTTGGCCAGGGGCTTTGCCGCAGAATTCGCGGACGACGGTATCGCCAGCAACTGCCTGTGGCCGGAGACCACCATCGCAACTGCTGCGGTGAAGAACCTCCTCGGCGGCGAGGAGGGGACGTCGCACGCACGTGACCCACAGGTGATGGCCGACGCGGCCGCCCTACTGCTGTCGCACACCCCGCGTCACCGAACGGGTGAGACGCTGATCGATGTCGATGTGTTGGCCGAAGCCGGCATCACCGATCTCGCTGTGTACGGAGGGCAGGAACCGCTCGACTACGACATCTTCGTCGACCCGCGCTGAGGCTTCGGTTCGCACTGCCGGCCGTGACGACAGCGGGCACCGCCGGCGACACATCACTTCCACCAGCGGCACATGAGGTGTCGCGCGGACAGACAAGGAATTCGAGATGAAGACGACTGATATCACCGCTCTGGTGACCGGTGGGGCATCCGGTCTCGGCCTGGCGACCACCGAGGCACTCGTGCGGGCAGGCGCGCACGTCGGCATCCTGGATCTGCCGGGCTCACCGGGTAAGTCCGTCGCCGAGCAGCATGCAGGATCGGTGACCTTCCTGCCCGGTGACGTCACGTCCTCCGACGACGTCTCGCAGGCGCTGGACGTGCTGTCCGAGCAGGGCCCGCTTCGCGTCGTGGTCAACTGCGCAGGCGTCGGTCCTCCGGGGAAGGTGCTCGGAAAGAACGGACCCCTTCCGATGGAAGACTTCGAGCGCATCGTCCGCATCAACCTGTTCGGCACGTTCAACGTGATTCGACTCGCTGCCGAGCGCATCGCGTCCACCGAGAGCGTGGATGGAGAACGCGGCGTCATCGTGAACACGGCATCGGTTGCTGCGTTCGACGGCCAAATCGGTCAGCCCGCGTACGCCGCGTCCAAGGGCGCAATCGTGTCCATGGCTCTGCCGATCGCTCGTGAGCTGGCTCGCCACCAGATTCGCGTCGCGACCATCGCACCGGGAATCTTCGACACCCCGTTGCTCAAGACGTTGCCCGAAGATGCGCGCGCATCGCTCGGCGCCCAGGTGCCTCACCCCTCGCGGCTCGGTGACCCCGACGAATTCGGAGCTCTGGTACGCCACATCGTCGAGAATCCGATGCTGAACGGCGAGGTCATCCGCCTCGACGGTGCGATCCGCATGGCCCCCCGATGAACGGTGTCGAAAACACGAGCGTGCGATTCTCTATCGAGCAGGGGATCGCTCGCATCGTGCTTGCTCGTGGCGCGTCGTCCAACGCCTTGAACACCGATCTGGCTGCCGGCTTCAAGGCTGCGGTCGAGGCAGTGGCAGCCGATCCCGGCGTCCGCGTGCTCGTGCTGACCGGCGAGGGCAAGAACTTCTGCGCCGGTGGTGATGTGCGCGAAATGGCCTCTGCCGCCGAGATTCCCGGCTTCCTCACCGATCTGGCCGGTACGGTCCACGATGCGTTGAAGCTTCTCGACACGCTGCCCGTCGTGGTCATCGCTGGAGTTCAGGGCTCGGCAGCAGGCGCGGGCTTGGGCTTCGTGCTTGCCGCGGATTTCGTCGTGGCCGGACGGTCCAGCAAATTCGCCGCGGCCTATTCGGCGGTCGGATTGTCGCCGGATTGTGGCGTGTCGACGCTACTGCCCAGGGTCGTGGGTCCGCGCGCGGCGGCGCGGATGTTGTTGGCTGCAGAGGTCATCGGTGGTCAGGAGGCGCTCGAGAACGGACTGGTCACCGACCTGGTCGACGACGCCGAGATTTCCTCTCGTGTGGAGGAGTTGGCACGCAAGGTCGTTGCGAGTGCCTTCCCTGCCGTGGGGCAGACGCGGAGGCTCATGCGGGTGGCGTCGAACGGTTCGCTGTCCGACCGGCTCGATGACGAGGCCCGCACGATTGCCGACGTCGGCGCCTCCGGAAGCGCACGTGAGCGAATCGACCGATTCGCAGGTAGATAGACAACACCGAGAGAGAGATTTCGATGAGTTCGACGACGATCGACGAACCGGCGGCGCTGGTCGAGCGACGCGGGAACGTCGCAGTGGTGTCGCTCAACCGCCCGAGGGCGCTGAATGCGGTCGATTCGACATTGTCCACGGCGGTGGGAAATGCGGTGCACGCAGCCAACGTCGACCCCGACGTGCGAGCTATCGTTCTCACCGGTTCCGGTCGTGCCTTCTGCGCAGGCGCAGATCTGAAGGAGATCGCAGCTGGCAGATCTCTCGACGCCGACGGGCACCCGGAGTGGGGCTTTGCGGGCTTCGTTCGCCAGTGGGTCGACAAGCCGACCATCGCGGCGGTCAACGGTTTCGCCCTCGGTGGTGGAACGGAGCTGTTGCTCGCATGTGATCTGGCCGTCGTGGACGAGACCGCAGCTCTGGGTTTGCCGGAAGTCAAACGCGGCCTCTTCGCCGGTGCAGGCGGCGTTCTGCGCATGAGTCAACAGATTCCGCGCAAGATCGCTTTGGAGATCGCGCTGACCGGTGAGCCGATCACGGCAGCGCGAGCGTACGAGCTCGGCTTGATCAACAGGGTTGCGCCGCAAGGCACGTCGCTCGACGTGGCACTCGAACTCGCAGAATCGATCGCGGTCAACGCGCCGCTGTCGGTGGTGACGAGCAAACAACTCGTCCACGAGAGTGCCAACGGTGATACGTGGGGCGACGGCCTGTGGGCGCGCAATCAGGAAGCCATGAACGTGGTCTTCTCGAGCGCCGACGCGCACGAGGGTGCAACGGCGTTCGGCGAGAAGCGGCAACCGGTGTGGACCGGGAAGTAACGCGTCGAACCGCTCCACGTGGAGGTTGATTCCCGCCCCCTCGTCGGGAATCAACCTGACCACTGCGATCGACCCGACCGCAGTGGTAATAGCACCACATCGGATGAGCAACTGCACCGTTAATCGAGAACGATTTCGTACGACGAGTGTAAAGCGCTACGCACCCGGGTACCGTCCACGAATGGACCTCCGTTTCCCCTGTCAGCTCACCCTCGGCGCCCCGGTGGCGGACCTGCCTCGTGTCGTGTCGTGCGAGGACGCGTCGATCGGCGGCCGGGAAGCATGAATCACGACCCGCGACGTAACACCCTCAGTCGACAGATTGCCGACATGACGAGGTCGTTCTTTGCTCCGAGAAGTCTGGAGGACACCCTCCGGGGGGTGACCGAGAGCGCAACGGAGCTGATCGACGCGGTCGACTGCGCCGACATACTCATCGCGGAGGGCCCGAGAAGGTATCGATCGCACGCCGCAACGAGCGAGCTGCCCGTTCGGCTGGACGCCCTTCAAGAGCAGCTCGACGAAGGGCCATGCGTCGATGCAGCCCGTAGCGAGTTCTTCGTGCGATGCGACGACTTCCGCACCGATCCGCGTTGGCCCGGCTTCGCTCCGAAAGCAGTGGAAGCCGGCGTTCTCAGCAGCATGTCGTTTCGGTTGTACACGAAAGAAGACACGATCGGCGCTTTGAACCTCTTCTCCTTGGCTGCGAACGTGTTCGACGACGCCGACGAGGAACTCGGCGCGGTCCTCGCAACTCACGCTGCCGTAGCGCTGTACACGGCGAACAAAACAGAACAATTTGCCTCTGGTTTGGCGTCACGAGATGTGATCGGCCAAGCAAAGGGCATGTTGATGGAGCGCTACGGTATCGACGCCGTCCAGGCGTTCGAATTGATCCGCCAGCTCTCACAGAACGAGAACATCCCTGTCGCCACACTCGCCGCGGACCTCGTCCGGTTGGGATCGGAGTCTGCGTCGCCACCCGCGGCGAGGTGAAGTGCGTCCCGAAGGCGCCGGGAGTAAAGGAGCGTGGACTCGACACGCGTGTGCCGAGTCCACGTCGGCAGCAGCTACACCATCACAGAACTCCGCGGGGTGAGCGGGAACGGGTCCTCCTCGAACGGGACAGCCAGAGCCTGTTCGAGTGCATCGGCTTCGGGGCATTCACGTACCTCGGTACCGAGCCCGAGAACCTGCCGCCACCACGAATCGCGATCCGATTCCTCCCACCAAATCACTTCGTCGTCCATGCGCGACACTCCCTTCCGATCCGACCGTGAAACGTGTTGTCCGACAGCGTTTCAGGTCGCGTGCGGTTCGATCGAACGTTGCTCGGTGCCCGATCGCGAGATGTCGATCTTGCGAGGCTTCGCTCTTTCTGCGAGCGGAATCGTCACCGACAACACACCGTTGTCGTACGAGGCCGAGATGCGTTCGGTGTCGATTCCGTCGCCCAGCGCGATCTGGCGGCGGTAGGTTCCGGCGAACCGTTCGCTTGAAATCCACTGCACGCCACCGTCGCTCGGCGCAGTCCGATGCGCGGTGAGGGTAAGGGTACCCCGGTCCACGTCGACGTCGATCGAGCCTGGGTCGACGCCGGGTAGGTCGGCGGAGAGCACGTAGTGGTCGTCGACCTTGTACAGGTCCATGGGCATGAAGCGAGGGACACGGTCCGAACCACTCGACGTGCCGAACATCCCGGCAGCGATGGAATCCAAGTCACGGAACGGATCGAATCGAAGCACAGCAATCACCTCCTGATGCAGACGATGCGCCCGCCCCTGTAGCGGGCTGCCGTTTCACTGTGCTGAGGAAGAATTTAGCACTCTCGATCGGAGAGTGCCAAGAGGGTGGAGAAAATTCTTTCGGGATCGACCGGTACCTCAATGCTGTTGCGGGACAGTAGCGCCGAGCATTCTCGGCCTGGACCGCGCGGGTCCGCGGTCAGCTCGTCGACGCACTGTTCTCCAGGACTGCACGTAGTTCCACCCTGTCGTCGAATGGCGCAGACCTGTTGCCGTGGACCACGTGGTCGTCGCATCCCCGTCCGGCGACCACGAGCACGTCACCGTGCCGTGCGTGCTCGACCGCGAGTTCGAAGGCATCGCGCCGGTCCGGTTCGACGATTACCGTCGCCGAACCGGCTGCAACAGCGCCATCGACGACTGCGTCTCGGATGGTGTCGGCGTCTTCGGAGAAGGGGCTCTCGTCGGTGACGATGACGATGTCGGCGTACTCGGCTGCAGTGGCTCCGAGCGGGAAGCGCTTCCCGATGTCACGGTCGCCGGTCGCGCCGATGACGACGATCAGTTTCCCGGTACTCAGCGACCGTAGATAGGGGAGCAGCCGATGCTGGCCGTCGGTGTTGTGCATGTAATCGACGAGGGCCACGACGCCGCTCCGGCCGTCGTCGACGCGTTCCAAACGGCCGGGTACATGGGTCAACTGCTCGAATCCGGCGACAGCGGCGTCGAGTTCGACTCCCGTCGCGGCAAGCATGGCGAGCGCGGTCAACGCGTTGTCGACCTGATGCGGACCCAGCAGCCGGAGGCGGACATCCAGGGGGCCGTCGGGTGTGTGTGCGATGAAGAATGTGCCCGTGGGGCCCGAGCGGATTCGATCTGCATAGATGTGTGCCCCGGGATTCGACGCCGACCACGTCCAACACGGCACACCGACCGACGAGGCGAGCCGACGACCGTAGTCTCCGTCGACTCCGATCGCCGCCACCTCGGTTCGGTGTGGTTCGAACAGGCGTGACTTGACGGCGAAGTAATCGTCCATCGATCGGTGGTAGTCGAGGTGGTCGCGGGTGAGATTCGTGAACCCGACGGCGGCGAAGTGCGTCGCGTCGACTCGGCCCTGGTCCAGCGCGTGCGAGGACACTTCGAGAGCAACCGACGTGGCGCCTTCGTCACGCATCGACGCGAGGGATTGCTGCAGTACGGCGGCTTCCGGGGTGGTCCGGGCAGCCGGTCGGGTGGTTCTCGGTCCTGCGATGGAGATGCCGGTGATGGTGCCGACGGTCTCGCCCGCGGCGGACAGTGCGGCCCCGAGCAGGTAGGTCGTACTCGTCTTTCCGTTGGTACCCGTCGTTCCGTACACCCTCATACCCTTCGAAGGGTGACGGTGAACGAGTGCGCTGGCCGGACCCGCACAGCTGCGGGGGTTGGTCACGACGACCGAAGGCAGTGACACTGCGGGACGGTCCGACAGGATCGCGACTGCTCCGCGGGCGAGCGCTTCGAGTTCGAAGTCGAGGCCGTGCGCATGGCGTCCGGGAAATGCGAGGTAGAGGTCGCCTGGTTCGACCGTGCGCGAATCGTCGCTGACGCCCGTTACCACCGCGTCCCCGTATACGGCGGATGCCGAGGGCACCGCGTCGGCGATGTCGGCGAGGTCGTGACCACCGATCGCCGTCGACGCGTGAGCGGTCGGAGGAGTGGACGCGCTGTTGCAAGTCATTGCTTCTCCTACCCATACGAATCGACGATCAAACGGGTAGCGGCGGTTCTCGCGAACCTGTTGTCGCTGCCGTCTCGAGATACGTTGTCCGGGATCGCAAAAGTAGGCGAGTGTCAGCGGGTTTTTCGCCAAAACTTGTGCAGCAGAGGAGGTTTGACCGATTCGGTCATCCGGTATCCGAAGGGCGAACGGTTGTCTTCCACTGCCAGAATGGAGTTTACATGTTTCGCCATACCGATTACCTGCAGTTCGACGTCAAGCCCGAGAAGCCGGACCCTGTGTACGCCCGCAAGCTCCAGGAGTTGATCGGCGGCGCGTACGGCGAGATGACCGTGACCATGCAGTACCTGTTCCAGGGCTGGAACTGTCGCATGGAAGGTAAGTACAAGGACCTGATCATGGACATCGCCACCGAGGAGATCGGGCACGTGGAGATGCTGGCGACGATGGTCGCTCGTCTTCTCGAGGGCGCGCCTGCGACGGAGTCGACCAAAGCGGCGGCGGCTGATCCGGTGGTCGCGGCGGTGATGGGCGGGATGGATCCGCAGCAGGCCATCGTCGCCGGCGGCGGTGCGATGCCTCAGGATTCGAACGGTGTCCCGTGGAACGGCCGCTACATCGTTGCTTCCGGCAACCTGTTGGCCGACTTCCGTGCGAACGTCGCCGCGGAAGCTCAGGGACGGGTGCAGACCGCGCGGCTGTACAACATGACCGACGACCCGGGAGTGAAAGCGATGTTGAAGTTCAACCTCGCCCGCGACACCCACCATCAGAATTTATGGCTCGCTGCGATCGAAGAGTTGCAAGCCGATGGACTCGAAGGCGTCGTCGCGCCCGACGCTCTCCTGGACGAAGAAGCCACCGAGCATGCCACCGACCTGTGGCATCTGTCCGACGGGGAATTCTCGTCAACCGGCGGGTGGGCGAATCGTCTCGCGCCCGACGGCGCCCGCCAGATGGGGTTCCTCGCGGACCCGCAACCGTTGGGCAACAAGGCATCCGCACCCGCACCGGATCCGAAACTGTACGCGACCTACGACGGCGCCAAGGGCGATCCAGCGTCGGCGGCCCTCGGCACCGAGAAGGGGATGATGGGTAAGATCAAGGACGCCCTCGACCCCGACGAGACGTAACGGGCGTCGACACAAGCCATCTGGCGAGGCGCGGTTCGGGGGCTGTGTCCGGACCGCGCCGCCGGACAATCAGTTCTGTGGGGTGAGCATGCCGAAATCCATTTCCGATCTTTCGGTCGACGAGTTGGGTGGGCCGGGAAGCGTTCTGGTCCGTCAGCGGGACGACCATGTCGAACTCGATCGTCTTCTTCGGGGAATCGAGGCCGCGGAAGGCGTCGAGCAGAACGATCTCCTGCGCGCGCTGTGCCGGCTCGTCTTTCCGCACGCGTTCGCCGAAGAGGCAGTCTTGTGGCCGATCATTCGCAAACATGTGCCCGAGGGCGAGAAGTTGACGCTCGACATCGAGCGGGAACACCAGCAGATAAACGAGTTGTTCTCGGATCTCGAGGCCATGCCATCGCAGGATCCGGATCGTGAGCCCCTGCTACAGAGCATATTCGAGCTTCTGAGGCAGGACGTGCGCGACGAAGAGGACCAATTGCTGCCGATGTTGCGGGCTGCGATGACGGATCGACAGTTGCGCCGCACAGGCGTGATGTGGTCGATCGTTCGACGGGCCGCACCCACCAGGCCTCACCCTGTTGTTGCACGTCGGCCACCAGGCAACGTGGTGTCGGCTGCACCGTTGACCGTTGTCGACCGTGCTCGTGACCGCCTCGACCGCCTGTCCGACCACGCGTCACCCATTGTCGCGCGGCCCAGCCACATCGGTAGTCGCGGACTCGCCGCCGTGGCCGGTGCTATCGAACATATCCCGCCCCTGACACGCGGTGAGCATCCCTCGACCAGGACGACCCGGCGCTAGGCGCGGACGAACCGTCAGTTGCCTCTGCCGTTCCCGTTACCGTTGTTGCCGCCACTTTTGTTGTTGCCGTTGCCGTTGCCGTTGTTGCCATTGCCGTTCCCATTGCCATTGCCGTTGTTGCCCGACTCTGCCGGCGGAATGTCCGCAGGCAGTCGAGGAGCCGGAATCGCGGGTGTCTCGGGCAGGTACGTCTCCGGTGCCACCGGTTCGACGATGACGGACGCGGTGGACGGCGACGAGATGGGTTCTGCTGCTTCGGGTGTCGCGGTGGTCGGTGTCGACGGGGCTGGACTCGACGTTTCGGCTCGGGGGTCGCTTGTCGGGGGTTGTGGTGAAGTCTGGGAACTCCACGCCACCGCGACGGCGACCAGTCCGGCGACCGCCGTTGCGACGCCCGCGGTCAGCCGACCGACTCGTCGCCGAGGCGGAGGTTCCATCTGATTCACCTCGGGCACAGGGACTTCCGTGATCGCAGGGTAGACCCAGGTGCCCAGGTCGCCTGTCGGAACCGATGGGCGATCCAGTGTGTCCACCGTGGCAAGTCGTTCGGCTACCTCGTCCGCCGTGGGACGATCCTCGGGTCGGCGAGCAGTCATCTCGGACAACAGTCTCGCCCACTCCGGGGGCAGCCCGGCAGGCACCTCGGGATCACGATGCAGACGTGCGACGGCCGCGGCGATGGCGCTACCCTCGAAAACCATGCGGCCACCGATACATTCGATCAAGACGAGACCGAGTGAATACACGTCGGTGGGTGGGCCCGTCGTACTTCCGAGAGCTTGTTCGGGACTCAGATAGTGTGCGGTTCCCACGGCAGTGCCGTGTTCGGTCAATCTGGCCGCATCGACGACGCGTGCGATGCCGAAATCGGTGAGCTTGAACGATCGGTGGGCGTGCACGGTCGGCGGTGTGACGAGAATGTTCGCCGGCTTCACGTCGCGATGAACCACGCCTGCGGAGTGGATGTAAGCGAGCGCAGTGGCCACGTCGCGGCCGAGTCCGGCGACATCGGGAAGAGGCAGACATGCTCCGGCCCGTAGCTGATTCAGGGTGGGACCGTCGACGAACTCCATGACGAGGTACGGCGCCTCGAAGCCCTGATCGTCCAGAGCGGTCCCGCCGTCGAACAGAGTCACCAGGCCGGGATGAGACAGGGCAGCGAGCGTCTGCATCTCGGCTTCGATGCGTCGGCGATCCGGCAAGTCGCCCCGGTCGCGACGAAAAATCTTGAGTGCAACCGTCCGGCCCAGTCGTACATCTTCGGCTCGGACGACATCTGCTGCTCCGCCCCTGCCGATGACCTCTCGAACCACGTACCTGTCGGCGAACAACGCGTGGTGCGGGTTCGACAGGTTATGTCCTCGGCCTGCCATGTGATCGTGCCCCAGTTCGGTCGGTTCATCGGTCTCGACCGACTGTATATCTTGTCCGCCTCGTGTCCGGTCTTTCGTATGCCCGAGGTGAAGAATGCAGAACTGAAGGCACAATGGATTCCGGTCGAGGGACGCTGGGACGATGTCAGGAGAGACGCACGTGCAGAGCCCGCAGGCCGACCGTTCGACCGGTGGCACCCCTTTGCCGGACATTCGTCCGGTCTATCAGCCAGTGGTCGCGCTCGACACCCGCACGGTGGTCGGGTTCGAAGCGCTGGTGCGTCCGTCGGCGAACAGTCCCTCCACGTCCCCCGAGCAGTTGTTCACGGACGCCGAGGACCGAAGTTGCATGGTCGAGTTCGACTGGCACTGCCGGCTCACCGCAGTACAGGGGGCTCTTGCGGCCCGCTTTCCCCGGCATCTTCAGCTGTTCGTGAATGCCGAGCCCGCTGCGCTCGGCGCGCCGCCACCGCCGGAGTCGCGTCGATTGCTCGCCGAGGCACGATCGTTGTCGGTGATCGTGGAGATAACGGAACGCCAATTGATGTCGGACGTCGCCGGGCTTCTGGGCGCCGTGGCACAGGCTCGAGACAACGGCTGGCGTGTGGCTGTCGACGACGTCGGCGCGGACGCATCCAGTTTGGCGCTGCTGGCGCTGGTGCGACCCGACGTCATCAAGCTCGACATGCGATTGACTCATGGTCGCTCGACTCGGGAGACCGCCGCGATCCTCACCGCGGTCGGCGCGGAAGCAGACCGCACAGGCGCCGTCGTTCTGGCCGAGGGAATCGAGTCCGAGGCCCACGAGCGGTGGGCACACGACATCGGTGCGGTGTGGGGCCAAGGCTGGTTGTACGGTCCGCCCGGCGCACTTCCCGTGTTCGACGCCCATGCCCGCGTCGTCGATCGATGGACGACGCAACCAGCGGTGACGGTGCGAGCGCCGGTAGCGGTGACGCCGGGCGGTCTCGCTCGGCAACACTCTCGCCTCCGGCACGGCGGTGAAGAACTCGTCGAGTACTGCGAGTACGAGCTTCTGCGCCGTGCCGAATCGGCGGGATCGACGGGGATCGTGCTGGTCACCGCGTCGACCTCGACCGAAATGTCCGACGCGTACCGCTCGCGGCTCGATGACCTGGCGTCACGAACAGCGTTGACCGCGGTGTTCGATTCTCGCCCCGCGCCTGCGGGCCACCGCTACCGTGTCGTCGGCATCGGCTCCGATGAACCACTGGCGCTCGAACGGTCCATGATCGTCGTCGATCCGTTGTTCCACGGCGCGTTGATCGCCGTGCACGACGGGCGCGCACACGACGGAGGTCCCCGTTACAAGTATCTGTTCACACTCGACAGAGAATTCGTCCTCGACGCAGCCACCGTGCTGATGCACCGACTTCCAGGTCCGGACAGTGTCGGCTGAATCGGAACCAGCGTTCATTCCGACAGCGGGGGAGTAGGCGCGTCACGCACTTCGTGAACACCTCGAACGAACTCCGACAACGCTTCCGCCGAGGTGTGACGCGGTTGCCACCCGAGTTCGGTGCGGGCGCGTGAAGTGTCCATCAGTGGCAACCGCAGAACCGCGTCGAGCAGGTCGGGGCTGGTGGGCACGATCCGGAGCTTCCACAGAAGGGTCACCAGTGCGCGAACCGGCATGACCGGAACCGGTACGACCCGGGCGCCGAGTACGTCCGCCAGCACCGCGGCAGTCACGGGTGGTTCAGCGGCGATGTTGAAGGCTCCATGCGCGTGGTTGGTGGCAGCGCGCGAAAATGCGTCACCGACGTCGGCGGAATGCACTGCCTGGAACACGAGGCCCGGTAGTTTCGGAACGAACGGGATCAACTCGGGCCGGACCAACTGTGGCGGCAGGAACGGACCCGCGAACAACCGACGTTGTTCCGTCGAGGCTTCGGGTTTGAACACGAACGCGGGACGAATGCGGACGATGCGCATCGAGGGATGTTGAAGTTCGAACGCGTCGAGTGCGCGTTCGAGGTACGACTTCTCGCGCGTGTAGGCGGCGCCGGGCCACCCGTGTGTGGGCCAATCCTCCTTCACTGCAGTATCTTTCGGTCCGGGCGCGTAAGCGCCGACCGACGACGAGTAGATCAGCGACGGTACGTGCGCGCGTGCGGCCGCGTCGAACACTGCGAGTGCGCCCAATACATTTGCGCTCCAGGTGTGCGCAGGATCGCGGGTGGGCTGAAATTGCCACGCCAGATGAACTACCACATCGACGTTCGAGAAGAACGGCAGCAGATCGTCTTTCGCAATGTCGGCCTCGACGAACGTCGTCCTGTCCGGCTGCAGCGTCGGCGCCCGTCGCGCCAGTCCGATGATTCTGCCGACGCGGGGATTGCGGGTCAGGGCGTCGACGACGCTGGTGCCGAGGTTGCCGGTTGCCCCGGTGACCAGCACGGTGAGCTGTGATGCGTCGTTCACGGTGGGTCTTCTCCAAGTCTGCTCGCGGGTAAGGTGGAACGCGGTGCTACACGCACGGCGGAGGCGCGCATTCTGTGCCTACCCGCTCGAAAAAGGCGTAAACCGCAAGGGCGACAACGGGTTCGGATCCACGACGTGGTCCGTTCCGTTCATCTCGCTCTGCGAGAATCATCTCCTCGACCGCGTTCCACGGCTGCGGTGGTCGCCGCGGAAACCGTCATGACGATGAACTCGCGTCTGCGGTCGTTTCGGTCATCGGTCGTCACTTCGGTGTCCGCGAACTGGCGATCGGTGGTTTGCAGAGCCACCCATCCGTCTACCAGGGTGATGACGGTCAGTATCAGTTCGGAAGCGTCGGCTGCCGACAGTGTCGGCAGGGCACTCGTGGCGCTGTCGATCAACCTGCGTGCGTGTTCGCGACGCGGATCTTCGATTGCCGCCCTGCGTATTTCGAGTCCCTCCCAGAACAGCAGTCTGGTGAGTCGGGGGTGCTCGATCGCGAAGTCGAATCGTCTACCTGCGTAGTCGGCGATCGCAGACGGGCCGTGCCCGATCAGTGGAACTGCGGTCGAGAAAAGAGCCACTTGCTGCGCGAGAACTGTCGAGAAGAACGAACCCTTGTTGCCGAAGTATTGGTAGATGCGTTCTTTGTTGACCCCGGCTTTGGTCGCGATGCGTTCGACCCGGGCGCCCGCGAACCCGTACTCGCTGAACTCGTCGACACCCGCTTCGAGGAGGAGCGTCTTCGTACGTTCGGTGTCCCACGCCATGAGTCGACTCTACCCAACTCCAACCATCTGGTTGGAGATAGATATTCTCGACGGGTAATGTCCATCTCCAACTGTTCGGTTGGAGATGGAGGAGTGCGCTCGATGGAAACGCTGGCGGTGGCGTCGACCGTGTTGGATCATGTCGCACTCGATCGCCACGGCGCCTCGAGTAGCCGGCGTCGTCGACGACCGATGCCGTCCGGGCCTCCGACTCCGTCGACACATCTCAGGGTTCTGATCACCTGGTTGTCGATCTTCCCGTTGGTTGCGGTGGGGATGACCCTGATGGCGTCGGTCGTGCCGACGACTGCCACGTGGCCGACGTGGTGTCGAGCGCTGCTGCTCACCGCGATCGTCGTGCCGACGTCGGCGTATGTCGTCATGCCTCGATTGCTGGCGATGACAGTCCGCTGCATGCACTGGCGTCACCGACGGTCGAACCGGACTCAGCTCGTCTGCTCGAACACTGCTGCGAGGCCTTGTCCGCCGCCGATGCACATGGTTTCGAGGCCGTAGCGGGTGTTGCGGCGCCGCATTTCGCGTAGGAGGGTGGCGAGGATGCGTGCTCCGGTGGCGCCGACGGGGTGGCCGAGGGAGATGCCGGAGCCGTGGGGGTTCAGCCGTGGGTCGTCGGGTTCGATGTTCCAGGTGCGTAGGACGGCGAGGGTTTGTGCGGCGAACGCTTCGTTGAGTTCGATGACGCCCATGTCGTTCATCGTGAGTCCGGCTCGCCCGAGGGCTTTCTCGGTGGCGGGGACGGGTCCGATGCCCATGGTCCGCGGCGGCACGCCTGCGACGGCCCAGGAGAGGAGTTTCGCGATGGGCCTGAGGCCGAGTTGGGCGGCCCTCTCGGGGGTGGTGACGATCGCGAGGGCGGCGCCGTCGTTCTGGCCGCTGGCGTTGCCTGCGGTGACGGTGGAGTCGGGGTCGAGCTTCGAACGGATCGCCCGCAGTTTCGCAAGGGATTCGATGGTGGTGTCCGCACGGGGGTGTTCGTCGGTGTCGACGACGACGGGATCTGATTTGCGTTGTGGGACAGCGACTGCGACTATTTCTTCGGCGAAGACACCGTTGTTCTGGGCGGCGACGGCTTTGTGGTGGGAGGCGGCGGCGAGGGCGTCCTGGTCGGCGCGGCTGATGGAGAATTCCGCCCGTAGGTTTTCGGCGGTTTCGATCATGCCGCCGGGGACGGGGAAGTTTCTGCCGCCTGCGGTGACGCGGGCGCGGGCGAGGCGGTCGGAGAGTGCGATGGCGTCGGCTTTGACTCCCCAGCGCATGCCGGTGGTGTAGAACTCGGCCTGGCTCATGCTTTCTGCGCCGCCGGCGAGGACGAGGTCGCTGGCGCCGGTCTGTACTTGCATGCAGGCCTGTAGGACGGCTTGGAGGCCGGATCCGCAGCGGCGGTCGATCTGTTGTCCTGGGACGTCGATGCCGAGGCCTGCGTCGAGGGCGGCGACGCGGCCGAGTGCGGGTGCTTCCCCGTTCGGTGATGCCTGGCCGAGGATGACGTCGTCGATGTCGGATCCGGATATGCCGGTGCGCGAGGCGAGTTCGGTGATCACGGCAGCGGCAAGAGTTTCGGGTGCGATGCCGGAGAACACGCCGCCGAAGCGCCCGACGGGGGTGCGGAGGGGTTCGCAGATGACGGCGTCAGGCATGTCGATGTCCTTGTTTGTCGGTGGAGTTCGTGTCCAGGCGGCGTAGGTCGGTGTCTATTGCTTGGGCGGCGGCCAGGAGGGCGGGGAGGAGGTGTTCGCGGGCGGCGGCGGCGGAGTGCCGGGCGGCGGGCGTCGACACGTTGGCTGCGGCGACGACCACGCCGGCGGTGTCGTGGATCGGTGCCGCGATCGAGCGCAGACCGGCTTCGAGTTCTTGGTCGACCAGGCAATAGCCCTGTGTGCGAACGGATTCGAGTTCGGCGCGAAGGGATGCGATGTCGGTGATGGTCTTACCGGTCAGCGGTGTCGGATTCAGTCGTGACAGGTAGGCGTCGAGTTCGACGGATGACAGTCCTGCCAACAGCACTCGGCCCATCGAGGTGGCGTAGGCGGGAAAGCGGGTGCCGATGGTGATCGCGACGGTCATGATCCGTGAGACCTGGACGCGGGCGACGTAGACGACGTCGTCGCCGTCGAGGATGGACACCGACGACGACTCGTGCACCCGCTGCGACAACGCCTCGAGGTGGGGACCGGCGACGTCGGGCAACGTGAGCGAGGACAGGTAGCTGTAGCCGAGTTCGAGCACTCTCGGGGTGAGCCAGAACAATGACCCGTCGGTGCGCACGTATGGTCGAGCGCATGATGGACAAAGTCGTAGCGAGCGCCGCCGACGCGGTGGCCGATCTGCCGGATGGGGCGTCGATCGCCGTGGGTGGTTTCGGCCTGGTCGGTCGGGGTTCCCGAGGTGTTGATCGGTGCCGTGCTCGATCACGGCGCATCCGATCTGGAGATCGTCAGCAACAATTGCGGTACGGATGGTTTCGGGCTCGGTGTGCTGCTGGAGAAGCGTCGTATCCGTCGCACGATTTTCTCCTATGTCGGGTCGAACAAGGAGTTCGCGCGCCAGTATCTCGCCGGTGAACTCGAGGTCGAGCTCACGCCGCAGGGCACACTCGCCGAGCGACTGCGGGCGGGCGGGCCGGGTATCCCGGCGTTTTTCACCCCGGCGGGCGTGGGAACACAGGTCGCCGACGGCGGTCTGCCGCTGCGCTACGACGGCAGCGGCGGCATCGCGGTGGCGAGCCCTCCGAAGGAGACCCGCGAGTTCGACGGAGTCACCTACGTGATGGAACGCGGCATCGTCGCCGACTACGCACTGGTGCACGCCTGGAAAGGTGATCGGCACGGCAACCTGGTGTTTCATGCCAGCGCACGCAACTTCAACCCGCCCGCGGCGGCGTCGGGACGGATCACGATCGCGCAGGTCGAGGAACTGGTCGAGCCCGGTGAGATCGGTCCGGACGAGATTCACACCCCGGGCATCCATGTGCAGCGTGTGGTGCACGTCGGCAAGGTGACGGTAGGAATCGAGCAGCGGACGGTGCGGGCATGAGCGAGACGATCATCAAATTGACCGTGAACAGATGGCGGCCCGGGTCGCGCAGGAATTGCATGACGGTGAGTACGTGAACCTTGGCATCGGGATGCCGACGCTCGTGCCGAACTATTTGCCGACTGACATCACCGTCGTATTGCATTCGGAGAACGGCGTTCTCGGTGTGGGGCCGTACCCGACCGAGGACGAACTCGACCCCGAGGTCATCAACGCGGGCAAGGAGACGATCACCGTCCTGCCGGGTGCGTCCTACTTCGACTCGGCGGCCTCGTTCGGCATGATCCGCGGCGGCCAGGTCGACGTCGCCGTCCTCGGTGCCATGCAAGTCAGCCAGCACGGAGATCTGGCGAACTGGATGATCCCCGGCCACATGGTCAAGGGCATGGGCGGGGCCATGGATCTCGTCCACGGCGCCCGCCGCGTCATCGTCATGATGGAACACGTCTCCAAGAAAGGTGAGCCGAAAATATTGGAGGAGTGCTCACTTCCGTTGACGGGCAAGGGATGCGTACAGGGCATCATCACCGACATGGCCGTCCTCGACGTCACCGAGGGCGGACTCCGGCTCGTCGAAACCGCACCCGGAATCACCGAGGAACAGGTCCGAGCGGTTACCGGAGCTCCGTTGGTGGCATGACGTGAACGCCTGTGTCGCCGTCAGTCGTCGCCCCGCGGCGGCGGCTCGACGTCGACGCCCCCGGACGAATGTTCGGGGCCTGCATCCGGATGGCCGGCCGGGACGCGGCTGCGGGACCGAGCCGCCTCGCTTTCGCCCGGCTCCTCACTGAACTTTCGTCGCCATGCTTCCTCGGGACGGTACGGACCCGGCTTCGGACGGGCTTTCCCACCGGGGAACGCGAGTCGCGCGATGGTGCGATGCACCATGCCCCACTGCTGCATCAGCGGTCCGGTGTTGTAAGGCAACTGGTATCGCTCGCAGATGTCCTTCACCTTCGGCGCCACTTCCGAGTAACGGGTGCTCGGCATATCGGGGTAGAGGTGGTGCTCGACCTGATAGCTCAAGTTTCCGCTCATCAAATGGAACAGGGGACCGCCGTCGATGTTGGCCGCGCCGACGAGTTGACGCACGTACCAGCCACCACGCGTCTCGTTCTCCACCTCTTTCTGACTGAAGGTGTACGCCTGGTCGGGAAAGTGGCCGCAGAAGATGATGCCGTGCGCCCACACGTTCCGAATGATGTTCGCGGTGAAGTCGGCCGCAAGTGTGGACAGGAACGTGCTTTCGACGCCACTGAACCGCTTGTCCAACAGCGATGCCAGTTTCGACACGCCCGATGATGTCGACGACTTCCGTAGTCGCGCAGCGAGTCTCGACTTCTTGCTCTCGCGCAGTCGGCCGCCGCTGGCGAGTTGGGCGAGGGCGAAAGCTCCCGCGCTGATGACCGGCCAGCCCACGTAGTCCTTGACGAATTGACGTCGTGCCTTGCCCGCAATGCCTTTCAGGTCGTGGAGGACGTCTTTCGCCGGTTTCTCACCTCGGCGAATGGCCTCGATGTCCAAATCGTGCAGAGCGACACCCCATTCGAAGAAGGCCATCAGCAGTACGTTGTAGAAGGGCTGGAAAAGATAGACCGGGTGCCATTTCTGGTTGGGGTCGATCCGCATGATTTCGTAACCGAGGTCTTTGTCCTTGCCTCGGATGTTCGTGTACGTGTGGTGCACGAAATTGTGGGAGTGTTTCCAAGACTCCGAGGTGGACGCTGTGTCCCAATCCCACACGGACGAGTGGATTTCCGGATCGTTCATCCAGTCCCACTGTCCGTGCATGACGTTGTGGCCGATCTCCATGTTCTCGAGAATCTTCGCGACGCCCAGGCATGCGGTTCCCGCGACCCACGCAGGTTTGCTCGTCGAGCCCAGCAACAGCACACGGCCGGCGGCGACGAGTTGCCTCTGCGCCGCGATGACCGACGTGATGTACTTACGGTCCTTCGCGCCGAGGCTGGCGTACACCTCGTCGTGGATCGCGTCGAATTCCTTGGCCAGTTCGGCGATGGTCTCGTCGCTCAGATGCGCGAGAGGATTGACCGGCTCGGTTCGGGGGGCATGGTCGATGCTCACAAGTGTTCCCTTCGGTGTCGTGCAAAGTTCAGAGTTCGATGGCGATATCGCCTTCTGCCGTGTTCACACAGATGCGAACCGCTTGTCCTGTCGGCTCCGAGACTTCCCCGTTGCGCAGGTCTCGTAACCGTCCTGATTTCAAAGTTCCTACACACGTGTGACAGATGCCGATCCTGCAGCCGAAGGTCAGGTCCAGGCCTGCGTTCTCTCCCGCGGCGAGGATGGTCGTGCCGCCATCGCATTCGACCTCCTTGTCGCTGTTGAGGAACCGGACCGTTCCGCCTTCACCGTCGCCGGCGTCACCGCCGATGACGGGCTGGAAGCTTTCGTGATGGAACCGGTTGGGATCACCTTGCTCCTTCCAGTAGGACCGCAGATCCTCCAGGTGTTCGCCCGGTCCGGAGCAAAATGCTTCGCGCTCCCTCCAATCCGGAACCAGCTGGTCCAGTTCCGACGCCTTCATTCGTCCCTCGTCGCTGGTGATGCGGAGTTCGAGGCGTAGCCCGTCGTGACGAGCGTCCAATTCTTCGAGGGTGTCCGCGAACATGAGCTGTTCGCGACTGTGCACCGAATGCACGACGACGACGTCGGAGATTCGGTCCTGGTGATCGAGACTGCGCAGCATGCTGATGATGGGCGTGATTCCGCTGCCCGCACTGATGAAGACCATCTTCTCCGGAAGCGGATCCGGGAGGGTGAACTCGCCTTCCACTTCGCTGAGACGAACGATGTCCCCGGTCCTGATGGTTCCCACCAGGTACGGCGACACGGTGCCGTCGGGCACCAGCTTCGGGCTGACGCTGACGAGGCCGTCCACGGGATCGGGGTCGGACGTCAACGAGTACGCACGCCAGTGGTAGCGCCCGTCGATCAGTACCCCGAGTCGAACGTATTGGCCGGGAATGTGACCGGTCCACTCGAACCCGGGCCTGATGTACACCGACACGGCGTCGGAGCCCTCAGGAGCGATGCGCACGACCTGTCCACGCAACTCCCGCGTCGTCCACAGCGGGTTGATGAGGGATAGATAGTCGTCCGGCCGTAGGGGATTGAACAGCAGCCGGACCGCGCGCAGCGCCGTCCGGCGCAACAGTGAGACCTTCGGTTCTGCCCCGCGCTCAGCCACACTTGCAACCTAACCGCCCGTCGGCATCGGGGTGGAGAAATCGCGAACTGATTCGAAAGATCGATGAGAAACATTCACGACGTCCGGCCTGACACCCAGGGTTTGCCTGGGCGCGAGTCGGGCACCCGAGAGGGAGCACTGCATACGTTCGTGAAGGAGTGACACCCATGCAGACACATCGATTTCGGGCGCTTGTGGACGAGCCGGGACCGTTCGCCACCGTGTACTACGACGACACGCACACCTCCGAGGACGCGTCTGCCGTGGCCGAGTTGACCGCCCGTGCGGTGATCGAAGAACTCGAAGAGCGTGGCGCCGACGCCTCCCTGACCGGCGCGATCGAGACCGCCATGACCGTGGCCACCCCACCGTCCGGGCCCAGTGGCCGCGTTGTCATCGCCGGTCGGAACGGAGTGCTCGTGGACGAGCATCTCGTACGTCCCGCCGTGAAGACCGAAGTACGCGTGTCGGACCTGCCCTACCTCGTTCCCATCGTCGAACACGGCGCCGAATCCGTCGCGTACGCGGTTGCTCTCGTCGACCACCAGGGCGCGGATCTGACTCTGCACTCCGAGGACGGGGACACGTGGACGACGTCCGTCGACGGCGACGGCTATCCGGTGCACAAGGCGTCGAGTGCAGAAACGGCAGGCTACGGCGATCCTCAACCACGGGCGGAAGAGGCTGCTCGCAAGAATATTCGTGCTGTCGCAGCCGAGTTGGACACAGCGGTCGACAGGTACGACGTCGGAGTCGTGTTTCTCGGTGGCGACGTTCGAGCACGAGCAGAGTTGCTCGAACACGTGGCCGACCGAGTCCGGGAGCGTGCGGTGACCATCGACGGCGCCTCGCGTTCCGCAGGCGTTGATACGCAGGCGACCCGGGACAAGATCGACGAGGAATTCGCACGACGTCGCCTGGCGGCGGTGGATGCAGCTGTCCAGCGGTTTCAGCAGTACGAGGGCACCGGTCGAGCGGCGCAGGGCATCGAAGGTGTGTCTTCCGCTCTGCGATCGGGCAACGTGGACACGCTCATCGTGGGCGATCTGGGCCAACGGACCGTGGTGTCGGCGGACGGGTTGGTCGCGGCCGACGTCGACGCCTTGTCCGAGTACGGCGCCTCCGACGCACAGACCGTTCCGGCCGACGAGGCAGTGGTTGCGGCAGCTGTTCGCGTGGGTGCGTCGATCGTGCGCACGGACGAACGGTTCACGCCCGAAGACGGCGTCGCGGCCGTTCTGCGGTACGACGAATTCAGCTCGGCGGACGCGGGCGTCCGTTAGGTCGGGTTTTCGTATGCTGAGTGCCCGAGGGAACTCTGGCCGAACGGAGGAGGTGTGAAGTGTCCGGGGGCCGGGTACAGGTCTGCAATGCACGTTGGCGACCGCTGTACCTTCATGCCCGGCTCGACTCCCGTAGACGTCATCGTTCGAGACGTACGGGACGACGGGCTTGTCTTGGTGCAGAACGAAGTCTCCGGAGTAGGGGCTTACTCCTTCCTGGTCAGAAGCGATTTTCTGGTCCCCCTCGACGGTGAGAGTCGCGCGATCGTGAAACCGTCTTTCTCGTGTGTGGAAGCGGCCTGAAAACGCGAAGGGAGATATGACGAGGATTCGATCGGAGTCGTCCGGGTATCGCCGCACAATGAGCACAGACGCGACACAACCCGACCGGCCCGAAAGCTACGACCCTGATCAGGATCCCGACTCGGATCCGCACATGCTCGTCGACAAGGCGAAACTGCAAACCAGTCAGGCGGAGGGCGAGGACGAGTCCGAGGAGTGATCGATCCGGCTGGACCAGTATATCCCCTCGGGACGTAGGCACATCTTCGTGCCTACGTTTTCTTGTCGCGCTATGGCGAGGACCCGTATGGACCGTCGGTCCTGCAATGTATCCGCGTGAGCACATTTAAATACACCGTGATGCAAAGTCTGGACGCTTCGTGTCCCGGTGCCTAACGTCGTCATCATGAGTGTCGCTTCAACCACCGCACACGACGGTTATTTCCCGCTGGTCGCGGACCACGATCGAGGCCGTGTCCATCTCGGTATCCGCAACCTGGGCACCGCTTTCCTGTTGTCGGGCGGTCTCGAGACCGGCGTCGGCGCCAGCGAGATTCCGCTCGATCGCGGATATCCAGGGCCGGTGCGGTTGGCGCGCTTCGTGCGGTACGGGCAACGGGTCGTACTCGAGTACCTCACCGCGTCGTTCGCGAACGGTCGGCAGGAAGCCGGGCCCTCCCAACGTCCGGTCGACGACTCGTTCGCGCGGTCCGTGGTGTTCAGCGGTGAGGTCGTCGACGTCGCGACGCTCGCGGAGCTCGTTGCGGATTCGGTTCCGGAAGCGCACGCGTACGTGGACATCACCGATTTCCTCGTATCCGACCTCCATGACTTCGCTGCGGCGATCTACCCCGGTGTCCAACCGGTCGGCGCGCCCCCCGGCTCGGTGAAGTATCGGCGAGTCGCGGACAGGTCGTTTCCCCTGACCCGACAGGCGCGATCGTTCGCAGGAAACACCGAACTCGTCGCTGCCGTGACATTCGAAGCAACCGACACCCCCCCTGCTGCGCTCGTTCGCGTCGTGCCCGATCCGCGGTCGTTGACATTCACGCAGCGCCTCTCGTTCGTTCCACTTCCCGGCGGTTTCGAACCGCGCCCGTATCATCCGGGCTCCGGCGGCTGGCGAAATCGCTACGAGGACCCTGCACTGGTCGGATCATCGAGCATCGACGTGTCGTTCCAGCCCAGATTTCGTACCCAGGACCGCCCCATCGTGTTCTCGGTCGACCCGGGTATCCCCGAGCCGTATCTACAGGCAGTCCTCGACGGCGCATCGTGGTGGCAGCAGGGCTTCGCTGCGATCGGCAGGCCCGACGACTACCGCGTGGAAGTGCTTCCTGCCGAACGCGATCCCTGGGAGATCGGCACGAACCCCGTGTGGTGGGTCCACCGATCCGGTCGCGGCTGGTCGATAGGACATTCGGTAGCCGATCCGTTCACGGGTGAGATAGTCCGCGGCAGTGTCAGGCTCGGTTCGCAGCGTGTCACCCAACTACGAATTCTGTTCGAGGCGTTGTTGAGTCCGTACGGTCGTGAGGACGAGGCCGAGCGGCTCGCAGACATCGAACAGGCCATCGTTCGGCGAATCAGGCAGCTCGCCGCGCACGAGGTCGGGCATGCGCTCGGTTTTCAGCACAACTTCGCCTCGAACGGACATCCCGTCGCATCGGTGATGGACTATCCCCACGCGTCCATCGACATCAGGCCCGACGGTGAATTGTCCTTGCGCAACGCCTATCCCGACGAGCTGGGCCCGTGGGACCGCTTCCTCGTCGCACATGCGTACGGTCCGGGTGACGACCTCGACGGAGTACGAGCCTCGGTCTCGCACCTTCCTTATCTCAACGACCCCGACGGTCATTCACCGCGAGCGACCAGCTGGCGCGCCGTTCCGTGGACGATTCGCTACTCGGACGACATTCCCGACGCCTTTGCCGCACTCGATCACATTCTCGCGGTTCGTGCGAAAGCATTGGCGGACTTCGGCGTCGGCGTCGCACCTGCGGAATCGCCCCTGGGCGAAGTCGAGGCGCGATTGGGGTCCCTGTATTTCCTGCATCGATTCCAGGTACAAGCAGTCGCGCGATATCTCGGCGGTGTCGACTATTCGTACGGCCAGGGCCGCGACGGGGTCGACGCCGTCACCACCGCGTCTCCGAAAATGCAGCGTAAAGCTCTTCGTCAGTTGTCCAAGCTGCTGTCCGACGACGTCCTGCGGATCGACACCGCGTTGATCGATCGGCTGACCCCGCCGTCGATCGGATATGAACGCGCCGCATCGAACCTCGGCAGTCGCTTCGGCGCCGCTTTCGACCCCGTTGCCTATGCCGAAGCCGCAGCCTCGTTGGTCGCGTCGGAGGTGCTGTCGTCCGAGCGGCTCAATCGAATCCACCAGCAGCACGCCACCGATTCGGCTGTACCGTCGATAGATTCGGTGGTCGATGCCCTGCTGAAGCATGCCGACGCGGTGTCCGTCCGATTCACGATCGCCCGACATGCGCTGCACACTCTCGCATCCGGGAAGTTGACTGCAGCGGCGCGAGTGGAGGTGCGACGGGCGATTGAGCGTCGCATCGCCCGATCCGACCAAGCCACAGGCGATCTCGTTCGCCGCGGACTCGCCGGGGTCGACGCGGACACGCTACGTGACGCCGACGAGTTCGCCCTTCCTGTGGTTCCCGCCGGGATTCCGCTGTAGTCGGAGGAGCACCTAGGGCCGCACCTGAGCCAACTTCGCGAGCCGAACATCGCGAGTACGGCTCAGGTGCGCGATCACTCCGACACGTGCGGCTTCGGCGTCGTTCGCTCGAAGTGCAACGAGAATCGCTTCGTGCTCGGCGACCGTCTTCTCCAGGCTGTTCGGAGCGCCGACGGGAGAGTCGTCGAACAATCGCATCTGCGTGATGACACGGTCCAGAAGATCCGACAGCACGCTGTTGTGTGCGGCCGTCCAGAGTGTTCGGTGCCAGTCGGCGTTGACGGACGAGATCTCCTCGATCTCGGTGGCCTCGCTCAACAGTTCGGCGAGATGCTCGAGTCGCGCGAGGTCGAGTTCGGTCCGGCGCAGCGCCGCTGCGGATGCGGCTGCCGACTCGAGGGCGATTCGGGCCTCGTACAGCTCCATGATGTCCTCGGCCGTGGCCACGCGAATGCGGTACCCGCGTACGACGCGCTCGACGAGACCGTCGTGCTCCAACCTGGTCAGTGCATCTCTGATGGGAGTGCGAGAAACTCCGTAACGTGCGCTGAGCATCGTTTCGAGCAGAACGGTTCCCGGTGGAAAGACGTGATCGACGAGTTCTGCGCGAAGGCGTGCGTACTGCACCGAGGCGGAGTCGATCGCGGTGACTCGCTCCGGTTCGGGAGCGCTGCTCGGGCCCGGGCGGGTGGGTGCCATCGGGCCATCATATTTACCCATGTTCGGTTCCTACGGAGGCGCGTCGACCCGGGATCGCATCGATCAACGCTGCCGTGTACTCGTGCGTCGGCGAATCGAACACGTTCGTGACGAGACCGTGCTCGACGATCCGGCCTTCCTTCATGACGGCGACGTCGTCGGCAATCAGGCGTACGACGGACAGGTCGTGGGAGATGAAGAGGTAGCTCACCGACAGTTCGCGTTGAAGGTCGGCGAGCAGATCGAGGATTTGTGCCTGCACGGACACGTCGAGGGCGGAGATCGGCTCGTCGCACACGATCAGCTCGGGTTCGACCGCGAGCGCACGCGCGATGGCGACGCGCTGGCGCTGCCCTCCGGACAACTCGCTCGCTCGGCGGGACGCGAACGACGTCGGGAGACCCACCTGGTCGAGTAGCTTTCGGGATCGTGCAGCCCGTTCGGTGCGTGAGCCCACTCCGAACGCGCGTAGCGGTTCCTCGATGATCTTCGCGACCGACCAGCGCGGACTGAGCGAACTGTACGGATTCTGCTGGATAAGTTGAAAACGCTTGCGTAGCAACCGCAATTCGCCCGAACCGAGGGTCGACGTGTCGGTGCCGTCGAAGGTGACGGTGCCGGAAGTCGGCTTGTCGAGGTTCATGATCATCCGTGCCGTCGTGGACTTGCCGGACCCCGATTCACCCACGAGCGCGAACGTCCGACCACGTTCGATGGAGAAGCCGACGTCGTTCACGGCCGTGATACGCGTGCGCTTTCCGGTGGTGTCGACGGCCTCGAATTCCTTGACGAGATTTCGGGCGACGACGACGGGCGTCGCAGCTGTCCTCGAGCCGACGGTTTTCTTCGCGAACGCCGCCCGCTCGGTGGGGACCGTCGAAAGAAGTTGCCTGGTGTACTCGTGCCGTGGGTTCGCGAGAACCTCCGACGTCGATCCGTGCTCGACGACGCGTCCGCCGGACATCACGATCAGGTGGTCCGCGCGATCGGCAGCGACTGCGAGGTCGTGCGTGACGAGGAGTACCGCCGTACCGCTGTCCCGGCGCAGAGTGTCGAGGCGATCGAGCACCTGGCGTTGGACGGTGACGTCGAGGGCACTGGTCGGTTCGTCGGCGATGATCAGCTGTGGTTCGCACGCCCACGCCATGCCGATGAGCACTCGTTGTCTCATGCCGCCCGACAACTCGTGGGGATACTGGCGGGCACGACGCTCTGGCTCGGACAGTCCTACCGCCCCGAGGATCTCGACTGCCCGGGTCGGAGCATCCTTGCGACTGGCATGACCGTGAATCTCCAGAACCTCGGAGATCTGCCCACCGATGCGCTGAGTCGGGTCGAGGGACACAGTGGGATCTTGTGGAACGAATCCGATCTTGTTGCCGCGTAACCGGCGAAGGGCGCGGTCGGACAATTCGGTGAGCTCGGTCCCGTCGTACCTGATACTTCCTGCTTCGACCGAGGCCGTGGCGCCGAGCAATCCGATGATCGACAGCGCCGTGGTGCTCTTGCCCGATCCGGACTCGCCGACGATCGCGACCATCGCTCCACGGTCCACTTCGAACGAGACGTCGTCGAGTGCGACCGCGTCGGCTGATCCGTACCGCACCGTCAGGCCGCGGACCGACAGCAGAGGCCGGGACGATTCGGTCATTTTCTCTTCCTTCCACGGAACGTGAAACTCTTGCGATCCTGCAGTGCGTGCGACACCCGGTTGAGCGACAGGACCACCGCGACGATGACGAGTCCGGGAATCGTGATCAACCACCAGGAGGTAGCCATGTAGTCGCGGCCCGTCGAGATCAACGCTCCCCATTCGGGAGCAGGTGCCGGTTCTCCGTAACCGAGGAAGCTGAGCCCAGCGATCGCCAGTAACGCGGTTCCGAACTCGATCGTCGCGAGGACGACGACGGGACCACGGGCGTTGGGGAGGACATGGGCGAACATGATGGTCCACCAACGCACACCGGCCGCACGCGCTGCATCGGTGTAGTCGGCCACACGAACCTTCAGGACCTCGCTGCGCATCGTGCGCGCGATGCTTGCGATGCTCGCGATTCCGACGGCTACGGCAACGACGACCACTCCGCGACCCAACACGGTGATGATCGCCATCGACAGCAGGATGCTCGGAATCGACAGCATGACGTCGGCGCCTCGCATGATGATGTCGTCGGTGCGACCTCCGACGAACCCCGCGAGCAGGCCGAGGAGCGAGCCGACAACCAGCGCGAGTACCACGGCGATGACAGCACCCGTCAGCGACAGGGATGCGCCGTACACGATGCGGGCGAACAGATCCCGGCCCACCTGGTCGGTGCCGAACCAGTGCGCGCCGCTCGGCGGTTGCAGCTTCTCGGCGCCGACCCCGAGAAGAGGATCCTGATCGGTGAAGAGCGACGGGACGAGTGCCCACAGAACGACGAGCGCCACGATCGCGATCGAGGCGGACAGCATCGACGCGCTGAAGACGCGGCCTGCGACGCCGGTACGTCGTCGACGTGGTGGTCGTGAATCGACGGCTGCTTCGCCGACCACGACGTCGAGTGCGGTGCTCATGCCCTGGCTCCTTCGATACGCACCCGGGGATCGAGTGCCGAATACAGTAGGTCGATCGCAAGGCTGACGACGACGAAGACGACTGCGGATACGAGCACCACACCCATGACCACCGGGATGTCCTTCTGGCCCACCGCGGTCGCAGCGATTTGTCCGAGTCCGTTGCGTGAGAAGACGGTCTCGGTCAGGACCGAACCACCGAGAAGCGTCGCGACGGTGACGCCGACAGTCGTCAACGCCGGCAGCGATGCGTTGCGCAGCGCATGCCGGAAGAAGATGCGAAAACGCCCGACGCCTTTCGCCCGCAGTACATCAGAGTACGGTTCGGCGAGAGTCGTCGTCAGGGACTTGATCAGCACCTGCGAGGTGATGGCTGCGACCGGGATCGACAGCGTGATCGCGGGGAGTACCAATCCGGACAGTCCACGTTCACCGAAGGCAGGGAACCAACCCAGCTGGAACGAGAAGACCTGCAGCAGAACGAGTCCGATCCAGAACGATGGAAGTGACACGCCCAACGGTGGCAGCGAGACGAGCAGTTCCCGCAGCCACGCAGATCGGGTGAGTGTCGCGGTGATGGCCAGGGCCACACCGAGAACGACACCGAGGACGAGGGCGGACGCAGCGAGTTCGAGAGTCGACGGCGCCGCGTCCGCCAGGGTCCGGGTCACGGCAACTCCATTTCGATACGAATGCCCGAGGTCGCCGTGGAGTGCATTCCACAATTGGTCCACGTACTGCACGTAGAACGGTCGATCGGTGCCTGCCTGTGCGCGCAGTTCGTCGATCTGCTCCGGCGTCAGCGATTGGAGCTGTTCGGTGCCGAGACCCATCGTGACGGGGTCTCCCGGCACGACGAACAGCACGGCGAAGGAGACCGTGAATGCCGCCCACAGCACGAGCACGGCATGGCGCATGCGACGGAGTATGTACCGTGACATGGCGTTACTCGCTGAATCCGGCGTCGTAGACCAGGAACCGCGAGAACGAGTCGAAACGCAGGCCCGTCACGTCGTCGGAGACACCGATGACTTGAACCAGCTGACTCAACGGGTATGCCCAGTCGTTCTCGATCAGCGTCGACTGGATGTCCGACGCGATGTCGTTCCGACGTGCCTGATCGGTCGTTTCACGCTGTGCGGCCAGCAGGCCTTCGAAGTCGACGGTCGCGGGGTCGGCAGGGTCGAGGCCTGCGGAGTTCAGGTTGGCCTGGCCGAAGACGGTACGCAGGATGTCGGGATCCGGTCGCGAGAACGACACCGATCGGAGGTCGTACGCGTGCGTGTTGAACGCAGGAGTGAACTCCGACGAGGTGACCTGGTTCAGCTGGAGATCGATACCCACTGCGCGCAACTGCTGCTGCAAATACTCGTAGACGTTGACCTGGTAGAAGTACAGAATGCTCAGCGACAGCTTCTGGCCGTCCTTCTCGCGGATCCCGTCGGAACCGACTTTCCACCCCGCCTCGTCGAGCAGCTTCTTCGCCTGTTCCTTGTCGGAGGTCAGCTCGGACGAAAGGTCGGTGAATCCGGGGGTCGTGTCCCCGAGGAGGCTGCGTGCCGTGCCGTAGGTGGGGGTCAACACGGTGTCGGCGATGTCCTGCTGGTCGATGGCCAACTGCAGTGCCTTGCGCACCTGTGGGTCGCGCAGGATGACCGAGTGCGACAGATCGGGTGCCGCGCCGATGAGAACTCCGGGGTTGGTGCGCGACAGAATCGAGAATCCGCCGCCACTGAGCGTCTGTTCGTCCTGCGACTGGATCGTGGTCGCGACGTCGACCTGACCGGACTTCAGGCCACCGCTGCGAACGCTGGGTTCGGTGCTCACGAGGTAGGTGACGGAGTCGAGATGGGCGCGACCGGAATGCGCAGCTCCCGCCGGCGCCCAGTCGTACCCTTCGCGCGCAGTGATCTTGGCGCTTTCGCCGACGGTGTAGTCGCTCAGTACGAACGGTCCCGATCCGACGATTCCGATTCCGCGGCAACGATCTTCGAACGACGTCTTCAAGGTGGTCTCGCCGAGGATTCCCAACGACGCACTCGACGCGCCCATCAGAAACGGTGCGTTGGGGGCCGAGAATCCGACGGTGAAGTGTGTCGGATCGACGACGGTCGTGCCCGTGTAACCAGCGAGATAGCCTGCGGCCGTTGCTGTCTTGCCCGGGCTTGCGACGAGTTGATCGAAGAAGTTCTTCACGGCGGTGCTGTCCAGCGGCGTTCCGTCCGAGAATGTGACGCCGTCCTTCAACGTGAAGTCGTAGCTCGTTCCGTCGGCGTTCGCGCTCCACTCGGTCGCGAGCCACGGTTCGAACTCTCCGGTGTCGGGATTCTGCTCGACGAGCGAGTCGACGACCTGTCGTCCGATGACTGCGCTGGCGATCAGGTTGGTCTGACTCGGGTCGATGCAGATCGGATCCGAGTCGATGGCGATCTTCAGATCGCCTCCCTCACGCGGGGTCCCGTTCTGTGCGCCACTGCTGTTCGCGCCACCGGAGCAAGCAGCGAGCAGCAGCGTCGACGACGCAGCGAGGGCGACGGCGGCAGCTCTGGCGGAGCGCCGTCCATGTCGCGGTGCATACGAATTCATCAGTTCTCTCGTTTCGTGTTCAGAAGGGACCGCAGTGAGTCGAGATGGGTGGGGGAGAAGTCGAGTTCACCGACCGAGATTCGGCCGAGGAGCGCGAACAGTTCTGCGGTGAACGACGTGTCGAGACCGTGCTGGTCGGCGAGGGCTGCGTAGCCGTCGTCGAGCAGGCCGCGTTCGGTGGGCCTTTTACGGACCGCGATGTCGCGGAACACTCCGCTTCGATCCTTGGGTTGCCCGGCGAGCCACGTGACCAATCGGTCCAAGGCTGCGTCACGCACGTCCGCGGGCGCGTCGGCGCGGAATGCGTACGGTTCGTACGCGTCGAAGCTCTCGAGAGTGATTCCCGCTCGGATGGCAACCTCGGTGCTCTCCACAGCCACGGCCGCGGCCAGGTCGCGGTTTGCGTCGACGATCTCGGCCATCGGGGCGTCCACGAGCGTGGTCAGTCCGAGAATGCCCCCGAAACCGCGCTTGGCGAAACGATAACCGCCGACGTTGGCAGTCGATACGACGTCACCGTAGCGGCGGAAGTCGGCGGCCACCTCCAGTGCCCGTGCGTCGGGTGCGCCTCCATCCGGCAGGCCGACGGCGAGTGCACCCGCGCCGCCGAACGATACGACGCCGGGTTCGAGGTAGTCGGTGAAGATGTTGACGAATGCGCCGACGACACGATCCGAGCCGACCTCGGCTGCGATGACCGGTTCATTGTGGCCGTTCTGCAATGACACGACGTAACCGGATTCGGCGAGGCGCGGTGCCACCCACTGCGCAGCGTCTCGCGTGTGCTGCGACTTGGTCGAGATGACGGCGCGATCGATCGCCGCCACGTCGGTCGGGTACTCCTCGGGCGTGTACGCATGGGCGACGCGGACGACATCGTCGGTTCCATCGACTGCGCGAATACGAAGCCCGTCGGTTCGAATCGCTTCGACATGGCTCGCGTCGGTGTCGACGAGTGTGATCTCGTGCCCGGCTTTCGCCAAAGCATGTGCGACCGTTCCGCCGATCGCGCCTGCACCGACGAACGTGTAGGACCGTAGTGGTGTGCTCATTGCTCGATTCCAGAGAGTTCGGTCGTGAAATGTCCTGATTGCCAGTGTGTTCGGTCGTCCCAGTGCTGGGGCAAGCTTCGGGTGCCCGCGGAGCTTCCGCCGTCGACGGGCACGTTGGCTCCGTTGACCCACCGTGCGTCCTCTCCGAGCAGGAACCTCACAGCGTCGGCGACGTACTCGGTCTTGGCGGGACCGGGCAGAACGGTCGTCGACAGAAGCTCCGCGTACTCGGCCGTCACAGGGTTGACCTCGCTGTCGACGGCGAAGAATCCCGGTGATACGGCGTTGACGCGAATACCGTACGGTCCCAACTCGATTGCCGATGCCTTGGTCAGCATCACGAGCGCAGCCTTGGACGTCGAGTAGTGCGCAGTACCGGGGCGAGCGCGAGTTGCCGCGCCCGAGGCGACGTTGACCACCGACGGCGTCGTCGATGTCGCGATGGCGCGGCGTGCAAGCTCTTGCGTCGCGAGCAGCGGCGCGACGACATTGACGGCCTGAACTCGGTTCCATGCGTCGGCGTCGACGTCCAGGAACGGAATCGCCGGGTAGATACCTGCCGCGTTGACGAGCCCGTCCACCGGTGCGATGTCCCACGCGTTGCCGACGAATTCCGTCGCGAACGTCGCATCCGCGAGATCGCCGACGATGGCACTGACGCGGGTCGAATGATCGTGCCCGAGAATGTCGGCCGCCTTCGCCAACGCACCGTCGCGTACGTCGACGAGCGTGACGTCCCAACCGTCGGTGAGCAACCGGCGTGCAATGGCCAGCCCGATCCCGGATGCAGCGCCCGTGACCACTGCGTGACGACTCATGAAATGTCCTTTCCGGCAACGAGAGTGGCCAGTTGTTCGTGGGTCGCGAACCACGGGTTCGACGTCGAACGGATGTAGGTCAGCAGCTCGTCGAGAATCCACAGCCGCGATCGGTGGCCGATGATCGACGGATGCATGGTGAGCTGGAAGACTCCCTTTTCAGCTCGCGCACCGTCGAATTCGCGCTTCCAGATATCGAGGACGGCCCCGGGGGCGGTGTAGGGACGGAGGCCGGCGAAACGCGCCATTCCGAAGTAAGGAGCGTCGTCCCGAATCCACTCGACGGGGAGTTCGACGATGCCGGTGGGCTCGCCTGCGGCGACGAGTTCGTACGGATCGTCGTCGGCCATCAGCGACGAGTCGTACAGGAATCCGAGCTCGCGGATGATGTCGAGAGTGTTCGGCGAGAAATCCCACGACGGCGTTCGGATTCCGACGGGGCGCTTGCCCGAAAGCTTCTCGAGCGTGTCGATGCTTCGTAGCGTCAGATCGAATTCGTCGTCACGAGACAACAGCGTGTTTCGTTCGTGAATCCAGCCATGGACCGCGATTTCGTGTCCACCGGCAAGCGCTGCGTCGATCTGCTCCGGGTACAGCAACGCCGACACCGCGGGTACGAAGAAAGACGCAGGAACCTCGTGGCGAGCCAGTAGTGCGTCGATACGGGGGAGTGCGACGCGTGCGCCGTACTGACCGCCGGACAGCACACCCGGTGTCACCGAGCCGTCGCGAAGCGCGGGGGTCTCGTGGTCGGAATCGAACGAGACGGCGACGGCCACATCGGCGTCGCCCGGCCATGTCGAGGGGCTGAGGCTTCGTCCTGCTCGGACGTGTTCGACGATCGGACGCCAGGTGGATTCGGGCCACTGCCACGGATCGTCGGAATGCGGTTCGGTCATGCAGAGGTCCGTTCTTGCTGGCTCGATCGGGCGGATTCTGGTGCGAGAAAATCGGTCACGACGTGTCCGAGCGCGCGCGTGGTGCGCATCAGTGAGTTGATGTCGATGTGCTCGTCCTCGCCGTGGAACAACGTGCGATAGCGGCCGATACTCCAGTCGGGCTCGAACAACGCGAAGCCGTACGCGTTACCGCCGCGCTTGCGGACGAAACGGGCGTCCGTGCCGCCTCCGGTGAGAACCGGGACGGTGGTCGCGCCGGGAAACTCCGTGTCGACAGCGTTTTGGAGCGAGCGGTAGAGGCGTGTGTCGGTCGACGAGCTCGACGGGTTTCCGCTGCCGAGGTGCACGATGTCGAATCGATCTCCGATGTCGCCCAGTGCAACTCGTAGCTCGCGATCGACATCGTCCGCGCTCTGTCCGCTCAGCTGACGAATATCGAGGTCGACCTGCCCCGCGCCGGGAATCACGTTGGACTTCTCGCCGGAGTGCAGGATCGTCGGCGTGATCGTCAGATGCGACACGGCGTGCGCGAATCGACTAGCGCTGCCGAAGACATGCAAGTGATCGTCGATGGTGCGCGCGTCCAGCAGTGCCCGCTCGGTGCGCTCGTCGAAACCATGCGCGCGCACCAACGTGCGCCAACTGTCGTCGAGCTGGGTCGGTGTTCGATGACGTGCGATGCGCACGACCGCCTCCGCGATCAGAACTGCTGCGTTGTCGACTCCGTAGGGCATGGAGGCGTGCCCGCTCGCGGTGCGCACCACGATCCGATGAGGCAATCCACCTTTCTCACCTACGGTGACGGTCACGACCGGTCCTGCGGTGGGTGCGTGTCCGGCCGGGATGTGCGCGCCGCCGCTCTCCGTGATCGCGTTGTCCCACGGGAGAAGTTCCGGTCGGTTCTGCTCGATCCAGCCGACGCCGAATCGGCTTCCCGCCTCCTCGTCGGCGACGGCTGCGAACACGAGATCTGCTGCAGGAGGGCGATCGCGCTCGGCGATGCGCTTGGTCACCACAGCCATGGCCGACGTCAGGTTCAGCATGTCGATGGCGCCTCGGCCCCATACAACGCCGTCGGCGACCTCGCCGGAGAAGGGGTCGCGGGACCACCGCGCCGGATCGGCAGGGACGACGTCGGTATGTCCCAGCAAGGACAGCGGCGATGCATCGGGGTCCTCGCCTTTCACCGTGAAGATGACGCTCACCCGGCCCGGGTGCGGCTCGACACGGGTGACCTCGACGCCGGAGCCGTCGAGATATTCCTCGATCGTGTCGGCGTTGCGCACCTCCTGTCCGGAGTCGGGTGTGCCGTCGTTGACGCACCTGTTGGCTATGAGCCGTGACAGAAGCGACACGGACTCGTCGGTGGAGAACTGCATTTTTCGAACTCTAAGATTTGTGGATACGCGTGGCTACATTAAAAATCACAGTGAATCCAAATGGATTCACGAGAGCGCACCAGGTCTCGGCACGAAAAAAACCGCCGCGCACGAGGCGCGGCGGTTAGGTGGGCTGGGTCTGGTGTTCAACTCATTGGTTCGTGCGGACATAGCTGCGGAAGTGTGCTGTTCGGACGAGTGGTGCCAGACCGCGCACCTGCAGAAACGTAGCGGCGCGGGCACGCACCTGTGCGATCTCGTTGTCGAGCAGCCCGACACCACCGCGAGCGACGACGCCTGCGGTCGTGGCCCGGACGGCGATCTCGTCGAGCGTGACGCGCCATTGCGGATCGGGGAGCGGCGTCGCCACGGCCGATTCGAGCTCGGCGGAGATAGCGAGCAGCGATTCGTCGTCCGGATGCACGACGAGTGCATCGTCGAGTGCGGCACGGGCGAGACCGTAGGCGCCGACCGGTGGAAGCTGTGGCACGTCGTCGGGATCCAGATCGGGGTCGAGCTGCAGAGCGCGGCGTAGTTCGGGGCGGATCAGGCCGTCGCGGGCCTTCCATTCCGCGACCGACACCACCTCGGTGACGTATTCGTCGGGAAGGAAGACATCGTCGAGAGTCAGTGTCGCCGTTCGTGATCCGAATACAGCAGACAACTTCAAGATCTCGCCGCTGATTCCTCGTTCATGCAGATCGGCGATGCCGAAGACGTACTCTTCGCGATCCTCGTCGACGGCCCCGAGCCAGATGACGTCGGTCAATCCCCACCCGGATGCCCAGCCGACGACACCGTCGATGCGATAGCCACCGGGAACCCGACGTGCGACGGTTCCGCGTTTGGCAGGCCAGGAACGAACGTGACCCATACCTGCACCACCGATCAGCTCGCCGCTCGCGAGCTTCGGCAGCAGAGCGAGAGTCTGCTCGGTCCCGGCTGCGATGGCAGGGACGACGGGCGCTCCGTGCTGTGTGACGACCGTTGCGGTGGACGGATCGGCGCCGAAGAGAAGATTGTCGGCGGCATTGCCGACCTCCGCAGGTAGGTCGAGTCCGCCGAACTCCGCGGGAACCGCCCATCGAAAGTAACCGACCTCGCGCAGTGCCTCGATATGTGAACGGGGGACCTCGGTTCGGTCGACCTCGACCGCTCGCGGCGCGATCACCTCGTCGACCAGAGAAGCGAACTCGATGTAAGCATCGTGTTCTCTTGGATCGGCGGCGAGGGTGTCCTCGGTCTCGGTCTCGGTCTCGGTCGCGATCGTCGTCATGCACTCTCCTGGATACGCCGTCGAAAATAGTTGACTTCGTCAATCTATTTCCACCGTCCGACAAAAACGCTGGTTTGTATCGTTGAGATTTGATTGACGAATTTCGAATTGGATGAAGTTTTGCTAAGAACAAGCGTTTTGTTACTTTTTGCAACTATTTCGTCGATTCGATCCGACCTGCAATCACGATGAATCTATTTATTCACGAGCCCATCCGAGCTGACTAACGTTCAGGAAACGCTCGACGCGACCACGTTCGCGTACTCACGAGCGTCGATTCGCATATCCCAGAGAGGAAAAGCCGTGAGCGGCACTACACACCATCGGCAGGCGCGCGCATGAGCCTTCGTCGTCTGACCAGAAGACTGACTGTTCTCGCGGCCGCACTCGTTGCCGCCCCGCTCGTTCTGTCCGGCTGCAGTGCCGCCGGAGACGACGGGGTCGTGACCTTCCGTTTCGCGAATTCGCCCACCGCATTGTCTCTCGTGCGCATCGCCGACGAACTCGGCTACTGGGACGATGCGGGCGTCAAGCCGGAGTACGTCGGTCCAGCCACCGCCGTGCCTGCCGTTCAATTGCTCGATCAAGGTGCAATCGACATTGCGACCGGCATGTTCAACAACGATATCGACGGCAAGGTGAAGGGATTCGAATTCACCGCGATCGCATCGAGCATGCTCGATCTGCCCGAAGAACCGCACATGTCGTACTTCACACAGGCCGGATCGGACATCACCCGCGAGAACTTGAAGGCGATCGAGGGAAAGACCGTCGGGCTGTCCGGTTTCAACAGTTGCACCGACTTGGTGCTCAAGCGTTATCTGCTCAAGAACGGTGTCGACCTGGACAAGGTCAACTTCCTCGAACTGAAGAACGAGTTGATCGCGCCGGCAATCGAGCGCGGTGAAGTGGACCTGGGCGTCTTCCATCCGCCTCTGATCGGCGTTCTGCTGAGCCAGCCGGACAAGTTCACGCAAGCGTTCACCTCCTACGAGGACTGGGGACCGTTGGGTGGCCAGGCACCGTACGTCGCGAGTAACAAGTGGCTGAAGGAGAATCCCGATGCTGCCCGTGAGTTCGTCGGCGTGATCGCTCGAACTGCCAACTGGGCCAACGCACATCCGAAGGAGTCAGCCGAAATCGCCGGCAAGACAACCGGTTACCCCGTCGAGCAGACCACCAACTGGCACTACGCGCCTAATGCCCTGCTCGACAAGGCAAGCCTTCAGCTGTGGTGGGATCTGGTCGAGGAGGTCGGAAATCCGCTCCCTGGCTCCCAGAACCTGAAGCCGGAGGATATCGCGACCAACGCATTCAACCCCTACGCAACCTCCGCTGACCTCATCGAATCCCAGGAGTTCAACACCTCGATCGTCACCGAGGAGCAGAACGACGGGATCTTCGAGACCCATCTCGTCGACATCGAGGGACTCGAAGAGTGACCACCACCGCCAACGAAGGTGAACCGACATGAGCCAACAACTGCTCGAAGAACAGAGCGTCACGAGCGTTCGAACCCACGCCAAGATCGAGGCCAAGCGCGTTGCGAAGCTGTACCCGAAACCGGGATCGAGGCGCGAGACCACCGCGGTTCTCGACGACTTCGATCTGCGCATCGAGAGCGGCGAATTTCTGTCGCTGCTCGGTCCGAGTGGCTGCGGAAAATCGACATTCCTCAATATCCTTGCAGGCCTCGAAAACTACAACGGCGGAGCGGTTCTCGTCGATGGCAAACGCGTCGACGGTGTGAACAAGAACGTCGGAGTCGTGTTTCAGGGTTACGCATTGTTCCCGTGGCTCACGGCGCAGAAGAACGTCGAGGTCGGGTTGAAGGTGCGCGGTGTGCCGAAGGCCGAACGTCGTGCCAAGGCAGCCGAGGTGCTCAAGACCGTCGGGTTGGAGGCAGCAGCCGATCGACTGCCGCACCAGCTGTCCGGCGGTATGCGTCAGCGCGTCGCCATTGCCCGTGTACTCGCCTACGAACCCGAGATCCTCGTGTTCGACGAGCCGTTCGCGGCTCTCGACGCGCAGACCCGTGAGTTCCTGCAGGGCGAACTGGTCCGGATCTGGGAGTCGGGGGAGACGAAGAAAACAGTCCTCTTCGTCACCCATTCGATCGACGAGGCGGTGTTCCTCTCGGACCGAATTGCGGTGATGACCCGGTCGCCCGGCAAGGTCAAGTCCATCATCGACGTCGATCTGCCTCGCCACCGCGACAACGCGATTCGCAGTTCGGAAGATTTCGTACATGTGCGGTCACGGGTTGCCCGTGTCCTGGAAGCGGAGGTGGATCTTGGTCACGACGCTCGATGACTCCCGCAGCGAGGAGATCATCACCCCTCCGAAGGGACCGAACCCGTTCCTCGCGAAGTACGACCGATACATCTACGGCGCTGTCGGTCTCGTCGGCTTCCTCGTTCTGTGGTGGGCGATAGTCGAATTCGGCTATGTGTCCGACTTGTACCTGTCCAAGCCCCTCGACGTCTTCTCGGCCTTCGTCGACGGCTTGGCCGACGGAACCCTGGCAACCGAGATCTGGCCGAGCGTGCAGCGCGCGTTGATCGGGTTCGTCCTCGCGCTGGTGTCCGGTATCGCGCTGGGCATCCTCGTCGGCTCGGTGAAGATTTTCCAGAAACTTACCGAGCCGGTGCTGCTGTTCTTCCGAAATCTGTCGCTGCTCGCGCTTCTTCCGGTCTTCGTGGTCTTTCTCGGCATCGGTGAGGAGTCCAAGATCGCGATCGTCTGGTGGGCGTGCTTCTGGCCGATATTCATCACCGCTGTCGGTGCAGTCTCGAGCGTGGAGCGGATACTGCTCAATGCCGCCCGCACCCTGGGTGCCGGACGTCTCTACATCTTCACTCGCGTCGTGCTTCCGGCCGCTATCCCCGGAATCTTTCCCGGCATCAGGCTGGCTGCGTCGAATGCATTCACTGCACTCGTCGCGGCCGAACTCGTCGGTGGCGCACAGGGAATCGGTATCTACATCAACAACGCGGCGTTGCGATACCAGACGCCGCAGATGTACGCGGGAATTCTCGCACTCGGTCTGATCGGCATCCTGGTGAACGCGGTGATGACCGGGATCGAATGGCGTGTGACCGGATGGCAACGAGGACTCACCAGCAAATGAGGTCGAAAGTTGTCGTAGCCCTCGCTGCACTCCTGATTCCGGCATTGGTGGCGTGCGGATCGAACGTACGGGCCGACGATGGGTCGTCCGGCACCGACGCACTGAAGGTGTACGTCGGTGCCGGCGATGACAGGGAGATTCTTCAGTACGCAGTGGACAATCTGCTTCCGGACATCGATGTCGAATTGATCGACGCCGATGACGGCTCGAACGGGAAAGTGGCTGCAGGAGAGGGGGACCTGTCGTACTACCAGCACATTCCGGCGTTCGAGGCCGATCAGGAAGAACACGGTTACGACAACCTCAGCATTGTGTCGAAGGTCAATGTCGTTCCCTATGGTCTCTATTCGTCGAAATGGAAGGATCTGGCCGACACTGCCGACTGGCTCAACGTCGATCTCATCGAGGATCAGGTCACCGGAAGCAGTCTGCCGCACGGATCCAAGGTGGTTCTGCCCAACACACCCACCGGCTTCGCGCGCGGGCTGTACCTACTGCAGAGTGCAGGGCTGACCCAACTGGATCGGCCTTTCGGCGGCACAGCCGTGCAGGACCTGACGGTGACAGAGGCCAATGTCGTCGATTCGCTGCGTCACCTGTCGTTGCTCCCGCTGGAATACGGCGAGTTCATCGACGGGCTGTACGAGAACTACGATGCCGTCGTACTCAGTCCGAAGCAAGCGGAGGCCATCGGACTCGGGCCCGACAAGGACGCGCTTGCCGTAGAACCGGGCCCGCAGAACCCCTACGCGCACGTGCTCGTCGCGCCGTCACGGCTGGCGGGTGACGAGCGAGTCCTCGAACTGACGCACGCGCTGGAAAGCGCGGATGTAGCCGAGTTCATGAAACAGAACTTCCACGGCGCGAACATTCCCGTCGCCGTGAACGAAACCAATTGAGCGAAAGAGCACATGAAGATGAAGCATCGCATGTTCCGGATCGGGACGGTCGTGTTGGCGGCGGCAGTCGGTGCACTCGCGCTTGCCTCACCGGCGTCGGCGCACGTCCGGTCAGGCGGGTCACCACTGCCGCACGGTGGTTACGGCATCGTCGAACTCGTCGTACCGGGTGAATCCGACGGCGCAGAGACCATCGGTCTGACGGTCACGATTCCCGAGGAAGTGAATCTGACATCGGCACGGACGCAACCGGTTCCGGGATGGACGGCGAATGTAGAACGTGAACAGACGGGCGGCGCGGAGCGAATATCTCGAATCGTCTGGACTGCAACCGATCCCGCGGGAGGATATGGCGTCGGCGAATATCAGGTGTTCTCGTTCTCCGCGGGGCCGTGGCCCGAGGATGCGGAATCCGTTGCGCTGCCGTCCGATCAGTCGTACACCGACGGATCGGTAGTCTCCTGGAACGAAGTGGCTGTCGACGAGTCCAGCGAGCCCGAACATCCCGCCCCCGAGGTGGCTCTGGTGGCAGCTGCCGGTGATCACGGAGACGGCCACGGTACTTCGTCGTCGGATGGTGTTTCGGAGCATCACGACGCGGCGGCGACGTCCGACGACTCGAATCGGGTATGGCAGGCCATCTCCGTGGTGAGCCTGATACTCGCCGTTGCGGCCGTGGCCGGGCTCGGCGTCGTGTTGCGGCGTGGTCGTGGCGCGGGTTCGTAGCCTCTCGGTTCTGCTGCTCGGAGTTGCCACGGCACTACTGCTCGGATCGGGACTCGCATCGGCGCATGCGAGTCTGATCTCGACCTCGCCGACCACGGGTACTCACGTCGATGAGGCACCGAGCGAACTGGTACTGCAGCTGAACGAGCCCGTCACCCTCATCGATGGATCGGCGCAGCTGATCGACGGTGACGGTGGGGTTGCGGAACTGGCCGATGTGCGAGTCGACGACGGTCAGCGACGCATCGTGCTCGTACCTGCCGAACAGGTTCCGGACGGGGCTTACCTGGCGACCGCTCGGGTGGTGTCGGCGGACACCCATGTCGTGTCGCTGTCGATCCAATTCACCGTCGGCTCTGTCACCGAGCAGGGTTCGTTTGCGACAGACTCGACGCGAGGCATCGAGCAGTACCTGAACTACCCCAGCAAGACCTCGGCGTATCTCGGCCTGGTGTTGTCGTCTGGATTGCTGCTGGCGTCCTTGTGGGTGTGGAGGACTGCTCCGGGCCACGTCCGGTTTCGGTGGGTGTATCGGATCGGGGCAGGGGTGCTCGCGCTCGGCCTGTCGGGACGGTTGTTGGTCCTCGTCGCGCAGCAGTCGGGTGGCGTCCACGAGATTTCCTCGGACAGCGCGCGGACCGTGATGGCGGCTCCGGGCGGGCTCGCCATTACGGCTGCTGTCGTGGTGTCGGTTGTCGCGATGGTCGTTCCCCCCGGCCTTGGGCGCGGTTCGGTTGCGCTCGGGCTGGTCCAGGCTGTCGTTGCGATGTCGGCGGTGACGCTCGGTGGACACGGTGGCTCGGCCGGTGGGTGGCCGTGGTCGTTCCTCGCGACGTTCCTCCATGTCTACGGGATGACGGTGTGGCTCGGCGGACTCGCAGTGATGTTGCTCGTGCTGCGCGCAGCCCCTCGGCTACGCCGGTGGCACGTGGTGGCCGCGATACACGTCGGGTTGGTCGTATTCGCGGGTTCCGTGTTGTCCCTCCTGCAGGTCCGTCCCGTCGAAGCGCTCTGGGGGACGACGTACGGACTTGTGCTGGTGGCCAAGGTGTTCGGTGTCGCGGTCGTGGTCGGACTCGGGTATTCGGCTTTCCGCCATTTCCGTCGTCGCGTGTTGACCGCGGAAACCGTTGCGGCGCTGTTGGTTCTGGCGTCGACTTCGGTGTTGTCCACGGCCACACCCGCAAAGGACGTGTACACCACCGATATCGCGACCACGCTCGACTTCGGCTCGTCCGAGCTGCTGGACGTCGGGATCGACTCGATACGGCGTGGACCTCAGGAGCTCACCATCGCGTATCCGTTCACCGACGAAGATGCCTCCGTGAGCGTGGATCTGTCGTCGGCGACTGCCAACGTGGCGCGGCTGCCCGTGGACCTCACCGAAGCCGCCGAGGTGGACGGCAAGCTGGTGTGGCGCAGCGACGGTCTCATCGTCCCTGCGCCCGGGGAGTGGAAGGTGACAGTGCGGTTCGACGGCTCCCATGGGCCGAAGGTTGCATCGTTCTTCTACGACGCCCTGTGACGCGGCACCTCTGCACTTTCCTTCTCGATGATCGGAATGGTTTCGCACCGAGCGGGATTGGGTGAGACTCGTTGGCAGTGGTGATCACCTCGGGGTGCCACTGATGACGTCGTCGATCCGGGTTGGGTGAGACACCATCGGATACACGAAGGAATGGACAACAGATGAGTTACCGCACGCTGGGCAAGACCGGAGTCAAAGTCAGTCAGCTGACGCTCGGCGCGATGAACTTCGGTTCACGATCCGGAGCCCTGAGTGACCACGACGAAGCAATTTCGATCATCCACCACGCGTTCGATTCCGGTATCAACATCGTCGATACTGCGGACTCGTACTCGCAGGGGGAGAGCGAGGAGATCGTCGGCAAGGCGATCAAGGGACGTCGTGACGACGTCATCGTCGCCACCAAGTTCCACAGCCAGTGGAGCGACGGCATCAACACTCGCGGCAGCTCGCGCCGCTGGATCTTCCAGGAGGTCGAGAATTCGCTACGTCGCCTGGACACCGATTACATCGATCTATACCAGCAGCACAAGCCCGATCCCGAGGTCGACATCAGCGAAACCGTCGGCGCACTCGATGATTTGGTGCGTCAGGGAAAGATCCGCTACTACGGAACGACGACGAACGAACCGCACCTTCTCGTCGAGGCGCAGTGGGCCGCGGCACGTGACGGTCGCAGCAAGCCGGCCACCGAGCAGGCGCCGTACTCGATTCTCGCTCGCGGAGCTGAGCGCGCAGTGTTCCCTGTCGCCCAGAAGTACGACCTCGGTGTGCTCACCTGGAGTCCGCTTGCGGGCGGATGGCTTTCGGGTCGGCACGTCGAGGGAAGCGAAGCTCCGGCTTCGGCTCGCGCCGCACGTATCCCGGCACGCCACGACCCCACGCTGCCGATCAACCGCACCAAGCGCGAACTGGCGATCAAGCTCGGCGACATCGCACGTGACGCCGGACTGACGCTGCCCGAGTTGGCGGTCGCGTTCGTGCTGAACCACCCGGCCGTGTCCAGCGTCCTCGTCGGCCCTCGGACTCGCCAGCACCTCGACAGTCTCCTCGCCGTCCCGGAGATCGTGCTCGACGAGTCGATCCTCGATGCCATCGACGAGGTCGTGCCTCCAGGTATCACCGTCAACCGCGCTGACGAGGGATGGATCCCGCCCTGGCTGACGAGCGATACAGAAGGACGTCGACGCGTCCGTCCTTACCGCCCGACTGCGGTTCTCGCCGGCGCCTGACTCGCGCCTTCCATCGAATTCACCGACCACTCCAGGAGTTTCGAATGTCCACGTCTCTCATCGCGGATGCACCACCGACGGACGACGAGCTGCTCGATCGATTTCGGCCGATCTTCGAGCGCATCGCGGAGGGTGCACTGGAACGAGAAAAAGTTCGACGCGTCCCGATCGAGGAAGCGACGTGGTTGCGCGACCGTGGTTTCGGCGCGATCCGTGTGCCACGCGAATTCGGCGGGCTCGGCGCGACTCAACGACAGTTGTTCGCGCTTCTCATCGAACTCGGTGCGGCCGAATCGAATCTGGTGCAGGCGCTTCGTGTCCACTTCCGATTCACCGAGGACAGGCTCCGAGAACGGGACACCGAGCGTGGACAGCTCTGGCTTCGGAGAATCGCCGACGGTGCGATCGTCGGTAACGCAAGTAGCGAGCGCGAGGGCAACGTCCGCGGACGGACGAATACGACGTTGCGTGCGAATGGCGATACCTTCCTGCTCAACGGCACCAAGTACTACAGCACGGGGAGTCTGTACGCGGACTACATTTCGGTGGCGGTCACCGACGACGACGGTCAGCGCGTCACCGCATTGGTCCGCAGTGACGCGCCAGGGCTCCACGTGCTCGACGACTACTCCGGCTTCGGTCAGCGCACCAGCGGAAGTGGTACGACGATTTTGACAGACGTCGTCGTACGGCCGGAGGACATCATCGGTAGACAGGAAGTCCAGGGCGGTCAGCTCGCCGGCCTGCAGTTGACTCATCTGGCCGCGCTGTCTGGAATCGTTCGGGCTGCGGTCGACGAGACAGCGGACTTCGTTCGTCGGAGGCGTCGGTCGTACAGCCAGAGCAACGGTGATCTGCCACGTGAGGATCCTCAGGTGCAGCAGGTCATCGGACGTGTCGACGCCGTTGCTTACGCCACCAAGCAGATCGTGCTCGGGGCCGTCGACGAGCTCGACGCGGCGACCGACGCCCGGTTCGCTTTGCGGGTTGCGTCACCGGAGGATCACACTCCCGACGCCGAAGAGGCCGTGCGGAAACTGGAATTGGCCGCGGAACTCGGCGCATACCGAGCACAGACGACGGTGATCGACCTTGCGCTCCGAGCGACCGCCGAGATCTTCGAAGTCGGCGGGTCGTCGGCACTGGACGAGAGCCTCCACCTCGACCGGCACTGGCGTAATGCCCGTACCCTGTCGTCACACAATCCGGCGATCTACCGCGAGCGGGGAATCGGTGACTTCGTGCTCAACGGGAACGAACCGGTGCACGTTCCGTCGGTCGGGATTGCGCCTGGGTTGGCCCAGGAGGACACGCAGGTCGTCACACCGTGACGCGATCCCGATAGCCTAGAACCCCACGAGTGCTTGTTGCGCTAACAGTTAGTACACTAACTATTGGCGTATGCTCGAACGCGTGACTTCGACTGCTACCGATCCGCTGGCGCTCGACCGTCAGGTCTGCTTCGCCCTGGCGGTCACCAATCGGACCGTTCTGGCCGTGTACCGGCCGTTGCTCGAACCGATGGGGCTGACGCACCCCCAGTACTTGGTCATGCTCGCACTGTGGGAGCAATCCCCGCGCTCGGTCAAGAACATCGGTGCCGCGCTTCACCTCGACTCGCCGACGCTGTCGCCGCTGCTGAAGAGGCTTGAGGGCAACGGTCTCGTCGAACGCACCCGGAGCCAGGCCGACGAAAGGCAGCTGGCCGTCGCGCTCACGGAGAAGGGTGTCGCGCTGCGGACCCAGGCCGAGGGCATTCCCGGTGCAGTCGTCGCCAAGCTCGGAGTCGACATGTCCGAACTGGAAGAACTCCACAGAGTCCTCACTCGCATCAACGCTGCAGCACTGGCTGCCGACCGATCGGAGCAGGTATGAACGACAATGCGGCACGCACCAAGCCCACCTTCTTCCAATGGCTCGGTTACGTGATCTTCGGGAGGAAACTTCCGCTTTCGATGCAGGAGTGGGTGCGCAACGACCTGGTCGGTAAAGGAGCGGTTCCTCGCCACCTGTTCCGGTCCTTGCTGCCCTTCACACCCATCTTCGTCGGGTTTCTCGTGCTGTTCCCCGGCCCGCTGTGGTTGAGGGGTGCGATGGTGCTTTTGAGCGTTCTGCTCGCCCTCTTCTACACCGCGGCGTTCATGGAGCTCAATCGCGCGCGTCGACTCGAGCTACACGGGTTGCCCCGTGACCTGCAGAGCGACCGCAGGCGACGAGACATCGATTCGCAGCGCGCGCGATACGAAGCTCAGTATCCGCATCACTGAACCAGCACGAAGACAGGTCCCGACGGCGGACGCCGTCGGGACCGGTTTTGTGGCGACCTGGTGAGATCTACCGCCACCCGAGGGCAGGTGCCACGTCGCGGAGCAACGACTCCATGACGTGAGCGCAGTAATCCACACCGAGCTGATTGGGAACCGTCAGCAACAGCGTGTCGGCGGCAGCGATCGCTTCGTCTTCGGCCAGCTGCGCGATCAGCTCGTCGGGTTCGCCCGCGTACGTCTTACCGAAACGTGCCTTGCCGCCGTCGAGGTATCCGACCTGGTCACTGCTGCCGCCTTCACGACCGAAGTATGCCCGGTCGACGTCGTCGACGATCGGAAAAATGCTACGGCTCACTGAGACTCGCGGCTCGAATGTGTGCTGGGTGTCCGCCCAACGCTTACGGAAACGCTCGATCTGCTCGGCCTGCAGCTGATGGAACGGCACACCCGTGTCCTCGCTCAACAATGTCGAACTCATCAAGTTCATGCCGTTGTCCGCGGCCCACTCGGCGGTCTGACGCGTACCGGCACCCCACCAGATTCGCTCCCGGAGGCCGGGGGAGTGTGGCTCGAGGCGCAGAAGGCCCGGCGGGTTGGGGAACATCGGGCGTGGGTTCGGTTTCGCGAATCCTTCACCTCGGAGCAGGTCTAGGAAGACGCGCGTATTCTCTCGTGCCATCTCCGCATGGTCGGCACCATCGGCAGGAACATGTCCGAAATGACGGTAGCCCTCGACGACCTGCTCGGGCGATCCTCGGCTGATGCCGAGCTGCAGCCTGGATCCCGAGATCAGATCGGCTGATCCGGCGTCCTCCACCATGTAGTGGGGGTTCTCGTAGCGCATGTCGATGACGCCGGTACCGATCTCGATCCGGTTCGTCTTCGCGCCTACCGCTGCCAACAGCGGAAACGGGGACGACAACTGGTTGGCGAAGTGGTGCACCCGGTAGTAGGCGCCGTCGGCACCCAACTCCTCGGCAGCGACCGCGAGGTCGATCGACTGCAACAGGACGTCCGACGCCGATCGCGTCTGTGATCCAGGCGCCGACGACCAGTGGCCGAAGGACAGGAATCCGATGTTCTTCATGCCCCGTTGAACGTTCAACCGCATACGGTCATTCCCCGCGCTGTCACGGAGGCAGAACGAGCAGAAGAAAACCGGCTCCCGCCACCATTCCGGAGGCACCGATTGCTATCGCGATCGCCACGTCCGCCCGCTCCGGGGCGTCTGCCGCCTCCGGTCCCTGCGTCGACCACACCGCGCCCGCCACGGCGAGCGCGCCCAGGACGATGCCGATCCCGAAAGCCCAGAACGTCACGATGGACATCGCGCCTGCCATGAACGACCAGTCGATCCCCGCCTGGCGGGACCGAGGAGCGCGTGTTCTGACATCGTGTGATCTATTGTTGCGAATTCTCCACCGGTGTAACATCTTTCGTCATTCCTCGTGTGCGAGCACAGGACAGAAGACTCGTCTATCGGATGTCGAACCCCATGGCCACCCCCGTCGCCTCGGCGAGCGTCGAAAGGGAAAGCTCGGTGCGTTCGCGACGCTCGTTCGGTCTTCCCATTGTGGTCCTCGCCCGGGAACGATGTCAGTCGGTTCGGCATACCGGGAAGAATTCTTTCGCCAACTCGCCGACCGCATAGGGCAGGCGTGGGCCGCAGGCTCACGACGGGGTGAGACAATTCTCCGGTGAACCCGCGCGTGAAGAACAATGTGACGACGATCGGTGTCGACGGCGGCCCGACGGTCATGCTCGCGCATGGTTTCGGGTGCGATCAGAACCTGTGGCGTGCCGTCGTCGAACACTTGATCACGCACTGCAAGGTGGTGCTGTTCGACCATGTCGGTTCGGGTAGTTCGGATATTTCCGAATGGACGGAGGAGCGTTATTCCACTCTCGACGCCTACGCGGACGACGTCGTCGACATCGTCCGCGAACTCGACCTGCACGACGTCGTCTTCGTCGGCCACTCGGTGGCGTCGATGATCGGCGTTCTGGCGGCGGCTCGGCATCCGGATCTCTTCGCCAAACTCGTGCTTCTGACACCGTCGCCCCGCTACATCGACGACGACGGGTACTGCGGCGGCTTCTCCGAGGCTGACATCGCCGAACTGCTCGAGTCCCTCGACAGCAACTACATGGGGTGGGCGCAGGTCATGGCGCCGCGCATCATGGGCAATCCCGACCGTCCCGAATTGGGTGAGGAATTGACCGAGAGCTTCTGCCGTACCAACCCTGCGTGTGCACGCGCGTTCGCTCGGGCGACGTTCCTGTCGGACAACCGCGCCGATCTCGACCGCGTCGTCACGCCGACGACGATCGTCGAGTGCGCCCACGATTCGCTCGCCCCACGAGAGGTAGGACGATTCGTGCACGAGCACATTCAGGGCAGCACGTTGGTGACGTTGGATGCGCATGGTCACTGCCCGCACGTCAGCGATCCGGGGTCGACGGCCGACGCCATTCTGACGTTCGTCGATGCGGCATGAAATATCTCGACCCCGCCTTGCGGGACACTGTGGACGATCTGTACGACAACGCCCCGTGCGGTTACCTTGCGACCTGGCCGGACGGCAAGATCGCGGGAGTCAATGCGACGCTGTTGAATTGGCTCGAAAGCACACGAGAGGACTTGCTGGACAAGCAGTTCGGCGATCTGCTCACCGCCGGGGGGCGCATTCACTACGAAACGCACTTCGCCCCGCTCTTGTTCTCGGTGGGCGAATTCGACAGTGTTGCACTGGATTTGGTGTCGTCGACCGGTGAGCGACTACCGATGTTCGTCACCGGCAATGTACGGCGCAACGAGGACGGTGAACCGGTACTCGTTCGCATCACCGCGATCGACGCACGGGAACGGCGCGCGTACGAGCGTGAACTCGTCGAGGAGCGTCGACGTGCCGAGCGCGAACACGAGCGCGCTCAGGTACTCGTCAGCACATTGCAGCGCTCGTTGCTACCGCCGAAGCTGTTGCCTCCCCACGGACTCGACGCCGACGCGTACTACCACACCGCTTCGTGGGACGACGTCGGCGGCGACTTCTACGACATGTTCCCGCTGTCCGAGGACAGCTGGGGATTCTTCCTCGGTGACGTCTGCGGCAAGGGCTCGGACGCGGCAGTCGTCACCTCGCTCACGCGCTACACGCTGCGCGCGGCCGCGGTGTACGACTCCGATCCGGTCAAGGTACTGCACAACCTCGACACCGTGTTGAACCAGGAGCTCGACCAGGCAGACGCTCGATTCTGCACCGTGATCTACGGGACCTTGTCACGGCGAGACGGCGGGTTCGACGTGCAACTGGCCAGCGGCGGACATCCACCGGCCCTTCTGCTGAAGGCCGACGGTTCGGTCCGTTACGTCGAGACACCGGGTGGGCAGTTGGTCGGTATCCTGCCGAACGCGCGATTCGTGGCGACCGAATGCCGACTCGAGCCGGGAGACACGTTCGTTCTTTACACCGACGGTCTCACCGAGGCCCGAACCGGGCGCGGACGCGAGCGCTACGACGACCACGGCGCGCTGCTCGAGTTCGCGCGGCGACACGCGCCGAACACTCCGTCGGGCATCGTCGCGGACTTGAAGACTCTGATGGAGAGTTTCGACAGCGGGCTGGAGGACGACGCCGCGGTCATGGCGTTCGGCATGCCGGTGCAGGAGCCGGATTCGTCTACTCCGTAAGGCGTTTCAACAATTGCGGCAACGTGACGGCGAGGTCGTGCTCGGCTTCGACTCGGCGTCGGGCGGTCTCCCCGAGCCGTCGACGCATGCTCCCGTCGGCCAGTACACCCTCGATCGCCGTTGCGAGTGCGGCCGAGGTTCCCGGTTCGACCAGCACTCCCGCTCCGCCGGTCAGAAATTCGGTGGTCCCGCCGTGATCGGTCCCGACGACGGGCAGTCCGTGGGACATCGCCTCGAGTACGGACAGCGGACCGGCCTCCGGCGAGGTGCTTGCGGACACCGCGACATCCCATCGACGTAGCGCGGCATCGGTGTCGGTATGACCGAGGAATTCGACGCGGCCCGCCAGATCGGGTTGGGCAGCACGACGTTTCAACTCCTCGACGTAGTCGACGTCGCCGGGAAAGCTGCCGCCGGCGAGCTCGAGCCGGACGCCGGGGAGCGACGCCACGGCGTCGAGAAGGACGGTGTGTCCCTTCCACGGCGTGAGGAGCGCGACCATCCCGACGACGGGCGGATCGTGTAGGTCCCCGCCGTACTGTTCGACCGGCCATCGAACACCGTTGTGCGACACGACGGTCGGTACTCCGGCGGCTTTCAGTGGAACTGCGGTGGCCTCCGACACCGACACCGCGACGCGGATCACGGGTTTGCTGAGCGCGACGACGGCCTTCTGCTTCGTGCTCGTCATCGTGTCGTGTACGAGCCACGACGCACCTCGCTTCGGTCCCGCCACACGGGCGACCGGAAGTGCGAACAGCGAGTTGACGACCGTCGATGTTCCGGGGGAGCGGACAATCGATCGCACCGACCGGCCGGCGGACAACCATCGACCGACCAGTCGACACGCTGCGACACCGCGTGCAAGCCCCCGCTCACCACCGAGACTCAGCTCCGGAATGGCGATGTGGCGCACTCCGTCCGGTAGCGACTCGGACAGGCGACCGGTGGGGCACGCGACCACCGCCCGGTGCCCTGCGGTCTCGGCCTCGTCGACAAGATTCAGCAGAACCTTCTCGGCCCCCGAAACCTGGCCGGTATGTGCGATGAACACGATCGTCGCCGCATCGGTCATGTTCGACCCTTCTTCGTTCGTGGTGGTGGGTTACGAGCCGCAGGTGTTCGGAGGCGGGGTGCCCGCGACACGCCCGTCGACCCAGTCCTGCACTGTCGACCCGATGTTCAGAATGCCGTGCCCTTGTCCAGGTGCCGCGACGAGTTGCACGACGTCGCCGGCCGCGCACGCCTCACCCACTGCGGCCTGGGTCCACGAGGGAGTGATGAGGGCGTCTTGATCGCCGTACGCGACCAGCATCGGCTTCTGCGCGCGGGTTCTCGGAACGCTGTATTCGGCCAGCCATTCGCGTAGCCGCTCTGCGGCCTCGGGGCTCGACGGCAGGTAGTCCGACGCCGGGGTGTCCTCGGCGATATCGGCCTGCAGTTGAGCTTTCTCACCGGTGCAGGTGTCGAAGGCGTCCACGCGGCTCGCCAATGTTCCGTGCACGTAGTCGTCGAGGTTCAGTTCGGGGTGCTTGACCTGCAGTCCCTGTAGGAGCGACGGCAGCACCGTGATCTGCTCGGGCGTCAATGTGCCGGCGAGCATGGAGTCGACGAACGGTGTCAGATCGGTGGCCGGGGCGACGCTGATGGAACCGAGGAGATTCAGGCCCTGCCCGTAATCCCCGGACAACTCGTTCGCGGACCACACAGCCTGTCCACCTTGAGACACGCCGTACCCGAGCCAGGTGTCGGACGTGTTCGGCTCGACTTCCTTCGCAGCCCGCACGGCGTCGATGACGTTGTATCCCGCGGTGACCGGTTCGAGGTACGGGTGCGAGCGCGGGGTTCCCAGACCCTCGTAGTCGGTCATCGCCACGACGTAACCGTTCACGAGGAAAGGAATGACGGTCGGCAGGTTGCCGAGGAGACCGATGTGTTTCGACGGCGCGCACCGACTCGACGACCCGGTGGTCGCGTGGCCCACCGACACGATCGGCCAGCCACCCGCAGGAGGGTCACCCTGTGGAACGAACACGACCCCGGTGACTTCGGTGGGGGAGGAGTCGATTCCCGACGTCGACTGGTAACGAACGGCGACGGTCTTCTGCGTCACGGTATCGAGGGCCGCATACCCCTGGAAGTCAGTCGGTTCGGCCAGCAACGTGCCCGGCGCTTCCGGGGCCGAACTCGTGGTCGCGGAGGATTGATCGTTTCCGCCCGACGAGCAGGCGGCGATCAGCAGTACGACGAGCATCGGTGCCAGCCTGCGCACCGATGCGAGGCTGGTAGCGGGGTGTGCGCCCCCGGCGCTAAGCCCGAACATCTCGCAGCAGGGACAGCGGGTCGCTGCACAGTTGCTCGAGTGCGGACTCGACGACCGCCGAGTCGATCATCTTGTCGCAGAACGACGCCGTGTACGTGCGTCCGCCGGCAACCTCGGCGATCAACATGGTGACGCCGTCGGGTCCGTCCGGTTCCAAGGACGCGGCGATCTGCGGCGGTCGCCCGTCGTTCGCCCATGCCAGATGGTCGAACATGCGCAGTTTGCCGAGGTCGCTGACTGCCAGGCGAAGCCGATCGGGAACGTCGACGACGCCGCCCGGTTCGGGCGTCGACGGACGCGAACGCCAGGACAGCAGTTTGTCCTTGATCTCGGACATACCGAGAATGGCGACGGGCCACCCGGAATCGATGACCTGCTTCATCGTGGACGCGATGTCCACGGGTGAGAGGTCGACGGGAAGGTGCAGCGGGATGCCGACCGCGAAATTACCGTGCGACGCAAGATGTTCCGGACCCAGATAGCGGCGAGAATTGAACAGAATCATGACCTGCTCGGACAGCGGCACGTTCTGTGCCAGCAGTGCGGCGCGCCAGAGCGCCACCGAAATCGATGCCGCGGTTGCGCCTGCCGCATTCTCGGACGCCCATCGGCGGAGTTCGCTCACACGCGCAGGCTCCATGTATGCCGAGCGGCTGACCTTTGCCGACTCCCAGTTCTCGATCCTTCTCGTCGGCACCTTCTCGGACGCGCCCGTGTTCTTGTGCTGTTTCCGGAGGCGCCAGAAATCCCGCAGTGCAGCAGGTTTCGCGGAATAGTGCTTACGCAACGCGGTCCACGTCGAGCCATCGGGCAGTCCGGTGGCCAGGCCGCGGGCACGTGCGTCGTCGACGTCGCCCGAGAACGCCGCCATGAGCATCAGGCCCATCTGCCCGTCACCGATGCCGTGCGACAGATCGACGGCGAGATAGTCACCGCAGATGATCACTTCCAGGGCCTTTTTCGGCCCCGGACGGTTCCTGATCGCGGTGAGCAGGCGCCCGAGATCCGTTGTGTCGAGGTCGGGGAGTGTCAGTACGGCGCTGTTGTTCTCGCCGGTGCGATACTCCCAGTCGCGACTGTCGTGCTGCGGTTCGAGCGCCAACCGGGGTGTCGCGGAGGATTGCTCGGCTGCGTTCATCACCGCACGTGCCGTGGCCGCGTCCAGTCCCTTGGTCGGACCCGTCAGTGCGATGATGCGTGCGTCCGCGAAGACTCGGTCCATCGCGGTCGATCGGTAGCGAGGGCGGGCTGCACCGGGAGCGTCAGATCGCGGCATCGACGACCTCCTGCATCCGGTCGCGGAAGTTGGCGCGCGAGAAGCCTTCTGCCCATGTGCGAATCTCGTTACGGTCGAACTCGCTCGGGGAGAACGACCTCATCGCTTCCGCGAAGCCGGCCACGATCTCGTCGTCCGAACCGAATGCGACATGAAGGCCGGTCTTGCCGGGCAACACCGTGTCGACGGCCCCACCCTCGCCGAGAGCGATGACCGGGGTGCCGGTGGCCATCGACTCCACGGGAACGATGCCGAAATCCTCGATACCGGGCATCAGAAGAGCGCGCGTCTTGCGGTGCAGTTCCAGAAGCTTCTCGTGAGACACCCGGCCGAGGAACGTGGTCTTCGGACCCGCGAGCTCCCGACACTGCTCCATCGCTCTACCATCACCGGCGACGACCAGCGGAACGTTCGCTTCGGCAGCTGCGCGCACCGCGATGTCGGGTCGCTTGTACGGAACCAGACGCCCGGCGAGCAGGAAGAAGTCCTCGCGCTCGACCGACGTGTCGGGTGTGAACCCCTCGATGTCGACGGGCGGGTGCACGACGACGGCGTCGTCCCTGCCCCACCAATTCGAGATGCGCTCGGCCACCGCCGTCGAGTTGGCGACGACAGTGGTCAGCTTGGGGGCCGCCGACGTCTCGCACTTGCGCGCCACAGCAGACAGCGCGGTCAGGATTCCCGCACCGAGTTTGCCGCCGCCTTCACCGGCACGCAGTTCCGGATCCCACGCCCACCGCGCTGGGCTGTGAACGTAGGCGACGACCGGGGCCTCCGTCGCGAACACGGTCTGTGTGGCGAACGCGTGATGGCTGACGACGACGGCGGAATAGTCGTCGAGCTTCAACCGCCGGAAGGCGACCGGCATCAACGGCAGCACCGGGGCGTAGGAACGCTGGCCGATGGCGTTGTAGATGTTGTTGAGAAAGGTGGTGTGCGGCGGTGAGGACAGGCCGGGAGGAATGCCTTCGGCACGGGCGATGGGGGCGAAGACGTCCGCGTTCGGCCAGTGGAGCGCCAGCTGCTCCATGACGTGTTCCGACCCGGCGATTTCGGTGAATCGCTCGTGTACGAGGGCGATCTTGTCAGTTGGCACGGGTGTCCACCTCCGTGTTCTGTTGCGGTGTCGCCTGGTCGGCCTGATGGTCCTTGTTCTTGTTCTTCGGTTGCAGAACCAGGAACGACGAAATTCCGAATTCGTGAATCTGCTTCAGCGCACGCGCTGCGGCCTTCTTGTCCTTGCCGGCCTTGGAGACCAGAACCGCGACGGTATCGATGTCCGCGACATCGACTGCGCGCCACCACTCGTCGGTGAGTCCCATCGTCACGACCACGGGACGGCCGGCCGCCGCATCGGCGGCGTATCCGCGGGTCGGTCGATACACGGCTTCGTCTCCGACGAGGACCACGACCACTGCATCCCGCTTGCTCGCTGCATGCCGCGCATTGCTCCCGGACACGGAACTTCCGCGGTGAAGACTGTCGATGCGCGACGCCAGAATCGGAGGCAGATCGCCGGACGACGTCGCGTCGAACGCAGCACCGTTCTTCTTCGCGACCCGCCTGGCCCACGAACGGTTGGGTGACGAGCCGAACCGGCCACGCAGCAGAACGATCAGCTCCGCCGCCACCACCAACGTGGCCAACGCTGCCACCAGAGCCTCGGACATCGGTTTGGGAGACACAGGTGCGGTGTTCTGCTCCGGGCTCGACAGCACGACCAACTGGTCTCCGCCGCCACCCTGCAGCTGCGAGAGCTGTTGTTGCAGTTGCGACAGCTGTGTCTCGGCGGCGCTGCGGTTCGGGTCCTCGGCGGCGAGAGAGTTGACCCGAGCCTCCGCCGCCGCGATCGATGCCTGGGCCTGCTCGACCTGGCCTTGGGTGTCGCGCGCGTAGTTGGCGTTGGCTGCCTGCGCCACGTTGGTGACCATGGACTGCGCGAGGGCGAGGGCTGTCTCGGGCGAGTCCGTCGTGACCGTGTACGTCAACAGCGCGGGAGACGTGCCGGGGACGAGTTCGAGACTTGCGCTGAGTTGCCCGGCGTCCATGTCCGTGTCCACCTCGGACAGAACACGATTCAGCACGTCCGTGTCCGTGGCCAGCTGTTCGAACGGTGCACGCATCTGTTCGATGAACGCGTCGCCCGGGATGAGTGTCTGCGCGGGCTTGATTTCCGTGACGATCGAGGCTGAGTACTGCTTCTCCGTCAGCTCACTGCGGACGTAGAACACACCGGCCCCAACGAGAACTGCGATGACGAACGCAGGCAGGAGAGCGCGCCCGAGTTCTCGCATGTGCCCCGCCAGATCGATGGGCGGAGGAACGTCACCGCGATGCACGGCATCGTCTACGGGCACCAAGAGGGGCTCCTAAGGTCGCATCTGTCAACGTGGCCGAGTGTTACCCGCCCGGTAGTGTCGTCAATCTCGATCATAACGCGATGTGAAAGATCAAGCGGTGCAGCGTGACCGGTGGGAACGTGCACGAATCTTGCTTTCGGCTCCATAGCCGACGGCGTGTCCGATTCGGTCGGTGACGCGGTCATGTGAACCTCCTTCTCTGTGGCGACTCAACGACGCGCATGGCGGCCCTTGTTCGCGGACGGAAGCGGCGAATCGATGGCACCGATGGCGACCAGGGCGAAGACGACGATTCCGACCAGCGCGGCGGCGACGATCGAGATGGGAAGCCAGATCGCCGAAAACGCCTGAACCGCAAAGTACCCGACCGCGGATACCGCCGCGCACACGACGATCACCGCCGCGACCGATCGGACCGGTAGTACCCCCGACACCGGCATACTGCGTTCGATGACGATCCACAGCAGCACCAGCGTCACCCCGATCGTGACGACCGTGGAGATCGCGGCGCCGTCGAACGACATACGTGGAATCAGAACCAGATTGAGCCCGACGTTGATCGCCAGTCCGAGTAGCGCGACCAGGGGGTAGTGGCGTTGCATGCCCGCCGACGCGAGTACGAAGATCCCGAGCATCACGAGAGACATGAGGGCCGCGCCCAACACGAGCAGTCGCGCCGCCTGCGCACCGTCGACGAATCGCTCACCGTAGAGCAATCGGATGAGCGGTTCGGCCGAGGGCCAGAACGCGGCGACGGCCATGGCGCCGAAGACGATGAACAACGTTGCCGCCGAACGTGATCGCTCGCGGAACGTCGTCAGATCGTCCGGCCAGGACGCGATCAGCAACGTGCTCACCGGGGCGACCGCCGCGAGCGTGAACGTGTCGATCATGTCGGAGAACTTGTAGCCGATCGAGTAGAGGCCGACCGCGTCGAAATCATCGAGCAGACTAAGCATCAACATGTCGATTTTCAGCATCGCGATGGTCAGCGCGAAACCGATGGCCAGCGGAATTGCTTCCCTGAGATACGCACTCCAACGGCGTATCTCGATGTGCCGCGACGGCCGCAATCCGACCGATCGGCGGCGGATTCCGAAGCCCTTGGTCACGAGTTTGAATATCTCGTTGGCGACGGCGGGAAGTACGAACCACAGCAGTGTCGGCGCGAACACTGCGGCGAGAACGGTCAGTGCGAGTTGCAGTACCTGACCGACGCTTTCGGCGACCGCCACGAGGAGCAGTCGGTGCCGAGCCTGGAAGAGTACGGAGAGTGCATGACTCGGTGTCGCGAAGACGACCACGAGTCCACCGACAGCGGTAGCGAGCACGACCTCGGACGGATACCCCAACACCACGGTGTAGCCGATCGCCAGCACATAGCCGACCAGTCCCAGCACGAAACGCAGTGCCAGGAAAGACGATGCGGTCCGTGCGATCTCCTCGGCGTCGTCGTCGATGAGTCGGGCCAACACGACTCGGCCGACTCCCAGATCGGTCACGACCGACATCAGGCCGAGAAGTGCGAAGACGAAACTGAACTGACCCCACTCGTCGGGACTGAGGGTACGGGCGATGACCACGCTGCCGATCCAGCCGAGAGCCGCGACGACGACGCGGCTCATCAGAACGGCTGCGGTCGCCCGGGCTGCGGCTTTCGGATCCGCCGCGATAGCCCGGTAGTCGGGTGGTGTCTCCATCCCGTCCGGGACAGTCGTTTCGGTCATCCGTTCACACTCCGGCGCCTCGGTACGCCTGCGCGGTCTTCTCGGCCGTTTGTCGCCAGCTCATTCGAGAGGCCGCCGCCACAGCCGCCGTGGTCAACGCGTCTCGTGCGGCGTCGTCGAAGACGAGTGGGCGAATGGCGTCCGCCCAGTCGGAGACGCGTTCGGACTTCAGCAGGGTCGCGCCGTCGCCGACGACGTCGGGGAGTGCACCGACCGCGCTGGCGACGACGGCACCGCCACATGCCATTGCTTCGACGGGTGGCAGGCCGTAGCCCTCGTAACGCGACGCGTACGCGGTCACCGTTGCGGCCGCGTAGAGCGCAGGAAGGTCTTCGAGGTCGACGTAACCGAGGCCGACGGCCGACGTCGGCTTGTCGGGACCCGTCGATCCGGCTCCCGCGAGAAGACAAGGGATGCCGACTTTCTCGGCCGCGTCCGCGACGAGTTGGACGTTCTTGCGAGGTTCGACGGTACCGACCTGCATGACGAACTTGTCCGGCAGCGAGTATTTCGCGCGGACCGCCTCGACCTCCTCTTCTTTCGGGGGCCGCGCCCATGCGGCGGGTGCCAGCTCCGTCACCACTGCGTCGCGTCCGCTCACCGACTTGATTCGGTCGGCGGTGAACTGAGAGACGGCGAGAAGGAGATCTGCGCGTCGGAGCGTGTGCCGGACGAGGCGTTGCTCTCCCAGAGCTCGGAACCGGCTCGATGCAGACGGCATGTCGATCACCGAGAGGTCGTGCACGGTGGCAACTTTGAACGCTCGGGTCACGAGCGGCAGATCCACATCCAAGCCGTGGACGACATCGGCGGATCCGACGGGGAGTGCGCCGAGCACGGCACGGACTGCGCCGTCGGCAACCCTGCGCGTCGACGGCGTGACGGCCGCGGGCAATTCGCCGACGGCATCTTCCTGCACGACGGCGTTCAGGTCGGCTCCCGGAAGCTGCTCGGGGAGCTCGTTCAGTAACTCGCGGATGTAGGTCTGAACTCCGCTTCCGCCGGGCCGAAGCGCGAGCGCACCGTAGACGTATCGTGTTGCGCGGCTGCGCATCCCACCACTCCTAACAGTAACCAGAAATAGACGTCGATCGGGAAGATCTCGAAATACGTGGACACCAACGAAGCGAACATCGCGGCGACGATGGATGCACCGACGCCGAGTGCGAGGGCGCCGTCGCGGCCCGGCATGGACCGTGACAAGCGGGTGCACCACAGCAGTGCAGTGACGAGGAGTGCCACCACGACCCACAGTCCGATCGGTCCGAGTTCGAGAAGGGCCTTCACGTAGTAGTTGTCGGGTTGATAGTTGGTGGAGAGCCCGTCCTCGGTCTGGAACGAGGCGCCCGATGCAGTGGATATTCGGTCGGCTGCCGATCCGCTGGAACCGAGTGCGGTTCCGAGTGGATGAACTTGGATGCTGGCGATGATGTTGTTCCAACCATCACTGCGCTGCCCGAGACTTCTCGACGAGAAGAAGACCTCGGTGATCTTCGGTACGAACGGAACGATCACCGCCACGGCGGCCGCCGCCACGGCGAGGGGAGCAGCGAGGAATCGGAACCGGATAGCGATCAGGTAGATCAGTCCGACGATCAGTCCGAGGATCGCGCCGCGCACGATCGAACTGGCCATCGCCACGACCATGACCGGAGACGCGCACAGGAACAACAGGTTTCGGCGCCGACGTGGATCGGCCAGGGCGACGGCACCGCCGACCAACAATGCGAGCATCACGTACAACCCGAACGGGAACGGCAGGTTGAACGTGCTGAACGTGCGCAGCAGGCCACCCGACGTGCGCACCTGCGTCCCGTACTCGTAGCCGAGGGAGACGAGCGCTGCCGGACCCGCGATCAACTGGGCGATGCCGACGGCCGACGTGAAGGCGCCTACCCCCATCAGGATGCTGACGATGTCGTCGCGATCCTTGGCGTCGAACGGCGCGAGCCACATGATGCCGATCAACAGGATGTAGAAGAAGGTCACCTTGATCGCGAAGATGCCCACGAAACCGAACACCGCTAGGGCGGAGACGACGCCCATCGCGATGTACAGGGCCACCGCAGGCCACCACGGCATGAGAAGAGGGGCGCCGCCTTGTCTCGGCCCGCTGTCTCTCTGCCGCTTGTCGCGACGAAGCCACGCGCAGATCAACGTGAACAGGACGAGGCCTTCTTTCCACCCCGAGACGAACCCGGGGACCGGAAGCAGCACCAATAGCCCGTTGAACGGGACCCCAAGTGCAAGAAGGAGAACGCCACGCTGCGGCCGGTACCAGATCGATCGAGCGACGAACCAGCCGACGATCAAGACGATCACGGCACCGACCGTCGCAGCGACGACGGTGATCACGAGACGCCCGATGAGTCTTCGCGACTCATGGAATCAGTCCTCAGCCCGCTTCAACACCGCGAGCACGGTGAGGAACAGGATCTTGATGTCGAGCCACACCGACCAGTTCTCGATGTAGTAGTTGTCCCACTCGGCGCGATCGGCGATGGACGTCTGGCCGCGCAGACCGTGGACCTGCGCCCACCCGGTCACGCCGGCCTTGACGCGGTGACGCTCTCCGTAGCGTCGGATCTGCATCTCGAACAGGTCCACGTACACGGGCCGCTCGGGCCGCGGTCCCACCAGACTCATGTCGCCCTTGAGGACGTTGAGCAGCTGGGGGAGCTCGTCGAGAGACGTCTGACGCATGATCTTCCCGATCTTGGTGCGGCGATCGACGCCTTCGACACCGCCGGGCGCCGAGCCCTCGGTGCGAACGAACTCGGCATCCTCCGGCCGCGGTGGACGCATCGAACGGAACTTCAAGCAGTCGAACGGAACTCCGTCACGACCGATGCGTTCCTGGGCGAAGAAGATCGGGCCGGGTGAACTCAACCGGACGAGCAGCATCAGCAGAAGAAAGAGAGGAGATATGAGCAGCAGGCCGAGCCCGGTCAGGGTGCGGTCCATCGCTCCCTTGACGAGGAACTGCCAGCCCTTCGGGTCGACGTGCGGCATGACCATCAACGGAAGACCACCGATGTGCTCGACTCTGGTCTTGTTGCCGACGGTGTCGAACAGGCGGGGTACCACCCACACCCGCATACCCAGCTTGTGTGCGCTACGGGCGACCGCGACGAGTTCCTCGTCGCGGACCGTCGAGAACGAGATGATGACCTCTTCGGCACCCGTGCGGCGCGCGATGGCCTCGAACTCGCTCGGTGTACCGAGGTAGGGGACCTCGATGTAGTCGGCCGCCGAGGGGTCGAGAGGCTTCACCTGGTCGACGTCGACGACGCCGACCGGCCGGAGACCGTACTCGGGGAACTGCCGCATGCGGGCCACGAGCTGATGGCCGATCGGACCCGAACCGACCACCAGTGTCGGTGCGGCGGAGTGGTACTTGCTTCTGAGGCGCCGCTGGATCACGACGCGGGCGAGCCTGCCGACGGCGAGCAGGATTGCAGCGGACAGCCAGACGCGCAGCATCAGCGTGCTGGGTCGATAGTCGGTGCCTGCAATCAGCATGATCGTGAGCACGGCGAGCACCGCGAACGCGACGGACGTCTCGACCGGACCGATCTCGTCGAGGAAGTTCCGACGCAGGCTTCTGCGATACAGGGATTGCGCGCCGAGGATCGCCACGACGATCGGGATGAAAAGCCATGGCAGCCAGCCGAGCTCGGTAAGGCTTCCGCTCCTCCAGAGCAGACCGGCGACGACGGCAAGGGTCGCGGTCAGTACATCGACGGCGACGGTGACGACGGTGTGCAGCGGATCCACCCGAAGGCGATCGGCCAGGCCTTTCTGTGGCGCCGGATTGTCGGAGTGCGTGAGTCCGGGTCTAACCGGCCGTCTTTCGAGTGTATTGGACACGAGTCAAACTCCCGTTTGGGACCGATTTCGAGTAGAGAGCACCTTCGAACAATATCCGAGCCGGGCAATTCGGAAACGCCATTGCTCTATCGATCTCGTCACGAAAAAGCGGCAGACTTCCGGTTTCCATGCGGTTTTACAGGGCGGTAGTTTTGATTGCGAACGTTCAGCCGAAGATTCGCTCACGAACGATCCACGCGAGGTCCTGAAGAATCTGTTGGTGGCCGACCGTCCATTCCCGTGGCTGGTCGTCCCACACGCACAGAGTCCCCACCGCGTGGCCCTGGTCGTCTTTCAGGGGGATGCCCATGTACGACACGGCAAGCTTGTTCAGGACGGCAGGATGATCCTTCAACACGTCGTGCAGACGTGCATCCTCGACGGTCAGAATGTCACCGCCATCGATTGTGTACTGGCAGATCGATTGGTCCACCGGGAGTTCGCGTGCTTGGTCGAGTTCTATGGGCAGGCCCACTGCGCTCTTGTAGAACTGGCGGCGATTGTCGATGAGCGACACTGCCGCAGAGGGCACCTGCAGTGCGTCGACGACCATCGCGACGAGTCGGTCGTAGCTGTCTTCCCGTGGAGAGTCCAGGAGGCCGGTGCGTTCGACGGCGGCGAGTCGCTCCGGATCGTCGAGTGGACGATCGCTGGCCGGTGCCCCGGTCGGCGCCGGGGCCTCGATCTGCACCTCTTTCAGATGCCGCAGGAGTTGTCCGAGTTCGGACTGGTCTTCGTCGGTGAGTTCTTGTACCAAACGCGTGACGACCGCACGTCGCACGTACGCGTCCACCGATTCGCCTGCCTTTTCGGCCTGCTGTCCGAGAATCTCCTCGAGTCGATCATCGAACCCTGGAACTCCGATAGTCATTTTCCCGATGGTAGTGCAGACCGGTGAATATCTCGCTTCCATTCGTTCTGTAAATCGAGAAGATTCTTTTTTTCTGTGATAGTGCGTTAACCTTCTGCGGTGATTCAGCGTGTACAGCTGAGCGTGACGCCGAAGCTGTTCACGCTCGCCACCCTTGTCCTGTTGCTTCTTTCGACATTCGTGTCGCCCCCGGCGGCTCAGGCTGCACCGATGTCAGGCGGGAAGTGTTCCGGTATGTCGAGCGCACCTCGTATCGGTGTCTCCCCAGGTGCCTCGATCGGAGCTGCCTCCGACGCCGACCTCGACCGTGAACTCACTCTGATGAGCAATGCGGGTGTATTCGGAGTCCGCGTCGACATCGACTGGTCCGCAATAGAATCGGTTCGAGGCCGGTTCAACTGGACGAATACCGACCGGATTCTTTCGGCAATTGTCGGGCACGGCCTGTGTCCCCTGGGGATCATCGCCTATACGCCGCAGTGGGCGCGTGTGGCGGGTGCTTCGAACGACTCGCATTCTCGTCCGGCCAATCCGGACGCGTTCGCGGCGTTCGCGTCGACTGTCGTTCAGCGCTACCGCGACTACATGAATCTGTGGGAGGTGTGGAACGAGCCGAACATCGTCGGCTTCTTCAAGCCGGCGCCCGATCCCACCCAGTACTCGATCCTGCTTCGCGCCGCCTACACGGCGATCAAAGCGGCGCAACCGGAAGCCACTGTGCTGTCGGGCGGACTCGCACCCGCGGAGAGCAACGGCGTCAACATCAACCCGAAAGCATTCCTGCAGGCGATGTACGACGTCGGCGGAAATCGGTACTTCGACGCGTTCAACATCCACCCGTACACGTATCCCTATCTGCCCAACGACCCGAGCACTGCGAGTTGGAGTACGGCACAGGCGATGTGGCCGATGCGCGACATCATGGTCGCGGGCGGGGACAGTGCCAAGCAGATCTGGCTGACCGAGTTCGGCGCGCCGACCGGTACCGCGTCGAATGCCGTCACCGAGCAGGTGCAGTCGGACACGATCGGGATCGTCATGGACGCGGTGCTCGGTAACTCCTGGATGGGGCCCGCATTCGTGTACGCCTCGCGCGATGCCGGTACCAACGCCTCGGACCCGGAGCAGAACTTCGGGTTGCTGCGGCGGGATTTCACTCCGAAGCTGGCCTACGACCGGGTCGCGAGTTTCACTGCGGGGCACCCCGCTTAGAACCGATCGGGGGCTTCGTTTCCCGCCGGCGATTCGAATCGTCGTCCCGGAGGTGGGTTTCGGACCGAGTGTGGCTTTTCGGTCACTCTGAGTGACTGAGGGCCGCCCTCGCTCCGTTCGGGGGACACGATGTCGGAGCGATGTCGGTGGATCCACGCGAGTGCACGCGCACGTGCGGGGTTCGTTACGCTCGCGGCGTGACCTGGGACGAGATTCGAGACGCGGACGAGCTGACCGACATGTTCGGTACCCCGAGCTACCGAGCTGCCAACAAGGATCGATCGTCGTTGCACCCGATCGATGTCCGCTGGTTGGCGGAGTCTCCGTTCTGCCTCATCGGCACTGCCGACGCCGACGGCCGTTGCGACGTCTCGCCGAAGGGTGACCCTGCGGGTCTGCTTGCCCACGTCATCGACTCCACGACCATCGCGATCGCCGAACGCCCGGGCAACAAACGTATGGACGGCTACCGGAACGTGCTGGCCAATCCGTTCGTCGGGATCAACTTCTTCATCCCGGGTCGCGGTGACACATTGCGCATCAACGGCCGTGCACGATTGATCAAGAATGCGCCCTTCTTCGACGAGATGGTGGTGAAGGGACACCGGCCGATCCTGTGCCTCGTCGTCGACGTCGAACAAGTCTTCTTCCACTGTGCCAAGGCGTTCATGCGATCGAAGTTGTGGGAGCCCGAGACGTGGAATCCCTCGATCCTGCCGACCGTCTCCGAGATCACGAGGGCGGTCATGCCGGACTCGCCCGAGTCGTTGGCCGAGCTCGAGCAGTATTACGGCGCGTCCTACGAGCAGAAGCTCTACGAGAAGCAGGCGGTCCAAGCAGATCCCCAGTGACTTCCCAGTAGAACCGCCGATCGTGTGAGCCAGAAGAACCTTCCACTCACACGAGGAGCTGAGACGATGGCCGTTCTCGAGAACTCACACCGCACGAGAAGTGGCGTGACACCGCAGTCCGTGCGCAACACCGGAATTCTGTTGGCAATCGGCACGACGGCCTGGGCCGTCGGAATGCCCGCGATCGGCGACCACCAGGGATTCGGGTGGCAATCGCTCGTCGGAGGTGCCACTGCGATCGCCTTTCAGATCGGCGTCGTCCGGCTGTTGCTCTTGCAGGTACGCACGCACGCGATGGGCGACGGCCGCGTCGCCCGCGGCTTCTACGTCGGACAGTTCGTGTTCATGGCAGGCGCACTGGTCTCGTCGACGTTGGACGCGTTCTGGCTGCTTCACGACACAGCGGTGTGGATGGCGTTCGACCTGTGCTGGCCCCTGTCGATGGTGGGCATGGTCGGTATCGGCATACGAGTTGCGATCGCGGGGCGATGGACCGGAGTCGTCCGGTGGTGGACGCTGTGGGCTCAATCCTGGTTCGTCGCCACGATTCCGCTCGTGATGATCGTGCGTGACGCCGGACTGGTCGTCAGCTCCGTCCAACTGGTCCTGGGTTACACGATCCTCGGGGTACTGCTCGCCACGCGGCGATCGGTCACAACCGAGTAGGTGGCGGACGTCCTGGGCCCGGTCCCCGCACGGCGGGGTCCGGGCCCGGGTCGTGCCAACGGTGAGACGAAAGACCGGTGGCACTTTATGATCCATCGGTGTCGACAGATCAGGCCACCACGAACGCTCGCGTCGAGCTGCGCGTTCTGGGGCCGATCGAGGCATTCCTGAACGGCGAGCCGATTGCACTCGGTGGGCCCGTGCCTCGCGCGATCGTTGCCCGGTTGGCGATCGCAGGTGGCCACATGGTCGCCGACGACACCCTGATCGACGACCTCTGGGGCGACTCGCCACCGAGGACGGCATCGCTGACGTTGCAGGGCTACATCTCCACGCTGCGCAAGGCGTTCGAACCGAACCGTGGCACCGCCAAGCCGACGGTGCTGGTCCGGCGCGGGCCCGGGTACGCCCTCGTCCTTCCCGACGACGGTCTCGACTCGACGCGGTTTCTGGCGGGCGCGCACGCCGGGAAAGAAGCACTGAACGAACAGCGGTTCGCCGACGCCCACCGCATTCTCGGCGAGGCACTCGACCTCTGGCGTGGTCCCGCGCACGCGGATTGCGCAGACCGGCCGTTCGCCCAGGCGGAGATCCGGCACCTCGAGGAGCGTCGTCTCGGGGTGTTCGAAGATCGCATGGATGCGGCGATAGCCCTGGGGGAGAACGCGTCGGCCGCCGCAGCGCTCGAGGCGCACATCCGGAACCATCCGCTTCGCGAACGTGCCTCGGAGTTGTTGGCGCTCGCGCTGTACCGAGCGGGTAGGCAGGGTGACGCATTGGCGGCCCTGCGCGCAACCCGCGAGAGTCTGGCCGATCAACTCGGCGCGGATCCGAGACCGAGTTCGATCGCGCTGCACGACGCCATCCTGCGGCAGGATTCGGCACTCGACGTCACCGTCGCCGAGATACCGGACGCACGTCCGCCGGCTCGGCACAGCCTTGTTCCGATCCCTTCCACACCGTTGGTGGGCCGGCACGACGATCTGCTCGCCGTCGAGTCTGCAGGAGCCACGAACAGGCTCGTCACGTTGACCGGACCCGGCGGGATGGGGAAGACGCGGCTGGCACTCGAGGTGGCGCGTCGGCGTCGAGATTCCGACGGCCCCTGGTTCGTGGAACTCGCCGACGTCCGGGAGGGCGGATTGCTCGTCGACGCCATAGCCACCGCGCTCGGGGTGAGCGTGTCCGGCGGTATGTCGTCGCTCGAGGCGATCTTGCGCGATCGTCGTACCCTCCTCGTGCTCGACAACTGCGAACAGGTCCTCGGGCCCGTCGCTGAGTTCGTCGCAGCAGTGCTCGCGTCGTGTTCGGAAGTCTCGGTACTCGCGACGAGCCGCGAGGCGCTCGGCGTGCACGGCGAGTACGTGTAGGACACGCCGTCGCTGTCCTCCGGGGCCGGCGGCGCGGCCGTTCGCCTGTTCGTCGATCGTGCGTCGCAGCAATCCGGCGGCTGGGATCCGAGTACCGAGGACATGGAGCTACTCGACAAGCTGTGCGGGGCATTGGACGGAATGCCGCTGGCCATCGAACTTGCTGCGGCACAGTGTCGTACGCTGTCGGTGCGTCAACTCGTCGACAATCTCGACGACCGGTTCGAGGTACTGCGCGGTGGACCGAGAACCAATCTCCGGCACTCGACCATGCTCGCTGCGGTCGAGTGGTCGTACGCGAGTCTGGCGCCGTCGGAAAAGGCGTTGTTCGAAGATCTGGCGATCTTCGACGGTGGTTTCGATCTCGACGCGGCGCGTACGGTAACCGGCCATCGCGGCATCATCGCCGACCTCGGCGCACTCATCGACAAGTCGCTGATCAAGTCCTCGGGCGGTGATCCCCGGCGGTACCGCATGTTGGAGACGTTGCGGAGTTTCGCTGCGCTGCATCGTGATCCGGACCGGTCGGCCGAATTGCGCCAACGGCACTCCGAGTGGGTCGTCGCGATGGCGGAAGAAGCCTATTTCGGTCTGCGGGGACCCGAGTGCCCACGATGGATGACGCGCCTCGATCACGACATGCCCAACGTGCGTTCGGCTCTCGAACATCTGGACAACACGTCGGAGACCTATCTCCGCATCGTCGGAAGCCTGTACTGGTTCTGGTACCGCCGCGGTCACGTCGCGGAAGGGCTTCGCTACCTGGAGTCGGCGATGAAGGCCAAGGACATCGGCATCGGTGTCCTGGTCCGGGCGGTGGCGGGACTGACCATCACGCGGTACCTCGCGGGCGACATCTCGGGTTTGCTCGAATCCTTCGGCAGGCTGGGGGAATTGGAGCCGGAAACTCATTCCGACAAGGTGGCGCGGTCGGACGTGCTCGTGTCGCTGGCATTCTTCGAGGCAGGTGCCGGGTTGACCGAACAAGCAGTCGTGCATGCCGACGAGGCGCTCGTCGTGGCCGACGCTCTCGACGCGCCGTACACGAAAGCCGAAGCGTTGATGTCCGCTGGGACGGCTTTTCTCCGCAGTGGGGACATGATCCGCGCCGAGGAGCTGCTCGAGTACTCGACGGCCGTGGCCGCCGACTGCGGGTATCAGTGGTGCGAAGCATCCGCCTTGTGGATCCATGCCAAAGTCGATCTTGCGCAGGGCCGTTGGGGAGGACCTGCCGAACTCAAACTCCAACGGATGATCGACGCGTGCGACTCCGTATCGGACACGTCGTCGTGGATGGTGGGGCTTGCAACGCTTGCGTACGCACTGTTCCGGCGGGGTGACATCGATTCGGCGACACGGTTGTTGGGCGTCGTGGATCGTCAGGTCGAGATGATCGGCTACGTTCCGTCGGCGATGGATCCGATCGACATCGGACGTTACGACCAGGAGATCCGGTCGGCCGTCGACGACGACACGCTCCGGCGAAACATCGAGGTCGGGCGTCAGCTGACCCGCGGCGAGGTTCGCGAACTCGTGTTCGCCGCGGTGCCGTCATCGCAGTGACAGTGCGTACATGACCTCCCATCCTCGCTCGGTCGCGTACGGTCCGAAAACCGCGGGGAGCGTGGCCTGCTCGACCCGAACGGCGACCGTGTCGACAAGATCGACGACATCGGAATCGCCGAACACGGCGCACGTCAGAGCCGAGGACACGCTGTAGGCGTCGGCCGCAGTGCAGACGAACACGGGGAACGTGACCTCCGCAGTCGCGTCGGCGCGTGCGTACGATGCGGCGCGCGCGTGCAGCCATTCGAGGAACATCTCGGCGTCGTCGCGGTCGCAGAACTGCACTCGCGCGGATCGTAGCCGGGTTGCGGTCTGCGGGGCGGCGAACTGGGGGAGGGTCGGTGCGCTCATAAGGGAAGACTGCACCCGCCCACTTGGAAACGACTTGGAGCTAGTCGAGCCGTCCGAACGCCACTGCACCGAGGATGGTGTGAGCACCCGCGATGACGTCGTCGAGAGACTCGGTGTCGGGAGCGAGGACCCACTGCTGCGTCATCATCAGCACGGCCCCGACGAGTCCGACTGCGAGAGTTCGACGGTTCGGCCCCGCGAGCCCGTGCGCTGTACCCACGGACGCGGCGAGCGCGAGGACTGCGTCGACGAACAGCGCCGTCGTCTGTCTGTAGAGCGCGTCGACCTCGGACGACACGCCAAGGACTTCGAGCAGAACGATACGCGCCGATCTCGGGTCGTCGGCGACGCTGCGGAAGAAGTTCGCCAGGGCGGCCTGCAGCACCTGTTCGGCGGACGCGCTGCGGCCGTCCGACGGCACTGCGATGCTGCCGAGCATCGTGGCGGTCGCGCGACGGTAGACGGCCTTCAGCAGATCCTCGCTGCTGTCGAACGACTCGTAGAAGTAGCGCTTCGTCAGGCCTGCGGCTGCGCAGATGCGGTCGATCGACGCGGATCGGTATCCGCTGGTTCCGAAGAGTTCCACGGCAGCGTCGAGCAGCTTCTCTCGGCGGTCTTCTCGACGTTGGTCGGACGACGAGCCGCGGTAGGGGCGTCCAGGGAGTGCTCGAGTGTCGGAAGTGCTCACCCTCCGATCTTGACACCGATCAGTATCAGATGGAAAGTGACACGTAGCAGTTCCCAAAACGGGGGACCGGAACATGGAGGTGGACTTCTCGTGTCCGTACTCGCGAACAAGGTCGTGTTCATCACCGGCGCCGCGCGCGGAATCGGCGCCGAGACCGCACGCGCCCTCGCTGCGCGCGGAAGCAAGCTGGTGCTCACCGATGTCGACGCAGAGCCGCTCCGCGATCTGGAAGCAGAGCTCGGAAGCGACGTCGCGCTGGGCATCGTCGCCGACGTGCGAGATCTCGCAGCGATGCAGGCGGCCGCGACGGCGGGCATCGAGAAGTTCGGTGGCCTCGACCTCGTTCTGGCGAACGCCGGAATCGCGAGCTACGGATCGGTGCTGAAGGTCGATCCGGCGACGTTCCAGCGAGTGCTCGACGTCAATCTCCTCGGCGTGTTCAACACTGCTCGTGCGACCGTGCCGTCGCTGATCGAGCGCAAGGGCTACATCCTGATCGTGTCCTCGCTCGCCGCGTACGCTGCGTGCCCCGGTCTCGCCGCGTACAACGCCAGCAAGGCGGGTGTCGAGCAGTTCGCCAACGCGCTCCGGCTCGAAGTCACCTATCAGGGCGTCGGCGTCGGATCCGCACACATGGCGTGGATCGACACCCCGCTCGTTCAGGACGCGAAAGCGGACCTCGGTGCGTTCCGGGAGATGCTCGGCGTCATGCCCGGTCCGTTCGGGCGCACGATGACCGTCGACCAGTGCGTCGACGCGTTCGTCGACGGCCTGGAGGGCCGCAAGCGCAAGGTCTACGTGCCTCGGTGGGTAGGTGCTGCAGGCTTCCTTCGCGGAGTGCTGCAGTCGGCCGTCGGTGATCGCGCCATCCTGAAGCACGTGCCACGCCTGCTCCCGAAGATGGACGCCGAAGTCGAAGCGCTCGGTCGCTCGACGAGCAAGCGCAACGTAGCTCACTAGCCTGCCCCGCCGACACGAAAGCCTTTCCATGACAACCATTTCCCCTTCCGAGTCCCGCGAGTCCGAATCGTCCGATGCGGCCGAGACCGTCGACGTCCTGATCGTCGGCGCAGGTCTGTCCGGAATCGGTGCGGCGCATCATCTCCAGAGCAAGCTCCCCGGCAAGAGCTACGCGATCCTCGAGAGCCGCGGCGCGATCGGCGGGACCTGGGACCTGTTCCGGTACCCGGGTATTCGGTCCGACTCGGACATGTACACGCTCGGATACAACTTCCGTCCGTGGACCGGCGACAAGTCGATCGCCGACGGCAAGGACATCCGCGAATACATCGAGGACACCGCGCGCGACGGCGGCATCGACAAGCACATCAGATTCCATCACCGCGTCGTGAAAGCCTCGTGGTCCACCGCCACCTCGACGTGGACGGTCGTCGCGGAAAGATCGGACACCGGCGCGACCGTCACGTTCGAAGCGTCGTTCCTGATGTGCTGCAGCGGATATTACGACTACGCCAAGGGATTCACGCCGGAGTTCGAGGGTGTCGACGACTTCCGCGGAACCGTCGTGCATCCGCAGTTGTGGCCCGAGGACCTCGACTACTCGGGCAAGAAGGTCGTGGTGATCGGAAGCGGGGCGACGGCGATCACCCTGGCGCCCAACCTCGCGCGCGACGCCGAACACGTGACTCTTCTGCAGCGATCGCCGAGTTACATCATGTCGTTGCCGTCGAAGGACCCGGTCGCACTCGCGCTGCGCAAGTACCTGCCGTCGAAAGCTGCGTACGGCATCACGCGTCTGAAGAACGCCGTCACCGCCATCGGTATGTACGTGCTGTGCCAGCGGTACCCGAACTTCATGAAGAAGCAGATCCGGAAGTTGCAGGAGAAGTGGCTGCCGGAGGGGTACGACCTGGACACTCACTTCACGCCGAAGTACAACCCGTGGGATCAGCGGCTGTGCCTCGTGCCGGACAACGACCTGTTCCGGTGCATTCGCAAGGGGGAAGTCGAACTCGTCACCGATCACATCGACAGGTTCACCGGGGACGGCATCCGGCTCCGGTCGGGGAAGCACCTCGACGCCGACATCGTCGTGACGGCAACGGGCCTCAACCTCGTCGCATTCGGTCACGTCGACCTCGAGGTCGACGGCAAGACCGTCGATCTGACCGAGACGATGGCCTACAAGGGCATGATGCTCACCGACGTGCCCAACTTCGCGTTCGTCGTGGGCTACACCAACGCGTCCTGGACACTCAAGGCAGACCTCGTCTGCGATTACGTGTCCAGGCTGCTCGGACACATGGACGAGTCCGGGTACCGAGAGGTGCGGCTGAAGCGCGATCAGTCGGTCGGGGAGGAGCCTTTCCTCGACTTCGCCGCCGGGTACGTGCTTCGATCCGTCGACACGTTTCCGAAGCAGGGATCCGAGGCTCCCTGGCGCCTGCGGATGAACTACTTCCGCGACCTGCCGGTTCTGCGATTCGGTTCGCTCGTCGACGACAACATGAGCTTTCGCTGACGTGTGACGCGTCATCACGCCGATTGCGGGTGTTGATGACGTAACACGAACCCCGAACATGCCGATTGGTATTGGAACGTTACTCGAACTCACGGCATTTCAGTTGGAGACGCAGGCTGCGAGCTGGCAATATCCTCCCGGAATGTCCGATTCGGTACGTGCGTAATCGGTTGGTGTGGAAGTGGGGCGGTTCATGAAGGTCTGGCGCGGAACGGTACTCGGCGCTGTCGCGGCACTCGCTGCGGTAGCTGTCCTGTCCGCTTGTGGAACGACGACGGAGACGACCGAGGCGGTAGCTCCGATCGATTCGAACCCCATTGCCGAGCTCATGAAGCCGAAAGTGAGCTCCACCGTTGCCGACGGTGCCGTCGGATTCTCGCCCGCCGACCCGGTGACCGTGTCGGTGACCGACGGCAAGCTCGGATCCGTGACGATGCTCAACCCCGACGGCAAGGTCGTGTCAGGGGCGATCGCGCCGGACGGGCTGTCGTGGACCAACACCGAACCGCTCGGCTACAACCGCGAATATCGTGTCCAGGCCGACGCGTACGGCCTCGGCGGAGCGTCGAGCACCGTCACCAGCTTCACCACGAGTCAGCCGGGGAACTTCACCAAGCCGTACCTGCTGCCGTCCGACGGGGAGGTCGTCGGAATCGGCCAGCCCGTCGCGGTGCAGTTCGACGAGACCATCACCGACAAGATCGCCGCGCAGAACGCCATCCAAGTGACCACGACGCCACCCGTCGAGGGCGCGTTCTACTGGGTCAACGACCGCGAGGTTCGCTGGAGGCCGCAGAACTACTGGGCGTCGGGCACCCGCGTCGACGTTGCGGTCAACGTCTACGGCCGCGACCTCGGTGACGGAATCTACGGGCAGGAGAACGCCACCGCGTCGTTCACCATCGGTGACGCCGTCGTCGCCACGGCCGACGACAACACCAAGCAGGTCACGTTCAATGTGGGCGGCCAGGACGTCATCACGATGCCGACGTCGATGGGCAAGGACAGCACGCCGACCGACAACGGGGTCTACATCATCGGCGATCGATTCGATCACCTGGTCATGGATTCGTCGACGTACGGTGTGCCGGTCAACTCGGCTGCCGGCTACCGCACACCCGTCGACTGGGCGGTGCGGATGTCCTACAGCGGCATCTTCTTCCACTCTGCGCCGTGGTCGGTCGGGCAGCAGGGCTACTCGAACGCCAGCCACGGCTGCCTGAATCTCAGCCCGACCAACGCCAAGTGGGTCTACGACAACACCAAGCGCGGGGACATCGTCGTCGTCAAGAACACCGTGGGTGGCACCCTGTCCGGGGTCGACGGTCTCGGCGACTGGAACATCCCGTGGGATCAGTGGAAGGCAGGCAACGCGACTGCGGTCTAGTCGCCGTCGTCCTTCTGGTACCGCGCGGGATCGATGCCGAGGGTTTTCAGGTAGGCGACGGGTTCGATGCTTGACCCGTTGTTCCTCACCTCGAAGTGCAGATGCGGGCCGGTGGAATTGCCGGTGCTTCCGACCGACCCGATGCGGTCGCCTGGTTGCACGGTGTCTCCGACGGAGACATCGATGTCCGATTGGTGTCCGTAATAGGTGACCGTGTTGCCGCTCTTGATCCGCACGAGGTTCCCGTACCCGTCACCCGCGTCACCCGCCTGTTCGACGGTTCCTCCCGTCACGGCATAGATCGCGGTTCCCGACGGTGCTGCGAAGTCGACGCCCTGGTGGAACTGAGCGCCGTTGCCGGTCGGATTGTTTCGTCCGCCGTATCCGGAGCTGATGTCGTAGCTACGCGCCGGGAGCGGCAGAATCGATCCACCCAGGCCGACGGACGGGGGAGCGGCTTCCACCTCCGGCGTCGAATCCTCCGACTCGTCCGTCGTGTCGGGTGTCGGTCCGAAGTCCGAGTCGAGAATGACGGCGGCAACCTCGTTGATGAGCACGCCCGTCGCATCCAGGACCGCAGTGAGAATTGCCGCGCGCTGTTGTGCGTCGGGCTGCGGGATCGGGATCTCGGGCAGATCGATGGTCGGCTGCGCTGTGGCCACGGCAGGGTTGATCAGACCCGCCCCGCCGAGGCACAGCGCTGCCGACAACACCGAACCTGCGATCACCGTGTGCATTCGTCGACCCACGTGACGTACCTCCTCGTCTCTGCCCGCACGCGTACGGCGGGCTTCGAACTGCTGGCGACGCGTTTGGGGGCACGACAAATCAGAGCCGCGTGATCACAGCTTCAACATCGGTACTTTTCTTCCCCAAAAGTGCCATCAGTAACCGTACGTCACATCAATCACATGCGAAACTCGAAAGTTGAATTACAACAAGGTAATTCACGATTTTCGACTGTGTGTGCGAATGCGTGGCGGGTGGTGATCGGTGCCTGCTTGCGACACAAAAAAGCCGGCCTCCGTGCGGAGACCGGCTTTCTTGCTCTCGATGGGGTGAGTGACGGGACTCGAACCCGCGACACCCAGGATCACAACCTGGTGCTCTACCAGCTGAACTACACCCACCATAGCTACGTCTTCTTCGCCCGTTCAGGCTCTGTTTCAGCAGCGACGACAATATTAGCGGTTCGGTTCCCAGGTTCCTAATCGCCCCTACGACTGCGTGTCGAGACCCTCGACGATTGCTGCAATGTCGCTGGTGGAGGGGCCGGGCTGAGGTACGAAGACCGTCTGGCGGTAGTACTTCAGCTCCTTGATCGACTCCTTGATGTCGGCGAGGGCGCGGTGCGCGAGCCCCTTCGTCGGCTGACCGAAGTAGATCCGCGGGTACCAGCGACGCGACAGTTCCTTGATGGAGCTGACGTCGATCATGCGGTAGTGCAGGTAGGTGTCCAGGTCGGCCATATCACGCGCGATGAATCCGCGGTCCGTCGCGATGGAGTTGCCGGCGAGCGGAACCGTCGACGCCACGGGCACGTGTTCGCGGATGTAGTCGAGGACCTGTTTCTGCGCCTCCTCGATGGTGACCGTCGAGGCACGTACCTCCTCGGTGAGACCGGATTTGGCATGCATCTTCTTCACGACGTCGGGCATGCCCGCCAGCGCTTCGTCGTCGGCGTGAATGACGATGTCGACGCCCTCGCCGAGAATTTCGAGCTCGCTGTCGGTGACGAGCGCCGCAATCTCGATGAGTTTGTCCTTCGACAAATCCAAACCGGTCATTTCGCAATCGATCCACACAAGTTTGTCCTGCACGACAGACACACTAGTGCGCACGGCCGGTCCCTATGGTGTGCGGTGATGATCGACAGTGTGTAATCAGCGGGGCGCGTTCGTTTCAGAGGGAGTGGAGACATGTCGGTCGATCCGAATCAGCCGAGCAGCACCGAAACGTCGACGCCGGCGGAACGGGCGAAGGCAGCGAAGGCCGCGGCGGTCGAGGCCGCCCGGATCGCACAGGAGGCGGCTGCTGCTGCGGAGGCGGCGGAAGCGGCTGCAGCAGCGGCAGAAGCCGAGGAGAAGCAGGCTCGGAGCACAACCGATCCGGCTGTGCAGAACGACGTCGCCGCAACGATCGCAGCCGGGTACGCGACATCGGGCGCCGCACTCGAACTCGGAACGGTGATGGTCGACGGCGTCGTCGACCCGTCGGCGCGCATTCGCATCCCGTTGGCGACGTTGAACCGGCACGGACTCGTCGCGGGTGCGACGGGAACCGGTAAGACGAAGACGCTGCAGGGCATCGCCGAGCAGCTGTCCGCGGCGGGCGTGCCCGTCGTCATGGCCGACATCAAGGGAGACCTGTCGGGCCTGTCGGCGATGGGCGCGGACAACGAGAAGATCCGGGCTCGTGCCGTCGAGTGCGGTGAAGCGGAATGGCAGCCGACCGCGTACCCGACCGAATTCCTGTCGCTGGGGACCGACGGAATCGGCATTCCCGTCCGCGCGACCATCACCGCGTTCGGCCCGATTCTGCTTAGCAAAGTGTTGCAGCTCAACAAGACTCAAGAGTCCACCCTCGGCCTGATCTTCCACTGGGCGGACAAGCAAGGACTGGCGCTGCTGGACCTGAAGGACCTTCGAGCCGTCATCGCCCACCTGACGTCCGACGAGGGCAAAGCCGACCTGAAGGGTATCGGGGGGGGTGTCGGCGGCCACGGCGGGCGTCATCCTTCGCGCGCTCGTCAATCTCGAGGCGGACGGTGGCGACACGTTCTTCGGCGAACCCGAGCTCGACACCGAGGACCTTCTGCGTGTCGGTGCCGACGGCAGAGGCGTCGTCACGTTGTTCGAACTCGGTTCGCAGGCAGCACGCCCGGTCATGTTCTCGACATTCCTGATGTGGGTGCTGGCCGACCTGTTCCAGACGCTCCCCGAAGTGGGCGACATCGACAAGCCCAAGGTGGTCTTCATCTTCGACGAGGCGCACCTTCTGTTCGCCGACGCGTCGAAGGCGTTCCTCGAACAGGTGGAGCAGACCGTCAAGCTGATCCGGTCGAAGGGCGTCGGCGTCGTCTTCTGCACGCAGCTGCCCACCGACGTCCCCAACGAGGTTCTCTCGCAGCTCGGTGCGCGAGTCCAGCATGCTCTGCGCGCGTTCACACCCGACGATCAGAAGGCGCTCACCAAGACGGTGCGCACCTACCCGAAGACCGATACCTACGACCTCGAGGAAGCGCTGACGTCACTGGGCACCGGCGAAGCGATCGTGACGGTCCTGTCCGAGAAGGGAGCGCCGACGCCCGTGGCGTGGACCAGGATTCGGCCGCCGCGCTCGCTGATGGACACCATCGGGAACGACGCGATCACCGAGGCCGCGTCGGCGAGCGCCTTGAACGGTAAGTACCGCACCACGATCGATCGTGAGTCGGCCTACGAAAAGCTCGCAGCCCGTGTCGTCGACGTGCCTGCACCCGACGAGACATTCGACATCCCGTCGTTGCCCGCCGACCTTCCCGACCTGCCACCCCCGGCGCCCGAGGGGCCGTCCGCGGCCGAACGGATCATGAGCAACCCGGCGGTCAAGAGCTTCCTGCGATCGGCGGCTTCGGCTGCGGGGCGGGAGATCTCGCGCAGCATCTTCGGGACGGGGCGTAGGCGTAAGCGCTGACGCACTCGTGAGTGCGAATGTAGAGCCCGCTCTACATTCGCACTCACGAGTGGGCGTCAGCTGCCGAGTTTCTTGTAGAAACTGCCGATGATCGGCGCCGAGATGGCGCGCGGGCTGTACTGACCGGCCACGGACATGCCCTTGCTGATCAAGCCGGGTACGACGCGCATCTTGTTCTTGGCCAACGAATCCAGCGACAGCTTCGCGGTGTAGGCGCTGTCGATCCACAGGAAGCCGGGGACCAACTTGTCGACGATCGACGCGTCGGCGGGGTCGGGAGTCTCGGTGCGGACCGGACCAGGTGCGAGCAGCGTGACGTTCACGCCGCTGCCTTTCAGCTCGTCGCGCAGTGATTCCGAGAACGTGTTGGCGAACGCCTTCGTCGCCGCGTATGTCGCGTTGTTCGGGATTGCCATGTTGCCGGCCGCCGAGCCGACGATCAAAATTCCGCCGCTGCGTCGGGCAACCATCCCGGGCAGAACCGCGAGGGTCAGATCGTGGACGGTGACCGCGTTGAGTTCCACCTGCGCTCGCTCGTACGACGGGTCCAGGTTCGCGACCGGCCCGAACGTCGCGATGCCCGCGTTGTTGCACAGGATGCTGATCTCGCGCTCGGCAAGCTCGTCGGTGAACGGCTTGCGCGCATCACGGTCCGACAGGTCCACGACGCGCACGTCGACGGTTACGCCGTGGTCCGCGCGCAACGTGGCGGCCAGTTTCTCGAGGAGGTCGCCGCGTCGGGCAGCGATGATCAGGGAATGGCCTCGGGCGGCCAGTTCGGTCGCCAACGCCTCTCCGATTCCGGAGGAGGCGCCGGTGACGACGGCGCGGGCTTCGGGTGCAGGACTCGGCAGGCTCACGGTCAGCCAGGGTAATGGATGCGGTCACAACCGTGCGGCGAGGCGTGTGCCCTGCTCGATCGCGCGTTTGGCGTCCAGCTCCGCGGCCAGGTCGGCGCCGCCGATGACATGCGTCGTCACGCCTGCTGCGTCGAGGTCGTCGGCGATATCGCGTACCGATTCCTGGCCCGCGCAGACGACGATCGTGTCGACGTCGAGCACGCGCGGCTTCTCGTGCTTCTCGCCGAAGGAGATGTGCAGTCCGTCGTCGTCGATGCGCTCGTAGTTGACGCCGGAGATCTCGTGCACGCCCTTGGCCTTCAGCGCAGCGCGGTGGACCCAGCCGGTGGTCTTCGCGAGACCTGCCCCGATGCGGCCCTTCTTCCTCTGCAGGAGAAAGACCTCACGGGGCGACGCCGCAGGCACGGGCGTCGTCAACGCGCCGGGCGCGGCCTCGGGTTCGGTGACGCCCCATTCTTGTTTCCATTCCTTCAGATCGAGCGTGGGGGAGACGTCGGTGGTGAGGAATTCGGAGATGTCGACGCCGATGCCGCCCGCACCGATGACCGCGACGCGATCACCCACCGGTTTTCCGTGCTCGACGACGTCGGCGTACGACAGCACCGATGGGTGATCGATGCCTGGAATCGACGGGATGCGGGGGACGACACCGGTTGCGACGACAACCTCGTCGAACTCGCCGTCCACGAGCTCCGCTGCCGTGACGCGCCGACCGAGATGGAGGGTGACGTCGGCATCGCGCAGCGCAGTGGTGAAGTAGCGGATCGTCTCGGAGAACTCTTCCTTGCCCGGGATGCGTTGTGCGATACCGAATTGACCACCGAGACCGGGACGTGCCTCGAACAGGCTGACGGAATGCCCGCGGCGCGCGCACTCGAGCGCAGCGGACAGACCTGCAGGGCCTCCGCCGACGACCGCCACCTTCTTGGTGCGCTTCGCGGGGAGCAGCTTCAACTCGACCTCACGGCCGGCCCGGGGGTTGACCAGGCAGGACACGTTCTTGTGGACGAATGCATGATCCAGGCACGCCTGATTGCACGCGATGCAGGTGTTGATGGCGTCGGCGTCGTCCGCTTCGGCCTTGCGCACCCAGAACGGGTCGGCGAGCATGGGGCGAGCCATCGAAATCAGTTGAGCGTCACCGCGAGCGAGGATGTTCTCGGCGATGTCGGGCATGTTGATGCGGTTCGACGCCGCCACCGGGATGTCGACGTGCTTGTCGAGTTTGCCGGTGATGTCGGCGAATGCGCCACGAGGTACCGAGGTCACGATGGTCGGGACACGCGACTCGTGCCAGCCGATGTCGGTGTTGATGACGTCGACGCCCACACGTTCGAGATCCTGTGCGAGAGAGACGATCTCGTTCCAACTTTGTCCGCCTTCGACAAGGTCGGCCATCGACAATCGGAACATCACCAGAAAGTCGTCTCCGACGGCGCTGCGGATTCCTCGTGCGATCTCGACGGCGATGCGTCGGCGCTTCTCTGGGCTGCCACCCCATTCGTCGCGTCGGCGGTTGGTGCGCTCGGACAGGAACTGGTTGATGAAATAGCCCTCGCCGCCCATGATTTCGACGCCGTCGTATCCCGCGGATTGGGCGAGCCGCGCGCATCGAACGAAATTCCTGATCTGCCATCGCACCCCTCGAGACGTCAACCTTCGAGGGCGAAAAGGATTGATAGGAGCCTTGATCGACGACGCCGACACACTGAACGGCTGGTAGGAGTATCGACCCGCATGCAGAATCTGCAGAGCGATCTTGCCGCCTTCACGGTGCACGGCCTCGGTGACGCGGCGGTGTCGGCGTGCTTCCAGTCTGTTCGTCAACTTCGCGCCGAACGGGAGCAGCCAACCCGTTCGGTTGGGCGCATAACCGCCGGTGACGATGAGCGCGACGCCCCCGCGTGCCCGCTCGGCGAAGTACTCGGCGAGGCGGTCGATGTCGCGCGCACGGTCCTCCAAGCCGGTGTGGATGGACCCCATGATCACACGGTTCTTCAATGTCGTCCTGCCGACATTGAACGGGGACAACAGAATCGGATACCTGCTCGCCCCGGTCACAGTCTCTCCAGAATCTCGTCGCACCATTGCGTGAACCCCTCCTCGACTCGAATTCCGCCCCGCAGCACCAGGTATTGATGCAATGCGGCTCCCTCCACGCTTTCCGGTGACGGAAAGTCCCGCTTTTCGATCAGTCGATACATCTCCAGGCGCTCGGAATGCACCTGGCGGTGGCGTCTGACCTCGGCTCTCACTGCCTCGACGTCGCCGAGTGCGGTACCCCTGATCTTCACGGCCAGTTCGTCCCGTAGGCGGCTCGGGTCGGTGGGCTCGGCGATCCAGCGATCCAGCTCGGCCCGGCCCGCGTCGGCGACGGAGTAGACCTTCTTGTCGGGTCGGCCGTCTCGGGAAACAACGGTGCCGGCGACCCAGCCAGCCGCGTCCATCCGCGTCAACACGCGGTAGATCTGCTGGTGGGTGGCGCTCCAGAAGAAGCCGATCGACTTGTCGAAGCGGCGGGCAAGCTCGTATCCCGAGCCGGACTGCTCGGAAAGGGACACCAGAATCGCATGTTCGAGAGCCACGGGCATCAGTATGTATGCAACGAGGTGAGTATGCAACTAGTTGCATGTTCGCAGAAATACATAGAGGGCTATGTATTGCCGCGCACGTGCGCCGGAGGCGCCTGCCTGGCTTAGGCTTCGACACATGAGTGCACAGGCGGATGCCGTAGTCGGCGTCGCGACCACCCGCAAGCAGGTATTCGCCTGGGGGATATGGGATTGGGGATCGGCGGCGTTCAACGCGGTGATCCTGACGTTCGTGTTCTCGGTCTACCTGACCGATGCCGTGGGCGACGACCTACCCGGTTCGATCTCGGCGACGTCGTGGTTCAGCTGGGCAATCGGACTGTCGGGCGTCGTGATCGCCGTTCTCGCACCGATTTCCGGCCAACGATTCGACGCGCGAGGAAAGCGCAAGCAGTCACTGGCGATCCTGACCGGCCTGACCGTCGCGAGCATGGCTGGCCTGTTCTTCGTTCGCGACGACTACCACTACCTGTGGCTCGGTCTGGTTCTCCTCGCTGCCGGATCGATCCTGTTCGAGCTCGCCAGCATTCCCTACAATTCGATGCTTCGGCAGGTCTCGACGCCCCAGAACATCGGGCGCGTCTCCGGATTCGGTTGGTCGATGGGGTATTTCGGCGGCATCGTGCTGTTGCTCGTATGTTACTTCGGGTTCATCACCGGTGACGGCGACACCCGAGGTCTGCTCGGGTTGACCACCGACGGTGGCCTCAACATCCGTCTCGTCGCGTTGCTCGCGGCCGTGTGGTTCGCGGTGTCGGCAATTCCGGTGTTCTTCGCCGTACCCGAGATGCCGTCCACGAGTGCCGACCCCGGCGCCGCGAAGGCCGGGTTGGTCGAGTCCTACAAGGTATTGTTCCGCGACTTACGCGAACTGTGGGCCGCCGACCGCCGCAGCGTCTACTTCCTCGTCGCGAGTGCACTGTTCCGCGACGGACTGGCAGGCGTCTTCACCTTCGGAGCCGTACTCGCCGTCAGCGTGTACGGCATCGGAACCGCTGATGTGCTGCTGTTCGGTGTGGCTGCGAACGTCGTCGCCGGTCTGGGTGCGGTGACGGCAGGGCGGTTCGACGACCGAGCCGGGCCCAAGGCCGTCATCGCGTTCTCACTTGCGTCGATGATCGTCGCGGGGATCGTGCTGCTGTTCGTGTCCGGACCCGTTCTGTTCTGGATCTTCGGACTGATTCTGTGTTTGTTCGTCGGCCCGGCGCAGTCGTCGTCGCGTACCTTTCTCGCTCGTCTGGCGCCTCCAGGACGGGAAGGTCAATTCTTCGGGCTCTACGCGACGACGGGCCGCGCGGTGTCGTTCCTCGCGCCGACGATGTTCGGGCTCTTCGTGTGGTTGTTCGACGCCGACCGAGCCGGGATCGGTGGTCTGATCCTCGTACTCGTCGTCGGACTGGCCGCCCTGATGGCGGTCCGGGCGCCCGACAGGGTCTAGACGGCGCGGACGCGGGTGAGGATCTCGTCGGCGAGCCGCGCGGGCGCTTCCTCCGGAACCCAGTGGGACACCCCGTCGAGTTCGACGAACGAGTAGGGCGCGTCGACGAATTCGCCGCACCGCTCGGCTGCCGCGCGTCCGATCGCCGAGTCCTGATTGCTCCAGACGTACGTCGTCGGCACGCGGACCGGTTCGAGTGAGCCGAACGCGTTGGTCATCGCGCGATACCAGTTCAGTGCGGCGGTCAGCGCGCCCGGTTGACTCAGGTGCTCGACGTAACGGTCGTCGAGACTTCGGTCGGAGAACATCGCCCGCAGGCGGGCCCCGTCGTTCTCGAGCAGCACCCTCTCGGCTTTGCCTTCCTGGCGCAGCAAGCCGATGTATTCGGATCGCTCCTGCTGATCTTCGTCGTGACGTAGCGCCCACCCGAACGCAGCCGTGTGCGGAACGGAAACTGCTGTCAGCGAACGCACGCGGTCGGAATGGTGTGCTGCCAGTTGCCATGCAACCGCAGCACCCCAGTCGTGTCCGACGATGTGTGCCGAGTCGAGATCGAAGGCGTCGAGCAGACCGAGAACGTCACCGACCAGCTTGTCCGACGCGTACGCGTCGACCCCGGCGGGACGCGCGCCGGGGGAGTAACCCCGTTGGTCGGGTGCGATGGTCCGCAGCCTGCCTGCCGTGAGATGCGGAACGACCGCATCCCAACACGCGGACGTCTGCGGAAAGCCGTGCAGCAGCACGGTCGGAAGGCCGTCGGCTGGACCTGCGACGAGCACGTCGAACTCGAGCTCGCCGAGGGTCACCGTCGTGGCGGTCGACGTCATGAACGATCCTCTCGACTGTGGTCGGGCTTCCAGGCTCCCATGCCGAGCACGACGAGGCGCACCTGTTGTTCCGTTCTGCGCACGAGGTCCTGCTCCTTGCGGCTGCCAGGCCTGTCGATCTCCAGCAGGCCTTCGGCGGCGGTGAGCATCGTCGACACGATCAGGTCGGCGGCCATCTCCAGGTCGTCCACGTTCCACGCCCGAAGGCCGGGCATGCGCGCCAGATCGATGGTCAGTTCGCTGACGAACATGCGCAGCTCGGTGGCGAACGCTCGACGCACCTCGGTGACTCCGCCGTAGCGCTCGCGCGCCAGGAAGCGAAACTGTTCTTCGTGGTTGCGCACCTGTCGGACCAGGATGCGCAGCGATTCCGACGCATTCTTGACGCTCGGATCCTTTCTGGCGTCCCGAAGCATCTGCCGGAGCATGCGCATCGAGTCCTCCACCAGTGCGACCCCGAGATCTTCCATCGACGCGAAGTGTCGGTAGAACGCCGTCGGGACGATGCCCGCGGACCTGCTGACTTCGCGGAGGCTGACGCTGGCGAACGACCGGTCACGCAGCAGCTCCAACGTGCCCTCGATGAGCGCTTGGCGCGTGCGTTCCTTCCGTTCGGCTCGCGTTCCCGGTTCCGTCACGACTGTCAGTTTATGGCTGTCCACTGATCGGTTGCCGCCGGCTCGGCGAAGACTTTTGTCGACGGGGTGACGTGTGTCACGTACAAGCGGGGGTGTACTTGCCATCACAGCATCGTTGACAGGTGCCCGTGATCGTCTGGCACACTTACTTCCAGTGCACATACGTACACTGAAACTTTCTCGGTTTCGACCCTGATCGGGAGGCGAGATGATGCTCGGACAGAAGTCGCGACGGTCAAGTCTTTTCGGAAGGTTCTCGGCGTTGTCGCTGTTCGAGGCCATGGCGTCGCCACACGAACTCGATCGCTACCTCGAGCTCGTGGACCCGATGACGACGGTGCGTGATCTGCGCGCCGAGGTCGTCGCAGTACATCGATCCACCGAAGACACCGTCACGTTGACTCTGCGTCCGACGTGGCAGTGGAAAGGGTTCGAAGCCGGTCAGTTCGTCCAGGTCGGTGTCGTCATCGACGGAGTCCGCCACACGCGGTGCTATTCGCCCGCCTGCTCGCAATATCGGTCCGACGGCCTCATCGAGATCACCGTCAAGGCGCATCCCGACGGTCTGGTCTCGGGTTATCTTCATCGCGCGGCAGCGCCCGGACTCGTCGTCAGCCTCTCGCAGGCGGACGGCACCTTCCGCGTTCCGACGCCTCGTCCGGCCCGGACACTGCTGATCAGCGGCGGAAGCGGCATCACGCCCGTGTTGTCGATGCTGAGGTCGCTGCTGGACGAGGGGTGCACCAGCGATCTCACTTTCGTGCACTACGCGTACACCGAACGGGACGTCGCCTATCGACGTGAACTCGACGAGATCGCCGATGCGTTTCCGGACGTGCGGATCGTGTATGCCTACACGGACCAGGATTCCGGTGGCGACCTGCACGGCTATTTCTCACGTGCACATCTCGACGAGGTCGCGCCGTGGTTCGAGGACGCAGAGACTTTCCTGTGCGGGCCGCCGGCCTTGATGCGGTCGGTCGCCGAGACGTACGACGACCTCGGTCTGTCGGATCGGTTGCACACGGAGGAATTCGCGGCGCCTGTCGTGGCCGTCGAAGAAGATGTGGACGGTACGCTCACCTTCGCGGAAAGCGGTGTCGTAACCGAGAATTCGGGTCGAACGTTGCTCGAACAGGCAGAAGACGCCGGATTGAGGTTCGAGTACGGCTGCCGCATGGGCATCTGCTTCACGTGCACGTCCGTGAAGAAGTCCGGGTGCACGAAAAACGTCAAGACGGGTGAAGTCGACGTCGAGCCGGACAAGGAGATCCAACTCTGCGTGTCGGTGCCCGTCGGCGACGTCGCGCTCGACATCTGAACCAGGACAATCCGGAACGGAGAACGATCTTATGTTCGGAATACCTTTTCCCACACTGTCTTTCCCGCTGTTCGGCGGTTCTCGCGCGGACACACCGCGGGATCTCGCGCCGACAGTGCTGTCGTACGAGCAGGTCCAGGAACTCGGGCGCGAACTCGACGAGCTGCGCGCCCGTACCGTCGCCAAGCTCGGCGACGAGGACCGCGAGTACATCTACAACATCGTCAAGACGCAACGTGGCTTCGAGATCGCCGGCCGCGCCATGATGTACATGCCGTTTCTTCCGCCGGTATGGCTGGCAGGCGTCGGTGCGCTCGGCATCTCGAAGATCCTCGACAACATGGAGATCGGGCACAACGTCATGCACGGCCAGTACGACTGGATGCGTGAACCAGGCTTCAATTCCCGTGTGTTCGAATGGGATACGGTGTGCCCGGCCGATCAGTGGAAGCATTCGCACAATTACATGCACCACACCTTCACCAACATCGTCGGCAAGGATCGCGACATCGGGTACGGAATTCTGCGCATGGACGAGGGGCAGAAGTGGAACCCGTACTACCTCGGCAATCCGGTCTATGCCTTTCTGCTCATGGTGTTCTTCGAGTGGGGCGTCATGTTGCACGATCTCGAGGCAGAGAACGTGATTCAGGGCAAGCGCAAATGGCACGACATCAAGCCGTTGCTGAAAGGCATGTGGCGCAAGGCCGGTCGCCAAGTGCTGAAGGACTATGTCGTCTTCCCCGCCCTGTCCGGGCCGTTCTTCGTCACCACGCTCGTCGGCAACGTCGGTGCGAATCTCATTCGCAATCTGTGGACCTACTCGATCATCTTCTGCGGGCACTTCCCGACTGGCGTCCAGACGTTCACCGAGGAAGAAACGGAGAACGAGTCGCGAGGGGAGTGGTACGTCCGTCAGATGTTGGGTTCGGCGAACATCGAGGGAAGTCCGCTGTTCCACATCATGTCGGGAAATCTGTCCCATCAGATCGAGCATCACCTGTTCCCGGATCTTCCTGCTCATCGGTACCCCGAGATCGCTCCCGAAGTGAAAGCTCTGTGCACCAAGTACGGTCTGCCGTACAACACCGGCGGCTTCTTCAAGCAGATCGGAACGGTGTGGGGCAAGATCTTCAAACTCGCTCTTCCCGATTCGCTGACCGGTTCGACACAGCATGTCGGTGTTATCGTCGAGCGCACGAAGGTTGCGGCCTGATCATGGCCGACATCGCCACAGTCGACAGACCTATGCGAGGGGACGAATCGGTGGTTGGCAAGTTCGAACGCAACAAGGACACCGTTCAGGAATTGACGGAATCGGCGGCCGGACACGTCGGCAAGATCGCCGTCATCATTGCTGGAGCCGTGCGTGATGTGACGCGGGAGATCGGGGACTGGATCTCCGACGGGATCGAGATGCGGGAAGCCGCGCGCAAGGCGCGGGACGACGCGTCCCTCGGTACCGTCATCGACGGCGAGTTCGAGCACCGCCGAGACATCGAGAATCGCTGAGCGAAACGACCGAGACCACCCGGCATCACGCCGGGTGGTCTTCGGGTGTCCACGGCCTTCCGAAACAAACTTCGAGAATGTTTGAATGCGTAATCGCGTACTTGCGGACCGTAAATTGCGTTACGGTATTCCCGACGCTCAGGCGCACGTCGAGAAAGGGTGATCCGACATGTTGGTGAACGTGGGGCCGCGACACTCCGATACGCCCGTCAGGCCCGAGGACGAATTCAGGTCGAGGTGCCGCGCAGTCGCCTCCTCCGCGCTCTCCGCGCGAAAGTTACCGGACCCCGGGCAGCTCGACGAGTTGTCACGCGTATCACGAGCGCTTGCGCGCAAGGGCGTTCCACTGCGAGCCGTACTGCACACGATGCATGTCGCAGCCGCGCAGGTACTTCGAGAGAAGGCGTCCACCGGCGACGCGTCTGTCGTCGACGGTGCGGTACTCATGGTCAGCGTCCTGGAAGCCGTGGGAACTGCGGTGTCGGGTGTCTACCTCGACAGCTGCGGATCGAGCACGGGGGAGCGTGATCGCACGCGTCGATTGACCGAGTCTCTGCTGGCAGGTGACGGGGAAAGCGTGCGTCTGGCGGCACGGGCGGGCGTTGCGATCGCGGCCGACTACGACGTCGTCTCGCTGTCTTTCGACGACGATCGCACCGGTCCCGGCGGGGAGGTCGTGGCGCAGAACGTTCTCGACCGCATCGAAGACGACGTGGCCCGGTTCGAGCCGGACGGGACGCTGATCTCGTTGGGTGGGCGCGGCGGTGTGGTGCTTCGGCCCGGTGGTGCACAGGGATCGGTAGAGAGCCTGGTCGGTCGCGTGGAGTCGCTGCTCGGACGTCGTGTGCTCGCCGCGACCGCATCCGCCAGAACGAACGACGTTCCGTCCACCGCGACTCACTGCCGTGAGTTGGTTTCGCTCGCACGCGGTTTGAACTATCGGTCGGGCGTATACCGCACTGCCGACATGGCGTTGGAATTTCAGCTGACGCGACCCGGACCCGGACGGGCGCGGATGCGGGCGCTGATCGATCCGCTCAGCGCGTCACCCGAACTCGTGCACACATTGCAGACGTTCATCTCCACCGAGGCCAACCGACGTGCGAGCGCGAAAGCTCTGTTTGTGCACCCCAATACGGTCGACTACCGACTGAAGCGGATCGAGACGCTCACGGGCGTCGACCCGCTCAGCCCTGTCGGCCTGATGGCTCTCCACGCGGCCTTGGTCGTCGACGCCCTGGAACGTGCGGAGAACCTCGACGTCCCGCCGCCGACCGGTGAGGTCGCCGAGGCGTCCTAGGCCCGGGCCGTCGGCAGCGTGGACGCCTGTCAGCCCGCGGAGATCACGCCGCTGACAGGCAGTCTGCCCGCCGTCGCGTTGCGGAAGTTCACCAGCGCACGTTCGACGTGATTCGGACTGGACACGACGACGATTCCCGACGTCCGCCGACCCGCCAGCAGCGTGACGGTGTTCGCGGCATTTTCGATGGTGGAACGTGATCGGTCCTCCTCCGTGATTCGGTGGGGCGCGATACCGTTGTCCACCAACCAGTTACGCATCGCGCGCGCCTCGGTCACCCCCGAACGCGGAACGCCGCCACTCGTGACGATGGGTGCCGCCGGATAGCGCCGGGCCAACGTCAACGCGGCGTTCAATCGGTCGACCAGCATCGGACGCATCGAACCATCGTCGTACAGGCCCGCGCCGAGAACCACGATGGTCGTGCCTGCCTGATCGATGTCCAGCATCAACGGTGCCTGCCTGGTGAGGAACTCGAACTGCGTACACCGGATGATCGCCTGCAGGTCGGCGGACTGGCATCCACCGACCGTCGACACGATGCCGTTGACGACCGTGATCGGTGTGATGTCGGCCTGCGCCGTCGCCGGCAACGACGCGAGTGCGAACGCGGCAGCGGCCGCCGCGAACACTCTCGACTTCTTGCCCCCGCGAACAGATTTCGTTGCCTTCGGACACGTTTCCCCCGCCATTGAGCAGCCCCCCGCCGCGTCGATGAATCGATCCCGAACCACTGTGGCAGGAGTGCAGGGTGTGAGACGCCGGAAGCGCGTTGTGACTGCTGACAACATCGTCCCGCGGTGCTATGACGGCGTCCAAGCGCAGTGTCCGCGGGACCTGCGAAACGCTCCGAACCGAGCGGGTACACTCATCAACCGTGCTCGGGCGGTCACGCCCGAGTCAGCCTCCGTAGCTCAGGGGATAGAGCAAGGGCCTTCTAATCCCTTGGTCGCAGGTTCGAATCCTGCCGGGGGCACTTCAGCTACACGCATTCTCCGTTTCGACTGCGCTCCGGGTGGGCATCAGTGTCGAGTTCGACAGTGCGACGACGTAGTCCGGAAGGGTGGCCGATGCGGGACGTCCTGGACGACTTGATCGCGATCTGGCGCGGTGGTGGGACCGCGGGGGTCGGCACCGTCGTGCGGACGTTCGAATCCGCTCCGCGTCCGGCGGGCGCCTCGATGGTCGTCGCACCCGACGGTTCCGTTCTGGGATCGGTGTCCGGCGGCTGCGTCGAAGGTGCGGTGTACGAGGTGGCGACGACGGCCACGACCACCGGTTCGCCCTCGTTGGAACGTTACGGGGTCAGCGACGACGATGCTTTCGCCGTCGGTCTCACGTGCGGGGGAGTGCTCGACGTGTTCGTCGAACCGGTCTCGCGCGCAACGTTTCCCGAACTCGACACCGTCGCGAACGCCGTCGCCGCGGATCACCCGGTCGCTGTCGCCACGATCATCGCGCATCCCGACCCGGACCGAGTAGGCATGCACCTCGTCGTGCGCGAGGCCCACGCGAACGGATCGCTCGGGTCCGCGAGGACGAACAACGCCGTCGTGGACGACGCTCGGGGACTGCTCGCGACGGGTGCCTCGGCCGTGCTGAGTTACGGGCCCGACGGTGAACGCCTCGGCGACGGGATGGACGTCTTCGTGGCGAGCTACGCGCCGCGCCCGCGCATGCTCGTGTTCGGCGCGATCGACTTCGCGGCCGCCGTCGCCGAACAGGGCGCGTTCCTCGGTTACCGCGTCACGGTCTGCGATGCGCGCGCGGTGTTCGCGACGCGCGCACGCTTCCCCTCCGCGGAGGAGGTGGTGGTCGATTGGCCGCATCGCTATCTCGACGCGCAGATCTCGACAGGCGCGGTGGATCGGCGAACCGTCGTGTGCGTGCTGACTCACGACCCCAAGTTCGACATCCCGTTGCTCGCTCGTGCTCTGCGGCACCGAGAGTTCGCCTACGTCGGGGCGATGGGTTCGCGTCGTACCCACGACGATCGCGTGGCGCGACTGAGGGACGAGGGGGTGACGGACGCGCAGCTGGCCGGACTGTCGAGCCCGATCGGACTCGACCTCGGCGCGCGTACCCCGCAGGAAACGGCGGTGTCGATCGCGGCGGAGATCGTCGCACGTCGGTGGGGCGGGTCCGGCGAGCCACTCGCGACGCGGCACGGCCGGATCCACCACGATTCGGCCGTGGCGCACGACACATGAACTACGACAGTGCGTAGCAGATCCGGGCGCTGGCTATCGACGCACTTCAGGGACGTCTTACTCTGGACTGCATGGCAGCACCCGAAGTACCACCCGCCGAACCGTCGTCGACCCCGAAAGCACAGTCGTCGACGTCCGTGTTCGCGACGGCAGGTGCGATCGCTGCCGTGGTGGCCGCGCTCGTCGTCACGTTGTCGGCGTCCGACGCGTTGGTGTTGCTCGGCATCCCGGATCCGGGTCCTGCCACGATCTACGGACTTCCGGCCGTGCGCGCTGCGGGAGAGATCGCCGCGTCGATCGCGATCGGGTCGTTCCTACTCGCGGCCTTCCTCGTGCCCCCACAGAAGAACGGTGTGCTCGACGTCGGCGGTTACCGGGCCGTGCGTACGGGCTCGATCGCTGCGATTGTCTGGGCGGCATGCGCACTCGTGCTGGTGCCACTGACGCTGTCGGACACTTCCGGTCAGCCGTTCCTCGTCGCACTGCAACCCGACAATCTGTGGGTTGCGCTCGATCAGGTCGAGATCGCCAGTGCGTGGCGATGGACGGCGATCCTGGCCGTCCTGCTCGCGATCGCGTCGAGGACGGTACTGCGCTGGTCGTGGACCCCGCTGCTGCTGGTGTTCGCGCTCGGCACGGTGATGCCCATCGCGGTGACGGGTCACTCGTCGTCGGGTGGGTCGCACGACGCCGCCACGAACAGCTTGATTCTGCATCTCGTCGCCGCGACGTTGTGGGCGGGTGGATTGTTCGCGGTACTGGCGCATGCCCGACGCGCGGGTGCACATACCGACGTCGCCGCCCGCAGGTTCTCTGCGGTCGCCACGGTCTGCTTCGTCGTCATGGGCGGCAGCGGTGTCATCAACGCGCTGGTCCGAGTTTCGGTCTCGGACCTGTTCACCACCACGTACGGCCTGCTCGTGGTCGGCAAGATCGTCGCGCTGATCGTCCTCGGATTCTTCGGGTGGATTCAGCGTCGACGCTCACTGCCCGCCCTCGTCGCGGACCCGCAGTCGCGCGGCGCACTGGTCCGCTTCGCCGGAGGCGAGGTCCTGATCTTCGCGGCGACGATCGGACTCGCCGTCGGACTTGGTCGGACACCTCCGCCGGCGAACATCGACCCGAATCTGTCGTTGACGGAGGCCGCACTGGGATACGACCTGGACGGGCCCCCGACGTTCGCTCGTCTCGCCCTCGACTGGCGCTTCGATCTGATCTTCGGCACGGCGTCGATCGTGTTGGCCGTCGTCTACCTGCTGGGCGTCCGACGCCTTCGCCGACGCGGCGACACGTGGCCGATGGGCCGCACGGCCGCATTCCTGCTCGGCTGTCTGACGATGCTGATCGGCACGTCGTCGGGCGTCGGTAAGTATTCGCCCGCGGTGTTCAGCGTGCACATGGGCGGACACATGGCGCTGTCGATGTTGGCTCCGGTGTTGCTCGCCCTCGGTGGTGCGTTGACGCTCGCGCTGCGCGCGCTGCCGGCAGCAGGCAAGGACGGTATCCCTGGTCCGCGCGAATGGCTGCTGCAGGCACTGCACAGCCCGGTCTCGCGGTTCCTGACGCATCCCATCGTCGCGGCAGCGCTGTTCGTCGGCGGCTTCTACGCGCTGTACCTCGGCGGAATCTTCGACGCGATTCTGGACAACCACTCGGCGCATCTGCTGATGAACGCCCACTTCATCCTCAGTGGCTATCTCTTCTACTGGGTCGTGATCGGTGTCGATCCGTCGCCGCGCCGCATCGAGCCCATCACCAAGTTGGCCATGGTGTTCGGGTCGCTGCCGTTCCACGCGTTCTTCGGTGTGGCACTCATGAGCATGAACACCGTGCTGGGCGGCTGGTACTACCGAACTCTGGGGCTGGACTGGAACGGCGACCTGATCGGCGACCAGCGACTCGGGGGAGGAATCGCCTGGGCCACCGGCGAGATCCCACTCGTCCTCGTCATGCTGGCGTTGCTCATCCAGTGGTCGCGGAGCGACGATCGCAACGCCAAACGCGTCGACCGCGCCGCCGAGCGGGACCACGACGCGGACCTCGCCGCGCACAACGCCATGTTCGCCGAGTTGGCGCGTCGGGACCGCGAAGCAGGACTTTAAGTCACGCAGACGCGGTGACTTTCGCAAGCAACCGCGCGAGTTCGACGCGTTCGGCGGGTTCGAGCCCGTCGAACACCAGGGCCGCGACGTCGCGACGCGCGGCGTCGATCGCCTGAAGGCGCCTGCGTCCGTCGTCGGTGAGCTCGACCAGCACTGCGCGCCGATCCGCTGGGTCGGGCGCACGGACGACGAGTTCGGCCTGTTCCAGCGAGTCGACGATGTCGGTGGCCGACCGCGCGACGATGCGCAACCGGTCGGCGAGTGCGCGCAGCCGGACCGGCTTCTCTTCGCGGGCGAGAACGTGCAGCGCGCGACTCTGCGACGGGTTCAGACCGAACGGCTCCAGCGCGTTCATGTGTGTATGGCGGATGCGCCGGGCAACGGCCATGAACGAGTCCGCGAGATTCGGTGTCTCCTCCGGGTGCATGTCCGACAGCATAGCGAGCGTTGCCTGCAACCTCTTATTGAGGTAACCTCTCCAATATGTTGCTCGATCATCATGGAGGTCTACTTGGTAAGCCCACAAACACATTCGACGTCCGCCGCCTCTGATCGCGGCTCATCCGACACGGCCCCGGTCGGACGAGTCCTCGGCCTGTTCCGCCCCTATCGGTTCCGCATCGCGGTCGTCTCCGCAATCATCGTCTTCAGCGCAGTCGTCGCCCTGGCGTCGCCGCTGCTGCTCCGCGAACTGCTCGATCACGCCATTCCCGATCGCGACGTCACACTCGTCACGCTGATCGCAGCAGGCATGATCGCGGTCGCAGTCGTCACCAATGTTCTCGGCGTCGTACAGACCTGGATGTCCAACGGCGTCGGACAGAAACTCATGCACGACCTCCGCGTGGCGGTCTACGGCCATCTGCAGAAGCAGTCCCTCGGGTTCTTCGCGAGAACTCGCACCGGGGAGGTGCAGTCGCGTATCGCCAACGACATCGGCGGCATGCAATCGGTCGTCACCAACACCGCGACGTCGATAGCGCAGAACGCGACGACGGTCGTGGCCACGGTCGTCGCCCTGTTCCTGCTGGATTGGCGCCTCGCGCTGTTCTCGCTCATGATCCTGCCCGTCTTCGTGCGCATCGCCCGACGCATCGGCAACGAGCGTCGAAAGATCTCGGGAACACGTCAGAAGTTGTTGAGCGAGTTGACAGTGCAGATCGAGGAATCACTGTCGGTCAGCGGGATTCTGCTCGGCAAGACTACCGGCTCCGGCGCCGTGCTGACCGAGCAGTTCGCAGACCGATCCGGCAAGGTCGCCGATATCGAACTCTCGGCGATGATGGCAGGCAAATGGCGGATGGCCAGCATGCAGATCAGCTTCGCGGTCATGCCGGCGCTCGTCTACTGGTTCGCCGGACTCACGATCGGGCACGGCAGCACGCTGAGCGTCGGCACGCTCGTCGCATTCACGACGCTGCAGACTCAACTCTTCCGTCCGACCATGCAACTGCTGAGCACCGGCGTCGACGTACAGTCGTCGCTCGCGCTGTTCGGTCGCGTCTTCGAGTACCTCGACCTCCCGATCGACATCGACGAGCCACAGACTCCGAAAGTGCTCGACAAGAACGAGATTCGAGGCGACGTGGCGTTCGACCACGTCCACTTCTCCTACGCCGGTGCGACGCGGCCGACGCTCGTCGACATCGACCTGGACGTCCCGGCCGGCTCCACCCTGGCGCTGGTCGGAGCGACCGGATCCGGGAAGACGACGCTCGGCAATCTGACCGCACGTCTGCACGATCCCGACGCCGGTGCCATCACGGTAGACGGCGTCGACTTGCGTGACATGAGCACTGCCACGGTCGCCGAGCTGGTGGGAGTGGTATCGCAGGAGACGTACCTGTTCCACGCCACGATTCGCGAGAACCTGCGGTTCGCAAAGCCCGATGCGACCGACGACGAGATCGAACAGGCAGCCAGGATCGCGCAGATCCACGAGTTCATCGAGGGCCTGGACGACGGGTACGACACGGTCGTCGGCGAACGCGGTTACCGCTTCTCCGGAGGTGAGAAGCAACGACTGTCCATCGCGCGCACGGTTCTTCGCAACCCGCCGATCCTGATTCTCGACGAGGCCACCAGTGCGCTGGACAACTCGACCGAACGTGCGCTGCAAGACGCATTGGAAAGTCTGATGACGGGACGCACCACGATTCTGATCGCCCACCGCCTGTCGACCGTGCGCACGGCCGACCGTATCGCCGTGCTCGATCACGGCCGCGTACTCGAATCCGGAACGCACGCAGAACTTCTCGCCGCGCGTGGGCCCTACTTCGAGCTGGCTCGGACGTCCGATGCCGCGATCGACCGCGAATTCGACGACGAACAGGCCGCGTAGAGTTCTCTGTTCTACAGCGAGAAGGAACGGAGTGGTCGTGGTGCGCACGGTGGCGTCGGCGGTGCGTGCCGAAGTGGAGATCAAGAAGTCGCGGTTCATCGCGATCGTCGCCCGTGCGGCCTCCGAAACGGAAGCGCGCGCGGTGATCGCGTCGAGGCGAAGCGCCGAACCTGCTGCGCGACATCATTGTTCGGCGTTCGTGTACGGAGACGTGCACCGAGTCGAGAGGTCGAGCGACGACGGTGAACCGGGCGGAACCGCGGGCACTCCGATGCTCGACGTTCTGCGCGGACACGACCTGACCAACGTCGTTGCCGTCGTGACGCGGTACTTCGGGGGAACGAAGCTGGGCACCGGTGGCCTGACGCGGGCGTACGGGGGAGCGGTCGCAGAGGCTCTCGGCGGTGCGTCGTTCCTGTACCGACACCGGCGAACGCTGATGCGCATCGAACTGCCGCACACCGATGCCGGGCGCGTCGAATCGGAGCTGAGGCGTCGCGACGTGGAAATCGTGTCTGTCGAGTACGGCGCTTCGGCCATGCTGACCGTGGCCGTCGCCGATACCGCGGACTTCGACGCGACCCTGGCGGATCTGACGGCGGGGACCGTGACGTCCGAACGGCTCGGAGAAACGTACGTCGAAACGTCCGCTCCGTAGCAGCGGACACCGACACGTTCGTCACCGGTGAGCCCGAGACGGCCTCGTTCGTCCACAACGCGTGCTCTATCCCCAGGGTTGTTCGTTCGCCCAGCTCGGACCCACGGTTCGACGTCACCCGTGCCGCACAGTGTTCCCATCGGCCCGGCGACGCCGACCGAGACCAGCGAATCCGATTCCGAGGGGGACAGTCGATGTACGAAGCACAGTGCGCGGTGGTGGGAACCGTCATCACACATCCGGTCAAGCGACAGACCGCGAGCGGGGAGCAGGTTCTGAGCTTCCGGATGGCGAGCAATGCCAGGCGGCAGAACCGCACCACAGGGGAGTGGACGGACGGGGGCACGTTGTACTTGACGGTCACATGCTGGCGCAGGCTGGTCACGGGCGTCGGTGCGTCGCTGATGAAAGGTGACCCGGTGGTCGCCTACGGCCAGCTCCGAACCAACGAGTACACGACGAGAGAAGGCGTCGAACGCGCGGATCTGGAGATGACCGCGAGCGCAGTCGGGCCCGATCTCTCGCGCTGCGTCGTCGAGGTCGATCGGAGGCGAGCCGCGGCGAAACTCGTCGAGCAGGATGGTTCCGAGGACGCCGTCGAGCCGGATCGAGGCGACGAGGACGAGTACGACGAGCAGGATCCGACCGATCCGGGAACGGAGTTCTCCGACACGCACGACGCCGTCACCGCGGCAGTCTGACCGATGCGTCCGGGCATGCGCCTCGGGGCCGTCGCGCAGCGCATGTCCGGTGCGTCGCACCGTTCCCGACGACGGAGAACGGTCGATGGTGTTCGACGGCCGTTCCACCGATAAGCTGGCGCACATGGCGGAATTCATCTACACCATGAAGAAGGTGCGCAAGGCGCACGGCGACAAGGTCATCCTCGACGACGTCACGATGAGTTTCTACCCGGGAGCGAAGATCGGCGTCGTCGGCCCCAACGGCGCCGGTAAGTCAAGCATCCTCAAGATCATGGCCGGTATCGATCAGCCCGGCAACGGCGAGGCGTTCCTCGCGCCCGGCGCTTCGGTCGGCATCCTGATGCAGGAACCGGAACTCGACGACGCCAAGACCGTTCGCGAGAACGTCGAAGACGGCCTCGGCGACACGATGGTGCAGCTCAAGCGGTACAACGAGATCGCCGAGCTGATGGCCACCGACTACTCGGACGAGCTCATGGAAGAGATGGGCGAACTGCAGGAGAAGCTCGACCACGCCGACGCGTGGGAAATCGACTCCCAGCTCGAGCAGGCGATGGACGCGCTGCGCTGCCCGCCGCCGGAGTCTCCCGTCACCAACCTCTCCGGTGGTGAGAAGCGACGTGTCGCGCTGTGCAAGCTGCTGCTGAGCAAGCCAGACCTGCTCCTTCTCGACGAACCGACCAACCACCTCGACGCGGAATCCGTTCTGTGGCTCGAGCAGCACCTGGCGGCGTACCAGGGTGCCATTCTCGCCGTCACCCACGACCGGTACTTCCTCGATCACGTCGCACAGTGGATCGCCGAGGTCGACCGTGGACACCTGTACCCGTACGAGGGCAACTACTCGACCTACCTCGAGAAGAAAGCCGAACGTCTCGAGGTCGCGGGCAAGAAGGACCAGAAGCTGCAGAAGCGCCTCAAGGACGAACTCGCATGGGTTCGTTCCGGTGCGAAGGCTCGGCAGGCGAAGAACAAGGCTCGTCTCGACCGATACGACGAGATGGTCGCCGAGGCGGAGAAGACCAGGAAGTTGGACTTCGACGAGATCCAGATTCCCGCGCCTCCGCGCCTGGGTGACGTGGTCGTCGAGGTCTCGCACCTCGACAAGGGCTTCGACGGCCGTGTCCTGATCAAGGACCTGTCGTTCACGCTGCCGCGCAACGGCATCGTCGGCGTCATCGGCCCCAACGGTGTCGGTAAGACCACGCTGTTCAAGACCATCGTCGGGCTCGAGGAGCCGGACGGCGGCGAGGTCAAGGTCGGTCAGACGGTCAAGCTCAGCTACGTCGACCAGAACCGTGCGGGTATCGACCCGAAGAAGACGGTGTGGGAGACGGTGTCCGACGGCCTCGACTTCATCACCGTCGGAAACCAGGAGTTCCCGTCGCGCGCCTACATCAGTTCGTTCGGTTTCAAGGGGCACGACCAGCAGAAGCCGTCGGGCGTGCTGTCCGGTGGTGAGCGCAACCGCCTGAACCTGGCGATGACGCTGAAGCAGGGCGGAAACCTGATCCTGCTCGACGAGCCGACCAACGACCTCGACGTCGAGACGCTCGGTTCGCTCGAGAACGCGCTGCAGGAGTTCCCGGGTTGTGCCGTGGTCATCTCCCACGACCGCTGGTTCCTGGACCGGACGTGCACGCACATCCTTGCCTGGGAGGGTGGTTTCGGTGACAACGAGGCAGCCTGGTACTGGTACGAAGGCAACTTCGAGGGCTACGAGGCGAACAAGATCGAGCGCCTCGGACCCGACGCAGCCCGTCCGCACCGCGTCACGCACCGCAAGCTGACCAGGGACTGACGCTCTTGTCGAAGACATTCGAGTATTCACTGCAGGTTCGGTGGAGCGACTCGGATCGACTCGGGCACGTCAACAACACGCGGTTCGTCGAATATCTGCAGGAAGCTCGGGCGCACTTCATCACCGAACTCCTGACGGAGACAGTGGGGAGCAGGGGGACGACGGTCGTGCGCAGGCTGGCCGTCGACTTCCTGCGTCCCCTCTTCGACGACTCGGGGCCGCTGTCGATCGAGGTGACGGTTTCGAGTATCGGCACGACGTCCTTCGGCGTCCGGCATCTGGTCCGGGACGCCGAGGGCGCGCTGTGCGCCGAGGCGGAAGCACTCATGGTGATGTTCGACCTGTCGTCGCAGTCGTCTCGGCCGATCACGGACTCGGAAAGAGCCGCGTTCACCGAGTACCTGCTCGACGTCCCGGCCACCTCGACGTAGTCCGCGTACCCCGTGAGAGACGTCGATCCCCGATAGGGTCGTGTGAGGCGACGACGAGGTCGCCGGAGATTCCTGTTCGAGGGAGTGGTTGAAACAGATGCCGAACTCGGCTGACACGACGGACACGGACCGACCGACCGGACTACCCGAGAAGCTGGTGACCACACTGCCGGAGGTGGAGGCCGCGTATCTCGCGCACGTCGACACCGACGATTCGACTGGAACGGTCGTCCGGTCGAATCGGCAGATGGTGCTGGCCCACCTTCGATCGGCAGCACACCGATCCTCCGGGACCGCGGTCGTGCAGTTGAATCGGCCCGATGCCGCCGCCGAGGACGGTGGTGGCTTCTACCTGCAGATCGTCGCCGACGACATGCCCCTGCTCGTCGAATCGGTCGTGTCGCAGCTCGGTCGGCTCGGTGTCGACGTCCTCGAGGTCGTGCATCCCATTCTGTCGGTGACGCGGGACGACGACGGCAATTTGCTGACGGTCGGTCAAGGCAACGGCACCGCGTCCTCCGGAACTATTCGCGAGTCGTGGATGCACCTGCAGCTGGGCCCGTCCGTCGACGACGAGACGCTCGACAGTCTGGAGTCGGCTGTCGCGGAAGTGCTGTCCGATGTGCGTGAGGTCGTCGAGGACACCGACGACATGCGTCTCGCACAGAGCTCGGTCGCGAGCGCACTCGACGAACTCGCGGACCGGGAGAGCCGGCCCGACGGCGGTCAGCTCCGCGATGCGGCGAATCTGCTTCGATGGCTCGCCGACGGCCACTACACGTTGCTCGGATACCGCCGTTACCGCGCGGGCGAAGCGTCGACGAACGAGCTCGGTCTCGGAGTGCTTCGTTCGGACAACGCGCTCGGATCGGACCTGCCGCCCGAGGCGGGTCGAAACGAGTTGCTGACGCTGACACAGGGGTCGAGACCGGCAACGGTTCATCGCGCGGTATACCCGTACTTCGTGACCGTGTTCGACAGGGCCACACCGGAACTCGGCGAACACCGGTTCGTCGGCGTCTTCACGGTGACGGCATTGCACGAGAACGTCCTCGACATCCCGGTGATCGAACGTCGGGTGCGGTCGGTGATCGACCGTGCCGGATACGATCTCGGCTCGTTCTCCGGCCAAGCCATGCTCGAAGTGATGCAGTCCATGCCGCGTTCGGAGCTGTTCGCGACGAGTGAGGACGTGCTCTTCGACACCGCGTCTGCCGTCATGGCGATCGGCAGGCGTCGTCGCGTCAAGGTGTTTCTGCGTGAGGACTCGGACGGTGCATTCGTGTCCGCGCTCGTCTATCTGCCCCGCGACCGGTACACGACGCGTGTGCGTCTGGCGATCCAGGATTGCCTGCTGCGTGAACTCGGCGGCTCCAGCATCGACTACACCGCTCGTGTCACCGAATCCGCCCTTGCTCTTCTGCACGTGACGGTGCGCCGCGCTTCCGGGGAATCGGTCCACGCCGACCTGTCACCGGACAACATCGCCCACATCGAATCGCTCCTCACCCGGACCATCCGGACGTGGGAAGACGGCCTCGCCGAGGCAGTGACGCGGGACGGTGCCGTGGACCCTGTACTGGCGACGCGGTACGCCGACGCGTTGCCGGAGGCGTACAAGCAGGATTTCGGTCCCGAGCGGGCGGTGTCCGATATTGCTCGCCTCGGTGCGCTCGCCGACGGCGGCATCGACATGCAGCTGTATCGGGATGCCGATTCCGACGTGGGATCGTGGCGTTTCAGCCTGTACATCGGTGGGCGTGGAGTCTCGCTGAGTCAGGTCCTGCCGATTCTGCAGAGTCTCGGCGTCGAGGTCGACGACGAGCGGCCGTACCCGGTCGTTCGCCCGGATGGAATCCAGTGCTGGATATACGATTTCGGTGTGTCGGCGTCGCGCGAGATGCTGTCCGGCGCCATCGACGGCGACCTCGACGCCGAACTGCACACCGCGGGTGATCCCCAGACCGAAAGCCGTGTGCAGATTCGTTTCACCGACGCGTTCAGCGCCGTGTGGCACGGACGAGCCGAAGCGGACCGGTTCAACGAACTCGTCATGCGGGCGGGACTGACGTGGCGTCAAGCGGTCATACTTCGCGCGTACGCGAAGTACCTGCGACAGGCCAACTTCCCGTACAGCCAGTACGCCATCGAGGGTGTTCTGCTCGCACACCCGCGGACGGCGGGACTGTTGGTGGCACTGTTCGAATCGCAGTTCGATCCCGATGTCGCACAACGTCGCTCCGACGAGTTGATCATCGAGCTTCGTTCCCTGATCGACCAGGTCATCAGCCTCGACGCGGACCGAGTTCTTCGGTCGATCTTCGAGTTGATACGTGCCACGCTGCGGACGAATTTCTACGTGCTCGACGACGCGGGCGATGCGCGAGAATTCCTGTCGCTCAAGTTCGATCCGCAGGAGATCGCCGAACTGCCGAAGCCCCGGCCGAAGTTCGAGATCTTCGTCTACTCGCCGCGGGTCGAGGGTGTGCACCTGCGATTCGGCGAGGTGGCGCGAGGAGGGCTGCGGTGGTCCGATCGCCGCGAGGATTTCCGTACCGAGATACTCGGGCTGGCCAAGGCGCAGATGGTCAAGAACGCCGTCATCGTCCCGGTGGGCGCGAAAGGCGGGTTCGTCGTGAAGCGGCCGCCCGCGCCGTCGGGTGACGCTGCGGCGGATCGCAAGGCGACCGCCGACGAGGGCCAGGCATGCTATCGCGTGTTCGTCGCGGGACTGCTGGACGTGACCGACAATCTCGACCGCGCCAGCGGCGCGGTCGTGCCACCCGACCGGGTCGTGCGTCGCGACGGCGACGACACCTATCTCGTCGTCGCCGCCGACAAGGGAACCGCGACGTTCTCCGATTTCGCCAACGAGGTTGCGGCCGAATACGATTTCTGGCTCGGCGACGCGTTCGCGTCCGGTGGGTCGGCCGGCTACGACCACAAGGCCATGGGTATCACCGCCAAGGGTGCGTGGGAGAGCGTCAAACGTCATTTCCGTGAGCTCGGGATCGACACGCAGACACAGGATTTCACGGTCGTCGGCGTCGGCGACATGAGTGGCGACGTGTTCGGGAACGGCATGTTGCTCAGCCGACACATCGGACTGCTCGCCGCGTTCGACCACCGCCACATCTTCCTCGACCCGAATCCCGACCGTGCGGCGTCGTTCGCCGAGCGCGAGCGGCTGTTCGCGTTGCCCAGGTCGTCGTGGGCGGACTACGACAAATCGCTGATCTCGGAGGGCGGTGGGGTGTACGAGCGGACGGTCAAATCGATCCCGATCAGTGAGCCCGTCCGCGAGGCGCTCGGGCTCGACGACGATACGACGGCCTTGTCGCCGCCCGATCTGATGCGCGCGATCCTCACCGCGCCTGCGGACCTGCTGTGGAACGGCGGAATCGGCACCTACATCAAGGCGTCGACCGAGTCGAACGCGGACGTGGGGGACAAGTCGAACGACGCGGTGCGCGTCAACGGTCGCGACCTGCGGGCCACGGTCGTCGGCGAGGGAGGAAACCTCGGCGCCACCGCGCTCGGCCGCATCGAATACGACATGGCGGGTGGGCGAATCAACACCGACGCCGTCGACAACTCTGCCGGTGTGGACTGTTCGGACCACGAGGTCAACATCAAGATCCTGCTCGAATCGGCAATCGCCGACGGCAAGCTTGCGCGCGAGGACCGCGATGAGCTGCTCGCGTCGATGACCGACGAAGTCGGCCGACTCGTGTTGTGGGACAACATCATGCAGAACGAACTACTCGGTACCTCACGGGCCGATGCGCCCGCGCTGTTGTCCGTGCACCGACGCGTCATTGAAGATCTGGAGGAGCGACGGGGCCTCGACCGCGAGTTGGAGGCGTTGCCGAGCGAAGCCGACTTCCGTCGTCGGAAGCAGGACGGCCGCGGGCTGACGTCTCCCGAGCTCGCGACGCTCATGGCTCACGTCAAGCTCACACTCGAAAGCGATCTGCTCGCAAGCGAACTCGTGGACAGCGACGTCTTCGCATCGAAGCTGCCCGCGTACTTCCCGGCACCACTACGCGAGCCGTACGCGAGCGAGATCACCTCGCACCCTCTGCGACGGCAATTGGTGGCGACCATGTTGACGAACGAGACCGTGGACCGAGGCGGTATCACGTTCGTCTACCGCCTCGCCGAGGATGCCGGTGCGTCCGGCACGGATGCCGTGCGCGCCTATGCCGCGGCCACCGCAATCTTCGATCTCGAGACTCTGTGGCAGGACATTCGCAACGCACCGGTTTCCACCGCGACCGCCGACGAGCTGATGCTCGAGTCGCGGCGGGTACTCGATCGGGTGGCACGCTGGCTGTTGGCGAACCGCCCGCAACCGCTCGCCGTCGGAGCCGAGATCAGCAGGTACGCAGGCACGGTCGCGCGGCTACGCGATTCGATCGGGCGGTGGATCGACGGCCACCGGGCCGGTGAACTCGCCGGCCGGGTCGAGGAATCAGTGAAGAGCGGTGCGCCGAGGGAGTTGGCGGTCCCGGTCTACCGGCTTCTCGACATCTACTGCCTGCTGGACATCGCCGACGTAGCCGACATCACCGAGAACGAGCCCGAAGAGGTCGCCGAACTGTACTTCGCGCTCGACGCGCACATCGGCATCAACTGGTTGCTGACGTCGGTGTCCGGTCTGGCGCGAGGCGATCGCTGGCATTCGTTGGCGCGCTTGGCCCTTCGCGACGACTTGTACTCGTCGTTGCGCGCGATCACGAAAGAGGTTCTGCTGGGCGGTGAACCGCACGAGAGCCCTGCCGAGAAGATCGCCGAGTGGGAAGCGACCAATTCGTCGCGTCTGACGAGGGCGCGGACCGCGCTCGGTGAGATCGCCGACTCGGGGACACTCGATCTCGCGACGCTGTCGGTGGCGGCACGACAAGTACGCAGTATGGTGCCGTGACCGGATTCGAGCAGAACTACCAGCAAAGGACGGCCCGAGAGTGAGTGTGCCCGACGCCCATCTGTCCGAGGAGTTGCAGCCGAGCGAACGCATCGGTTTCCACACCACCGTCGAGGTGCGGTGGTCGGACATGGATGTCTACCAACACATCAACCACGCACGCATGGTGACGTTGCTCGAAGAGGCGCGCATTCCGTGGCTGCTGGTGGACGGCAGGCCCACCGCGAATCTTCGGCACGGAGCCGTCATCGCGGACCTGCACGTGAAGTATCGCGGGCAGTTGCGGCACGAGGACGGGCCGCTCGACGTGTTCATGTGGGTCGACAAGGTCAGAGCGGTCGATTTCGTCGTCGGCTACGAGGTCCGCGCGAGGGGCAAGTCCCTCGACACTCCCGCGTCGATCGTCGCGTCGACGCAGATCGCCGCGTTCGACATCGACACGCAACGCCTGCGGCGGCTGACCGGGCCCGAGCGTGCCTACCTGGAGAGCTGGCGACGTGTTTGAGCGACGGCTCACGGTGCCCGACGTCGTCGAACGCGAGAACTTGACGGCGTTTCTCGGAAAGGCCGTTCGGCTCGACGAGGCTGCGGTGGTTCGGCTACGGATGCGCGCCGACGGTCGACTGTCGGTGTGGGCGACAACAGGTTTCGACGCGCTGGCGGTTCGTGTCGTCGACGGGACCATCGTGCCCGACGACACGTCGGCCGGCGCCGACGGCCTGCTCAGGGCGTTGGCGTCCGCGACGTCGGGAGAGATCGACCCGGGGTTCTCGATGGACTCGGCCTGGCGTGGTGCCCTGCCGCCCGACCACGGTTTCGAGCACGTCGACGACGTGCCCGCACGCGTGTTGATCGATCTCGCGCAGCGCGGCGCCGCGTTGGCGAAACAACACGGCAGCAGCCACGGTCCGCCGGTGTCGCTTCTGGACCAGGACGTGCTGCACGTCGAAGGGCCTACAGGAGACGTGTCGATCGCGATGCGCACCGTGTTCGCGCTCACCGCCATGGGCTTCGTGCCTGCCACCGGGCAAGACCCGATGACCGCCGACATCGATCTGTCCCGGATCGCGTCCGACGAACGCGTGCGGGTGCGCGCGACCGCGGTGTGGCTACGCCTCGACGCGCGGTTCGGGTCGGTGTTCAGCCGACGCGGTAATCAGTTGTCGCTCAGCGTCGAACGCTGAGACTGCCGCCGCACGTCGACGGCCAGCAGGATCAGAGCGGACGCGACCACTGCCATGCCGATCCCGGCGAGTACCGTCGGCGATTCTCCGAGGACGACGATGCCGAGCAACGCGGCGACGACGGGTTCCGCCAACGTGAGTGTGGCCACGGTGGCGGGCGGCAGCGCGCTCAATCCGATGCCGAACAGCAGATAAGCCACGACCGTCGGAATCAGCGCCAGGTACAGCACCACCGCGAGCCCAGGCGCCGAATCCAGCCCGCCGGGCCAGCGCAGGACGAGCACGGGCAGCAGTACGACGGCTCCCACGGCGAACATCTGCGCCATGGCCGCGTCGGGTCGCGTCCCCGAGGCGATGATCCTCGACCCGGCGACCGTGTAGATCGCGTAGCCGACACCCGCGGACAGTGCCGCGAGCGCGCCGAACACCATGTGGGATGCGTCGTCGGGGTCGGAACCGGTGACGAGGAGCATCATCCCGGCCACGGCCAGCGTCGTCGACGCGAACCAGACCGGTCCCGGCCGGGTTCGGTCGACGAGGGACTGCAGGACGCCGGTGAATGCCGGACCCGATCCGAGCGCGATCATGGTGCCCGCGGCGACACCCGCCATCTGTACGCCCGAAAAGAATCCGACCTGATAGACGGCGACCCCGACGCCGCCGATCAGGACGCGTCGCACGCCGGCGGACGACGTTGGTCCGAAGCCGCCGCGCAGCCACGCCAACGGCACCAGGACGAGGCCCGCGAGTGCGATGCGCGCGCTTCCGACCGCGAGAGGATCGAGGTCGACGCCGGCCGAGGAGGATCCGAGCGCCTGGGCGGTCCCGGTGGTCCCGAACAGGGCAGCCGCGGCGAAGACGGCCGACAGGCCTGCAACGCCTGGCGTCAGACGAGCCACGCCGCCGCGTCGGCCGGAAGCTGACCGTCGACGAGGGGTGCGCTCGACATCAGCAGCTCGCCCGGAGGCAGCGGGATGGGCGCGTTCGTGGCGTTCAACGCGCAGATGAGCCCGCCTCGTCGCCGGAATGCGATGCACCCGGACGGGCTTCCGTACCAGTCCACCTCCGAACCGGTGAACTCGGGACGCAGTCCGCGCAGTTCGATCGCCGCGCGGTAGAGGCTGAGCATCGAGTCGACGTCCTCCAGCTGTGCCTCGACGGTCGACGACGCCCACTCCGGTGGCATCGGAAGCCAGGTCTCGGCGGATGTGCTGAAGCCGAACGGCGGCGCGGTTCCTTCCCACGGGATCGGAACGCGGCACCCGTCGCGTCCGCGCTCGGCGTGGCCGGATCGCTCCCACACGGGGTCCTGCAGAACCTCGTCGGGGAGATCGACGTTCGGCAATCCGAGCTCCGCGCCGTTGTAGACGAACACGGCTCCCGGCAGTGCGAGCTCGAGCAGGACCATCGCCCGTGCGCGTCTCGTACCGCGATCGCCACCGCCGTAGCGAGTGACCTCGCGCGCGATGTCGTGGTTGGACAACGCCCAGGTGGGGGTACCATCGACCCGATCGACCGCGTCGATGGAGTTCGTGACCGCGTCGCGAATGTCGGCTGCGTCGAAACGCGCCTCGGCCAGACGGAAATTGAAACCGAGATGCAGTTCGTCGGGCCGGATGTAATCGCCGAAGCGAACGTTGTCCTGCACCCAGATCTCGCCGATCGTCGTCGTACCCGGATACTCGTCCATCACCTTGCGAATGCCGCGGTGGATCTCGTGGACCGCGTCGTTGTCGAACCGAGGATCGTCGTCGTCGTTCCTCATCAACGCGTTGCCTTCGAGGTTCATGTCGAGGAGCTCGTCAGGCTTGGCCATTCCGTGCGCGACGTCGATGCGAAATCCATCGATGCCGCGATCGAGCCAGAACCGCAGCGTCGTGGACAGATCTTCGACGACCTCCGGGTTGTTCCAGTTCAGGTCCGGCTGTTCCTTCGCGAAGATGTGCAGGTACCACTGGCCCGGCGAACCGTCGGGATTCTCGACGCGAGTCCACGCGGGCCCGCCGAAGATGGACGGCCAGTTGTTCGGTGGTTGCGAGCCGTCCGGACCCGAACCGTCTCGAAAGATGTACCGCGCCCGCTCGGGACTGCCGGGCGCCGACTCGAGCGCGTCCACGAACCACGGATGCTGATCACTCGTGTGGTTGGGGACCAGGTCCATCGTGACCTTGATGTCGCGGCTGTGCGCTTCTGCGATCAGCGCATCCATGACGTCCAGGTCGCCGAACAGCGGATCGATCGCGCGAGGGTCGGAGACGTCGTACCCGTGATCTGCCATCGGGGAGCGCATGACCGGGCTGAGCCAGATGGCGTCGACACCCAGCAGCTCGAGGTACCCCAGACGGTCGCGGACGCCGCCGAGATCACCGACACCGTCGCCGTTCGAATCGGAGAACGAACGAGGATAGATCTGATAGAAGATCGCGTTCTTCCACCATGTGGTGTCGGTCGCGTGTTCGTTCGGGTCGGTCACGACTGTCAAGTCTGCCAAATGGGACACGGTCACTCGACTCAGGGACGGCGCACCGCGCGAGTGGTGTCAGATCGGCGAATTCACCATCGAGTTGGCGGCCATGTCCATGTAGTCGACGAGCTGAGCGCGGTGTGCGTCGTCCAGCACCGAACGGTCGATGGAGTCGATCGCGACGTGCATGCACCGCAGCCACGCGTCGCGCTCCATCGGGCCGATACGGAACGGAGAGTGCCTCATCCGCAGTCGGGGGTGGCCGCGCTCGTCGGAGTACGTGCGCGGCCCGCCCCAATACTGTTCGAGGAACATTCGCATGCGTCGTTCGGCGGGTCCGAGATCTTCTTCCGGGTACAACGGGCGAACGATCTCGTCCTTCGCCACTTCCTCGTAGAACTTGGCGGTCAGCTTGTGAAAGGTGTCCGCACCGCCGACCGCGTCGTAGAACGTCTGCTGCGGTTCGGTCATGTCAGTGCTTCTCTCCGTGTTCGGTGGGACGTGCATTCGGGTCCAGTATCGCTACTTCGACAGGTCGGGGACGAATCCGCCCGCTCGACCTTCCGGATACGGCGCCCGGACGCCCGCGTTCTCGAACGCCTGGAGGATTTCTCGGTGCATTCCGCGCTGCACGGCCCACTGACGTCCCGGTCGCGTCTTGACGGTGATGCGAATGGTCACGGTGTCGGCGCTGACGGCGTTGACACCCAGCATCTCGGGTGCGCCGAGCAGGTCTTCCTCGAAGACGTTCGACTCCACGACGTCCAGTGCTGCCTTCTCCGCGACCTCGCACGCCTCGTCGACGTTGGCGGTGTGCGCGACCGGTAGATCGAGAACGGCGACGGCGAAGCCCTGGCTCATGTTGCCGACGCGCAGCACTTCTCCGTTTCGGCAGTACCAGACGGTGCCGTTGACGTCGCGAACCGTCGTCACGCGTAGACCGACGCTCTCGACAGTGCCGATCGCTTCGCCGAGGTCGACGACGTCACCCACGCCGTACTGGTCTTCGAGGAGCATGAAGATGCCCGACAGGAAGTCACGAACGAGGTTCTGGGCACCGAACCCGAGGGCGACGCCGACGATGCCCGCGGAGGCGATGAAGGGTGCGACATTCACTCCGACGACGTCGAGCACCGACAGGACGAACCAGGTGAGGATCACGACGGACACGCCGGACTTCATCACCGACCCGATGGTCGTGGCTCGTTGCCTGCGTCGTTCGGACAGGATGGTTCCCTGCAGCGACGTCGCCGCACGCTCACGCAGCGGGCGAAGCAGCAGTGGCGGCTTGGAGGAATCGCTCGAGCTCCGACGCGTGAAGCGGTCGATGAGCTTGTGCAGTACGAGTCGAAGGACGATCGCGAGAGCTACGTAGCCCGCGATTTGCGAAGGCCTGTCCACCAGCCAGTCCCGACCGGTTTCCGTCAATTCGAATGCTCGCGAGTCCAATGACAAGGCGGTGATGGATGAACGTGGATTCGGATCGATTGGAGACACCTGGAGAGTCTACGGACGGCGCAAGATCTCGCCACCCGCGTCGGCGACGGCTCCTCGTTCGCCCGGAATTCACCGATCCGCAATCGTTCGATCCGCAAAAAGAGGTGTGCGCGCAGGTCGGATTCGTGTTCCACTGTTCCTCGTGTTCCGCGCAAGCCATGCGCGGGCGCCGACTGCTCTGGGAGACCACCCATGAAGAAGAAGCAACACCACCGACAACTTCCGCCCACTGATGCCTACGAGACCGCAGACCAGCGGCTACGGACATCAGGGGCGAATGCTCTACACGTAGTCCCTCCCGACGATTCCGCCGGGCATCCCCATATGGCGGAGGACGTCGTGCCCGCCTGGGTCAAACGACGGGTTCTGCTTCTCAACGCCACGTTCGAGCCTCTCACCGCGCTTCCGATGCGCCGAGCCGTCGTGCTCCTGGTGTGTGACAAGGCCGACGTCATTCACGACGATCCCGAAGGGCCGTTCATCCGATCCGCGGATTTCTCGGTCCAGGTTCCGTCCGTCATTCGTCTCCGGACGTTCGTCAGGGTTCCGTATCGCGCCCGGGTTCCGATGACCCGAGCCGCACTCATGCATCGCGATCGCTTCCGGTGTGCGTATTGCGGCGGGAAGGCCGAGACGGTCGATCACGTCGTACCCCGTAGTCGCGGGGGAGGCCATTCGTGGGAGAACTGCGTCGCATGCTGTGCCCCGTGCAATCACCGCAAAGCGGACAAATTGCTCAGTGAGCTGGGGTGGACGTTACGCGCACAGCTCGTGCCTCCGAAGGGCCCACACTGGCGGCTGCTCGCCAGCACCAAGGAACTCGATCCCTCGTGGCTTGCTTATCTGGGTGAAGGCGCAGCCTGACGGCCACCCGCCGTCGCTCTGCCGGGAAAAATGGACTAACGTCACACCCCGTGAGCATTCTCGAGACCTTGCTGATATTCGGGGTGATCCCGCTTGCGATCGTCGGGATCATCGGCGCGTTGTCCTACGTTGCAGCCAAGCAGCCGGGCCTGGACATCACGCCCTACCGGTTGACCGACAAGTGGACACGTGGCCCTGTGCTGTGGAGCGCGACCGACGAGGTGACCCCGCACGGCGGTGGCCACGGATCGCACGCGTCCGCAGTCGATTCGATCGGAGGTTCGGCAAGTGGCAAGTGGTGAATTGACACGCACTCATGTCGACGAGAGCGACCTGCCCTACGGCGCAGCGCTGACGTCGAGCGGCCGCATCTCGGCGGTGCACGAATTCGGAAAGCCGAACCCCGAGCACCTGCCGTTCGCGACGCAGGACCTCGTGGCCCTCGACGACGCCCTCACCGAAGCGACGCGTGCAACGCAGATTCGCTTCAACGTCTTCGTCGGAGACCTCGGCGCCGACGCCGCACTCGGAGCGAACGAGGTGTTCCCCGGAACCCCCGACGCCATCCGATCGGTGCTCGTCGCAGTCGACCCCGACAACAAGGCCATCGAGATCCGGACCGGCCGGCGCGTGTCCGACCGCGCGACGGACCGCGTCGCCCAGCTCGGCATCACGGCAGCGATCGGGCCGTTCCGCGACGGCAACCTGATCGACGGGCTCGTCAGCTCGGTCCGCGTCATGGCTGCGGCGATCGTCAGCCCGTAACAACCTCTGCTCGCTACGACAGCGCCCCCGGGAGATCCCGGGGGCGCTGTCTGCGTCGATGGACCCAGAGGTCAGCTCGCGTCGAAGCGACGCGCCTTCAACGAGCGCACGATTCCGGCGCGTCCCTCGATGACGAGGCGGCGCAACGCAGGCGGCAGATCACCGTCCAGGAATCGGTCCGCGGCCGCCACCGACTCGTCGCTGATCGACCACGACGGGTACAGGCCCACGACGACGGTCTGCGCGACCTCGCTCGACCGGCGTGCCCAGACACCCGAGATGGCCTCGAAATAGCGATCGACGAACGGCTCGAGCAGTGCGGACTGTCCCGGTCCGGCGAACCCGCCGATGATCGAGCGCGCAGTGATGTTCGGAACCGAATCGTCGTCGACGACAGTCGCCCATACCTGGTTCTTGACCTCGGCATCGGGACGAGCCGCGCGAGCGGCCGCAGCCGAACGGGCGCCTGCGGCGGTGTTGTCGCGGGCTGCTTCGGCGTCGATGACGGGTGACGCCGAGCCGCCGGAGTCGATCGCGCCCGCGCCGGCCAGAGCGGTGACGATTCTCCACCGCAGATCGGTGTCGACGTCGAGTCCGGCCAGACCCTGACCGGCGGCGTCGCCGTCGAGCATGGCCTTCAGCACGTCGACGTGGCGGTCGGCCAGCACCGAACCGGTGAGTGAGTTGACGAACGCCAGCTGATGATCGGATCCGGCGTCTGCCGCGCGAGCCAGTTCGAGCAACGCGTCGGCGAACTCGGGCTGCCCGGTGGTCTCGGCCCAGTGCGGATCGGCGTAGCTGTTGATCGCCGTCTGTGCCTGCAACAACAGACGCTGCACGACGCCGACCTCGGTCTCCGCGGCGATGCCACGCTGGACGAGCGCGACGAAATCGCGTGCCTTCATCTCGGCCTGACGCGTCATCTCCCACGCGGCCGACCACGCGAGCGTCCGGGGGAGCGGATCGACGATGTCACCGATGCGCGTGATCAGAGTGTCGAGCGACTCCGAATCGAGACGCACCGAGCAGTACGTCAGGTCGTCGTCGTTGACGAGAACCAGCTTGCCGCGCGAGACGCCGACCAACTCGGCGATCTCGGTGCTCTCGGCCGCGTCGAGATCGAGTTCGACGCGCTTCGTGCGGACGAGCTTTCCGCCCTCGTCGTCGTAGATTCCGACGGCGATACGGTGCACGCGTCGCTCACCGGCGCCGGGTTCCGCACCGCCCTGTACGACGGCGAAGCGCGTGAAGTTGCCGGCGTCGTCGACGTCGAAGTCGGGGCTCAAGGTGTTGAGGCCGGTCGTGCGGAGCCACTGGTTGCCCCAGTCGGACAGATCGCGTCCCGACGACTTCTCCAGCGCCGACAGCAGGTCCGAGAACGTCGCGTTTCCGAAGGCGTGATCGACGAAGTACGCACGGAGGCCGGCCAGGAAGTCGTCCTTGCCGACGTACGCGACGAGCTGCTTGAGAACGCTGGCGCCCTTGGCGTACGTGATGCCGTCGAAGTTGACCTCGACTGCGGCGAGGTCGGGGATGTCCGCGGCGATGGGGTGTGTGGACGGCAGCTGATCCTGCCGGTACGCCCATGACTTCTCGACGTTGGCGAACGTCGTCCACGCGTTGGTGTACTCGGTGGCCTCCGCCTGGCACAGCACGGACGCGAACGTCGCGAAGGACTCGTTGAGCCACAGGTCGTCCCACCACCGCATGGTCACGAGGTCGCCGAACCACATGTGGGCCATCTCGTGCAGCACCGTTTCGGCGCGCCGTTCGTACGAGTAGCGCGTCACCTTGGAGCGGAAGACGTAGTCCTCGAGGAAGGTCACCGCCCCTGCGTTCTCCATCGCACCGGCGTTGAATTCCGGGACGAACAGCTGGTCGTACTTGCCGAAGGCGTACGGGGTGCCGAAGTTGGCGTGGTAGAAGCCGAATCCCTGCTTGGTTTCGGTGAACAGTCGCTCGGCATCCATGTGCTCGGCGAGCGAGGCGCGGCAGTAGATGCCGAGGGGGATGGTGCCGTGGTCGTCGCTGTAGGAGTCGGTCCACTCCGCGTACGGACCTGCGATCAGCGCGACGAGGTAGGTGCTCATGAGCGGCGTCGTGTCAAAGACGTGTTCACCCGCGGCCGGTTCGGCGGCGTGCGCGGAGTTCGAGATGATCTTCCAGCTCTCGGGCGCGGTGACCTTCAGATCGAAGGTGGCCTTCAGGTCCGGCTGATCGAAGCACGCGAACATCCGTTTGGCGTCGGCCGTCTCGAACTGGGTGTACAGGTACACCGAGCCGTCGGAGGGGTCGACGAACCGATGCAGTCCCTCACCGGTGTGCGAATAGACGCACTCGGCATCGACTATCAGCTCGTTCTTCTCGGCGAGGTCGGTCAGCGCGATACCGGTCTCTTCGTCGTAGGACGAGATGTCGAGGTCGACGCCGTTGAGCGTGGCGGAGCGGATGCTGTCGGCGACGATGTCGACGAAGCTCGAAGAGCCGGGCGTCGCGGAGAACTGGATCGTCGTCGTCGACAGGAACGTCTTCTCGCTGGGGTTGCCTGCGCCGTCGGTGAGATCGAGAACTATCGAATAGGTGGGGTCGCCGAGGACGGACGCGCGCGTCGCGGCCTGGTCGCGAGTCAGGTTGGGAGCAACCACGTTGTGTAGGCACCTTCTCGAGTAGGGAAACGATGGATGCCACCATCCCATCACGTTCCTGTTGCGGCATGCTGGTCAAGGGAGGGCATGGAATTGTTCGGCGCCGTCCGCAGTTGCGTGTTCTCGTAGTGGCTACGAACCCTTGGACGAAGGAGATGGACGTGACCGACAGTGCACAGAAGGACACCGCCGACTTTTGGTTCGACCCGCTGTGCCCCTGGTGTTGGATCACCTCGCGATGGATTCTCGAGGTCCAGCAGGTTCGCGACATCGACGTGAACTTCCATGTCATGTCGCTCGCAGTGCTGAACGAGGGACGTGACCTACCCGAGCAGTACGCGGACCTGATGAAGAAGGGCTGGGGACCCGTCCGCGTCGCGATCGCAGCCGCGCAGGAGAAGGGCGACGAGATCCTCCCGGCCCTGTACACGGCAATGGGCACTCGGATCCACAACGAAGGCAACAAGGACTTCACCGAGGTCATCGAACAGTCGCTCGCCGAGGTCGGTTTGCCTGCCGAGCTCGCCGAGGCTGCCGACAGCACCGACTACGACGAGGCCCTCCGCACGAGTCACCATGCCGGCATGGACAAGGTGGGCGACGACGTCGGAACGCCGACGATCCACGTCAACGGAGTCGCGTTCTTCGGGCCGGTTCTGTCGCGTATTCCGCGCGGCGAAGAGGCAGGCAAATTGTGGGACGCGTCGGTGATCTTCGCGTCGTACCCGCACTTCTTCGAGCTCAAGCGCACGCGCCACGAGGATCCCGAGTTCGATTAGGCGGCTTTGCCGCTCGTGCGTGCGAATGTATACCCCGCTATACGGCGGTCTCAAGCAGTCATCGCAACGTGCCTGATCATTGAGGGATGGTTGCGATGGGACGTCCGGTGTACACCAATGAGGTGCGGATGCTGTTCTGGGTTCTGTTGGGTTTGGGCTCGACGGTGAAA
>NZ_QGNK01000013.1:0-179082 GCF_003336925.1 Rhodococcus sp. Eu-32 | reverse complement strand
TCATCGTCGTCAAGTTCGAGACGAAGCCCGAATGGACCGAGAAGTGGCCCGACCACGTCGCCGAGTTCACCGCTGCCACCCGTGCCGAAGAGGGCAACATGTGGTTCGAGTGGTCGCGCAGCCTCGAAAACCCGGCGGTCTACGTGCTCGTCGAGGCGTTCCGCGACGGTGACGCCGGCGGCGCGCACGTGAACAGCGACCACTTCAAGAAAGCCATGGAGGAGCTGCCGCAGGCCCTCGTATCCACTCCGAAGATCATCAGCCAGTCCCTCGACGCGACGGGCTGGAACGAGATGGGAGAGATGACCGTGGGCGAGTGACCACGTAGGTGATCACGTAGTTACCCGGCTTCCGGCCTCGCCTTTCCGAGTGCACTGTGATGTGAGTCATACGCACTGACAGTGACGTCTCGGAAAGGCGACCCAAGCAATGACCGACACACTCGAGGCTCCGACCGCCTCCACCACCCTCTCGCCCGACTACGTCGAACGCGCCAAGATCGTCGCGAAGGTCGTCGAACGTGAGGCCGACGCCATCGAATCCGGCGCGACCATCACATCCGCCGTGTACGAGGCCCTCGTCGAACAGGAGCTGTTCTGGCTCCTCGTTCCTGCCGAACTCGGTGGTGGCGGACGCGGAATCGTCGAGTCGCTGAAAGTGATCGAGGAGATCGCTCGCGCCGACGGTTCCACCGGGTGGGCGCTCATGGCCAACGCGTTCAGCACCGGCGTCGCAGTGGGTTTCATGAACGACGTCGGTGCACGAGAGATGTTCGAGGGCCCCTCGCGTGGCATCACCGCAGGCATGATCATGCCCACCGGCAAGGGTGTGCGCGTCGACGGCGGGTACCGCGTCACCGGCCGCTTCCAGTTCGGTAGCGGCTCGGCCCACGCGTCCTGGATCGGCGCCGGTTTCGTCGTTCACGACGACGACGGCAACCCCGTGCTCGACGCCAACGGTGGCCCGGACTGCCGCATCGCCTTCGTCCCGCGGACCGACGTCGAGTTCCTCGGCAACTGGAACGTCATGGGCATGGTCGGCACCGGCAGTTACGACTACTCCGTCGACGACGTCTTCGTGCCGGACAGGTTCACGATGGAGACGTTCTCCACCATTCCCGTTCGACCCGAACCCGTCTACAAGCTCGGTCTTCTCGGTATCGGTGTCGGCGGACACGCACCCGTCGCACTCGGAATCGCCACGCGCGCACTCGAAGAAGTCGTCAAGATCGGATCCAAGAAGCAGCGACCGGGTTACGACGGCCCCGTCGGCGAATCTCAGCTGTTTCTCCGTGATTTCGCGAAGAAGGAAGCTCTGCTGCAGGCCGCTCGCGCCTACGTCTACCAGGCACACGGTGACGCCGAGGAGACCGCCCGCCGCGGCGAGGAGATCACCGCCGAGCAACGTGCGCGTCTGCGCCAGGTGACGACCTGGGTGCAGGAAGTCGCAGGCGAGATCGTCGAATTCGCACACCGCTGGGCGGGTAGCCAGGCGATTCGCAACCCCAGCGCACTCGGCCGCTGCAGTCGAGACGTCGCGGTTGCGACCCAGCACATGCTCGTCGACCAGATCAGCCTCGTCGAAGCAGCCGCCGCGATCGTCCCCGGCTACGACAAGTAATCACGGACAAGGAGACTCACCATGGGACAGCTGGACGGAAAAGTAGCTCTCGTCACCGGAGCCGCACGCGGACAAGGCCGTTCGCACGCGGTTCGCCTCGCCGAAGAAGGCGCCGACGTCATCGCCGTCGATCTCTGCAGCAAGCCGGAGACGACGAAGTACCGCGGATCCACGCGTGAAGACCTCGACCAGACCGTGCGCGAGATCGAGAAATTCGATCGACGCGCACACGCCGTCGTCGCCGACGTCCGAAACCTGGGAGAGCTGGAAGCCGCAGTCTCGGAGGGGATTGCCGAACTGGGTCGACTCGACACCGTCGTCGCCAATGCCGGAATCTTCTCGTCGGCTCCGCTGCACGAGCTCAGCGAAGAGCAGTGGGACGAGATGATCGACATCAACCTGTCTGGTGTCTGGAAGACGATGCGTGCGACGGTGCCGCACCTGATCCAGCAGGGCGAGGGTGGATCGATCATTCTGATCTCCTCCACCGGTGGAATTCAGGGATTCCCGAACTTCGCGCACTACGTGGCCGCGAAGCACGGCGTGACCGGGCTGGCACGGACCGCGTCGAACGAGCTCGGGCAGTACAGGATTCGATGCAACTCGATCCACCCGACGTCGGTGCTGACCGACATGATCGACAACGAACCGATGTACAAGCTGTTCCGGCCGGACCTCGAACACCCGACGCAGGACGACTTCCGTGACGCCTGCCAGGGCGCCATGAACACGCTGCCGATTCCGTGGGTCGACCCGGTCGACATCAGCAACGGAGTCGTGTGGCTCGCGTCGGACGCCGCGCGTTACGTCACCGGCATCGCGCTGCCGATCGACGCGGGTGCGCTCAGCAAGGTCTGACCGACACCTCGGCCAGGGCCCGCTCGGCTGCGGTCGAGCGGGCCGTCCGCGCAACTGACTGCACATTGTTCGCGCAGATCGACGGGATCCCGCCGTGTCGTCGACGAAATGTGCACCGAGTTGCGGGCTACCCCGTCAGCGCGGAAGTGGGGAACGACCTCCGAAATACGCTGCGACTTCCTGACGGCGACTCATGCCCAATTTCTGCAGAACCCGCTCGACGTGGCCTTCGATCGTGCGGGGCGACAACACGAGCGTGGCCGCGATGTCCTTGTTGGACATGCCGTTCGCCAGCATCTCGGCGACTTCCTGCTCACGGGGAGACAGTGCGACCGCGTCCGTCGGAACGGTGTCGACCGGTGACGCCGGTGCCGTTCCGAGTGCGTAGCGAATCAGTTCGGACACCGACATCGCCGTTCCCGACGCGCGGCGTGCCTCGAATTCGGGTGTGCCGAGCGCGTCACGCGCGCGCTGCTCGAACATCTCGCGTTTGCCGATCCAGTGACCGGAGCCGTAGAGCTGTTCGCCGAACGATCCCCACATGGCCGACGCGGCCCCCAGCAGGACCGCCGCACGGTCCGGTGAGCCCGATTCGGCTTCGGCCCAACCCAGTAGGTCCGTCATGAGTGTGGTGCCGACGACGTCGTCGAACGCCTGATGGAGGTCGAGGGCTCGGGCTGCACACTGTGCGGCGTCGGCGAACCGTTCGGCGACGATGTGGACCAGGCCGAGACCGTAGACGGCGTAGGAACGAAGCCACAGTTCGCCGTTCGCTTCGGAGGAGCTCCGTACCGATTCGAACGCCTCGTGTGCACCGCCGAGGTTCCCCGTGAAACTGTGCACCATGCCGAGGTGAATCTTCATCGTGCCCACCAGGTCCACGCGTTCGGGGATCTTTCGGTAGAGCTCGTCGGACGCCGTCAGGAATTCGATGGCCGGCTCGAAGCGACCCGCGAAGAACTCGTTTAGGCCGAGCACATGCGTCGAGAATGCTTGTACGAGTGGGTCTTCGGTGACGTTGTCGGCCAACGCCCGCCGCAGAACGGCATCTGCGCTTTCGCGGTCGCCCTGCAGTGTCATGACCAGGCCTGCGGTGGCCGACGCGCGGCCCCGGACGGCGTGATACTCGGGTTGCGACAGCACCCGATCGAGCCACAACCGATGTTCGGGCACCGAAATGCCGCACGCCCACAGGAACCAGACGTCGGCGATCAGGCCGGCGGCACGCTGTGCACGATCGGATTCGGGGGAACGCAGCGCGTGTTCGAGCGCGAAGCGGATGTCGGCCCGGTTGTCGCGGATACGTTCGCTCGCCGACGCCTGATCGGGACCGTACCAGCTGTCGGCCGCTCGTTCCAGAACAATTGCGCACCAGGAGAAATGGCGGTCGCGCAGTGCATCGGACTCGTCCGGGCCGAGCTGCGCGGCGCCGTACTCGCGCAGCGTCTCCAGCATGCGGAAGCGAACCTGGCCGTTCTCTTCGATACGCTGCAGAATCGATTTGGCGACGAGTGCGAAGATGCCGTCGAGAATGCCGTGCGTCCCGATGCCGTGTCCTGCGCAGACTTGCTCGGCCATGTCGAGATCGAAGCTGCCGACGAACACGGACGTCCGTGCCCACAGCAATTGCTGTTCGCGCGTGCACAATTCGTAGCTCCAGTCCATCGTGGCCTGCAGGCTGCGGTGACGCGTCGGCCCGGTGCGGTTTCCCTCGGTCAGCAGATCGAGCCGTCGATCGAGCCGGTCCGAGAGTTGGTCGATGGACAGCACGCTCAGACGTGAGCACGCGAGTTCGATGGCCAGCGGCATCCCGTCGAGCCGCGCGCAGACACGTTCGACGGCATCACGGTTCGACGCCGTGACCTCGAACGTCGGCAGAATTGCCGCAGCCCTCGATGCGAACAGTTCGACGGCGCCCGGTGCCGAACCATGCTGGGTTTCCGCGCTCGTCGGCATGGGCTGCAGCGCGAGCCGATGTTCTTCGGGAATGCCGAGGACCTCCCGGCTGGTCGCGATGATGTGCAGCTGAGTCGTGCCACGCAGGAGCAGGGAGATGAGCCGAGCGCTGGCGTCGAGCAGGTGTTCGCAGTTGTCGAGGACGAGCAACATGCGTCTGCTGGACAGGTACTCGACCAGATTGTTCTCGATGGACGTTCCCCGAAGGCCTCGGGCCGACAGGCCGAGTGCGTCGGCGAGCGCTTGCGGAAGCAGCTCGGGCATGTGCAGCGAACCGAGTTCGACGACGCGAACCCCGTCGGCGAAGGCGCGTCGAAACCGGTGGGCGGCGTGAACGGCCAGGCGTGTCTTGCCCATTCCGCCGGGGCCGTTGATCGTGATGAGCCGCTCGGTACCGACCAACAGCTGCAGGGTGCGTAGTTCCGAGTCACGACCGACGAACGGCGTCGCGTAATTCGGCAGCGACGCAGCGGGTTCGGATTCGACGGGGGCGTCGGACAACTCCGTCAACTGTTTCCTGGCCGTGTCGACGCGGCGAGTCAACGTCGTCCGCGAACCGTCCCATCCGATGCGCCTGCCGATCTCGCCGACGCCGAGATTCGGCTCGCCAGAGAGCACGTCGCGAATGGCGGCGTCGGTACCGTCGTCCAGGGTGCGTCTGACGCTGCGGCGGTCGTCCGGAGGCGCGTCGAGCGACAGTGCTCGCCTGACGGTGTTTCTGGACATGGTCAACCGTTGTGCGATGCCCTTGATCGGAACGCCCGAGCTGTGCAGGGTGTGAATCTCGCGCCACTCGTCGGCGTTCACGGATGCCTCCTCGACAGGCCTTGATGTGAGACCTGAATCACTCTCGTGTATGTCCGGGTCGATTGTCAATGTTCGGGGGTCAACTACGGTCACGCGTGGCACGTGATCCCGACCGGCAAGACCGAGCATGCGCGCTCAGGTGCATCGACGTCGAAAGATCTCGTTGTGTCGGTGCCCCGTGGTGGACCACGTAGTAGACCGGTTTCGACGAGCGGCGTCGGTCGTCAGAGTGATACGGGACACAGGGGAGTATCGGCTTTCCGCACGCCTACGAAGAAAGGGTTCACATGAGCCAGCAGAATGCAGAAGCGTTGAAGGCCGCCTTCGCGGCGGCGGACGCAGGCGACCCGGGACCGCTCGTCGCCCTGTACTCGGACGACATGACGTGGGCCGGATTCACGCTCGAGGGTGACCTGCGGCTGTACACGAAGGGCGAATTCCTCGAAGCGTTCGGCGTCCTGGCCAAGCTCGACGCGTCGGCCAACGAAGTGAAGAGCGTCGAGGTCGTCGGCGACGAGATCGTGACCGCGAACGTCCGGGCCTACCGCAAGCTCGGTGACGACGAGCTGGACATCACGATGGTGATGACGCATCGGTTCGTCGACGGCAAGGTCGTGCGCGGCACGGACATGGTGCCGTCGAGCTTCGAGGCGTTCTGGTCCAAGGTCGGAATCACGGTGTGACATGACCGCGGCGACAGAGGTTTTCACGTCCGAACGGTTCCGCTCCGCACGTCGACGGGCGCAGATCGCGCTGTCGCAGGGTGCGCCCGTCATCGTGGTCGACGACCTGCGTGGCACCGGATGCGATCTCGTGGCGGACGCCAGGACCGTCGACGTGTCGGTGATGGCGCATCTGATTCGGTTCGGATCGGGATTCGTCTGCGCCACGGTCGACGAGGAGACGTGCGAGCGGCTGGATCTGCCACCCGTCGAATGGTCGCAGCGAAGCTCGTTCTACCTCGGCGATCCCCGGGTGTCGGTGGACGTCTCGCTCGGAACGACCACCGGCATCTCGGCGGCTGATCGCGCGGCCACCGCTCGTGCTCTGTCTCGGCGCGACGCGACCGCGTCCGAATTCACGAGGCCGGGGCATCTCGTTCCCGTACTGGCGGACGGGACGCGGCAGACGCGGCCCGACTACATTGCCGAGCTGGTCGGCGGACCTGCAGTATTCGCGGCTGTGGAGCCGTCGGAGATCGTGCTCGCCGACGACGTCACCGTCGTCAGGCAGGGCAGCCGGGTGCTCCCGGTCGTACGTTTGTCGCAGTAGCTACCCGTGCGCGCGAATGTATAGCGGGCTATACATTCGCGCGCACGAGGGCTAGCGGCCCAGAACGCTGATCACACAGGCATTTCCGTCCATACCCGCGGCGCCGCCGCCCATGGTCTCGACGACGCCGATGTCGTGATGGGCTACCTGACGCGGCCCCGCGTCACCGCGGAGCTGCCAGACGATCTCGGCCAATTGCGCTGTGCCCGTTGCCCCCAACGGATGCCCGCGGGACAGCAGTCCTCCACTCGGGTTGACCGGCTGTTTCCCGGTGCGTGCGGTGTATCCCGACGGCGCCAGCTCGGCTCCCTCGCCCAGTTCGGCGATCCCCAGCGCTTCGAGCGTCGTGATCTCACCGATCGTGAAGGCGTCGTGGACCTCCAGGACATCGATGTCCTGCGGGGCGATGCTCGCCGCGTCGAACGCTTTTTCTGCTGCCCGTGCGACACAATCGAATCCCCACACGTGCGGCGAGCCGTGATCCCACAACGCGCCGGACACCATGGCCGACGACAGCACCTTCACGTCCTTGCGTCCCGCCCGCGGCCTTCCGATGATCGCCGCACCTGCGCCGTCCGTCGTCGGGCAACACTGAAGGAACGTCAGCGGCTCGGCGATGGCGCGCGAAGTCAACACGTCCTCGATGGTCGGCGCACCCGTACGCAGGTGCGCCCGGGGATTGTCGAGGCCGTTGGTCTTGTTCTTGACCGCGACGGCCGCCAACTGCTCGGGCGTCACGCCGAACTCACCGATGTACCGCTGTGCCTGCAGCGCGTACAGGCCGGGTAGCGGAAGTGAGGCTGCGCCTTCGGGATCCGTCGCCTCGGGCACGATGGCGCCGGTGAACAACGTCGACATCTGATCGACGCCGAGCACCAGCACACAGTCGAAACGACCGTATCGCACTGCCTCGACCGCCTCGTGATAGGCGGCGGTGCCGCTCGCACAAGCGTTTTCGATGGTCCACATCGGGATGCCCGGCAGCCCGAGTCCCCGCTGAATGCGCGTCGCGACGCCCGGTGGGCCGAAGACGGTTCCGACGATGATCGCATCGATGTGGGTGGCGTCGATGTCCGCGTCGCGCACGGCCTCGGTGACTGCTTCCCACGCAAGCGATTCGACGCGGCGGTCGGGAAACGCGCCGTACGACGACGTCCCGACGCCCAGGACTGCGACGTCTCGATCGGCGCTCATGCCACGACCTCCGCGACGAGGTCACCGAGTTCGACGCCGGTCACCGTGACGCGGGTGCCGATCGGAGCGGTCTCCGGCATCGCGAGATGTGCGAGCACGCGCGGGCCGTCGTCGAGATCGACGTACCCCAGCGCGAAGGGCGGCTTCCGGTTGCCCACCGGGATGGCGACGACGGTCGACGCCCAGACGCTTCCCGTCGGCGAGAAGCTGTCCTGGACGACGCGGCCGCGGCACAGCGGGCACCATGGAAGGTCCCGCTGTGCCGACGGGTTGCGGCATTCGGTGCAGCGAAGACCGTGTACTCGGCCGTCGCGAAAGACCGGCCGGCTGTCGGCGACGGCGAGGCCGCCCTTGACGGAACCGGGGCGGCGCTTGGTCACCCGGCCGTCGACGGGAATGGTCATCAGTGATCTCCCTGCAGCGTGAGGCTGAAGTCGGGTGCGCTGAGATGCAGGTACGCGCCGGTGGCCGCGTTGACGAGCTCGCGCACGTAGCGCATCTCCCTGCTCGACGCCGTAAAGTCTCGGTTGCGTTTGGGGGTGTCGCGCATGATGTCGATCTCGTTGCCGGGAACCAGAAGACGCAGGATGAGCTCGTCGTCGTCGACGTTGCCGAACCGCTGTCGCAACTCGTCCAGGGACGGCTGGGCCGGAACCCAATCGTGGTACGTCTTTGCTTTCGGCGACGCCTGGATGACGTCGACGACGTTCTGATCCATCGGTGCAACGGCCTCACCGTAGTGGCCGTTGACGTACATGAGCACCTCGTCAGGGATGACCGAGTACCGCTTGCCGGTGACGACGTTCAGTACCGCCTGAGTGCCGACGAGCTGCGAGAACGGCGTCGCCATGACGGGATAGCCGAGTTCGGTGCGTACGGTGGACATCTCGTCGAGCACTTCTTCGAACCGGTCGGCCATGCCGCGTTCGGCGAGCTGCGCCTTGAACGTTCCGGTCATCCCGCCGGGCAACTGGTGCCGGTACAGGAACAGGTTGAACTCCGCCGGAGTGCCGACCGGCAGACCCTCGTACTCGGCGACGCGTTGGAGATGCTGCTCGACGGGCGAGAAGAAGGACTCCTCGAGATGGACGTCGAAGCCCGCGTACTTCAGGTTCGAGTAGGTGACCTCGGTCGACGGCAGCGACACCCCGGCAGCAAGGGTGCGGCTGGCGGTGTGGACGCGATCGGCGCCCGCGAGCGCGGCTTCGAGATAGTTGACCGGTGCCATCGCGTTGTTGCTGTGAAAATGCACTTCGACGGGTAGCTCGCCTGCGGCGGTCTTGATGGCTTTTACCAGGCTGCGCGTGCGGTCGGGGGTGAGCAGACCCGCAGCATCTTCCAGTTCGATGCCGTCGGCGCCGAGGCCGACGAGCTCCTTCGTCCGTGCGGCGTAGTACTCGTCCGTGTGATACGGGCTGTCCGCGTACAGAATGCACGGAATGGCCGCTGCGCCTTCGGCCTGTACGGTCTTGACGAGCCTGCCGATCTTGTCGAGGTTGAACAGGCCGTCGTAGATCCAGAAACTGCCGATACCGTGTGCGCACAGTCGCTGGACCCACAGATCCATGACGCTGTCCGCGGTCAGACCGAACGTGACGATGCCGTTGCTGCGCGTGCCGGCCCGAACCGTGGTGCGCGGCATGGCTTTCGACAGCGAGATCAGCTGGTCCCACGGATCTTCCTTGCAGTGCCGCACCAGCACCTCGAAGATCGAGCTGCCGACGAGGTCGATCGTGTGGAAACCGGTGCGGTCCAGATGATCTGCGATCGGGATGCCCATGTCGCGTCGTAGTCGCATGCCCCACCAGCTCTGCGGGCCGTCGCGCAACGTCTGGTCGACGATCTCGATCTTGCGGCGGCGGCCGTCGGGAAGCGTCGGCGCGCAGTCGATGAAACTGGTCATGATGTCTCCAGAAATTCGGGTAGTCCGGTGTCGGCGATCCAGTTGGTGCTGACGCCTGCGGAACGAAAGTCACGGTGGTCGAGGGCGAATCGTGCGAACTCGGCCGTCGTCGGAACACCGTCGACCTCGAGGGCGTCGAGCGCGGCGAGCATCTTCGCGATGGCGTCGTCGCGGTCCGTGCCGTGAGCGACGACCTTCGCGAGCAACGAGTCGTAGTACGGGCTGACGACGTATCCCGCCTCTGCATGGGTGTCGACGCGGATGCCGTCGATCTCGGGCACTCGCCACCTCGTCAAGGTGCCTGTGCGCGGCAGGAATCCGTCCTTCGGCGATTCGCTCGTGATGCGGACCTCGATTGCATGTCCTCGCGTGTCGATGTCGTCCTGGCCGACATCGAGACGGTCGCCTTGCGCCGACCGGAGTTGCTGACGCACCAGGTCGACGCCCGTCACGCATTCGCTGACCGGGTGTTCGACCTGAATACGCGCGTTGAATTCGAGAAACGCATAGTCGCCGGTGTCCGCGTCGTATATGAATTCGACGGTACCCGCACTGTCGAGACCGATCGCCTGCGCGAACGCGAGGCCCGAGGCCCTGATGCGGGAACGGGTGTCGTCGGACAGGCCAGGTGCGGGACTTTCCTCGATGACCTTCTGGTGTCTGCGCTGCAGCGTGCAGTCGCGTTCTCCGAGATGGACGACGGAACCGTGCCGGTCACCGAGCACCTGCACCTCGATGTGGCGAGCGCGTCGAATGTACTTCTCGACGAACAGCGATCCGTCGCCGAACGCCGACTGGGCCTCGGCGCCTGCTGCCGAGAATCGTCCGCGGAGTTCGGCGTCGTTCTCCACGACCGACATTCCCCGTCCACCGCCGCCTGCCGATGCCTTGACGAGGACGGGGTAGCCGATGTCCGCGGCCGCGCGGGACGCGTCGTCGACGGTGGTGACGATGGGCGAGCCGGTAAGTACCGGAATGCCTGCGCTGCGGGCGATCTCGCGTGCCCGCGCCTTGTCCCCGGCCTCCGCGACGACGTGCGGGCTCGGCCCTATGAACGTCAACCCGTGGTCGACGCACATCTGCGCGAACTCCGGGTTCTCGGACAGGAACCCGTACCCGGGATGCAGAGCGTCGCAACCACTTCCGAGGGCCGCGGTGATCACCGCGGGCATGTTCAAGTAACTCGCGCCCGCGGCAGGCGGACCGATGCAGACGGTACGGTCCGCGAGGCGGGCAGGCACAGAATCGCGGTCGACGGTCGACACGGCGAGCACCGTCTCGATGCCGAGATCGCGGCACGACCGGATGACGCGCACCGCGATCTCACCGCGATTGGCGACGAAGACGCGTTTGATCGGACGGTAGTCAGGCATCGTCTGCTGCTATCAGGAAGAGGACCTGGTCGTATTCGACCATGTCCGCGTTCTGCGCCTCGATCGCGACGACCGTACCCGACACCGGCGACGACACGTTGCTCATCAACTTCATGACCTCGACGATGCCGAGCTGCTGGCCCTCGTCGACGTGTTGTCCGACCGTGACGAACGGCGCCTCACCGGGGCTCGGTGCGACCCAGAACGTCCCGACGACAGGGGACCGCACGGCAACTTCGTTGCCCGTGCGCGCATAGTCGGTCTCTGGGACAACTTTCCGCTCACGGGTGGCGGGGGCGGCTTCGCCACCCGTGTGCGTTTTGGTCTCTGGGCCAACTTTCCGCGCACGGGTGGCGTCAGCCGCACTCGGCGCCGCATCCCGACCCAGCACGAGCCGGGTCCCGCGGATGTCGAGTTCGAGACTCGCCCATCCGGATTCGGTGAACTCACGCACGAGCTCGGTGAGCTCGCGGATCGTGACCTCGGTGGGAACTGCCGTGTTGTCGGTCATCGTGATTCCTCCTGGAGAGCGATCGCGGACAGGAGCACCGGGAGTGCTCGGGGCGCGACCACGGTGGTGACGCCTGCGTGCAGAGCCGCGCGCAGCGCGTCGGGTCGGCAGAAGACCGCGCCGGTGACGGATGCTGTTCCCGCCGGCACCCGAGGCGTCGCGTCGGGATCGAAGCCGTCGGTCGCAGCCGGGTCGAACACGGGCTGCGGCGCATCGGCGTCGTCGCCGACGACGGTGATCGGTGCGGCTTCGACAGCCCACGCGAGCAGGCGCTGCAGGTCGCAGTCGTCGGCTTCGTCGACCGCCACCGTCGGTAGTTCGCCGGCGTAGATGTGGCCGGACACGGCGTCGACCGTGATCGTTTTCCCGACCAGCTCGGACACGGCGTCGGCACAACCGACGACGCACGGGGTGTCGAGAGCACGGCTGACGACGGCCGCGTGCGACGTCGCGCCACCCGTCTCGGTGACGACGGCGACTGCCGCGATCATGCCGTGCACGTCCTCGGGACTCGTGGTCCGACGCACGAGCACGGCGTTCGGAATCTGTTCCGCTTCCTCGGGCGTCGCGACGGCCACACCGGTCGCGACGCCGGGGCACGCCGAGGTTCCCGACGCGATCATCTCTGCCGCGGCTGCCGCGTCGGAATCGACGACGGGACGCAGGACCGTCGCGACCTGCTCGGGCGTGACGCGTCGCAGCGCCTCCCTCGGTGTCAGCACCCCTTCGTCGACGAGTTCGACGGCGATACGCACCGCCGCTCGCGCCGTCCGCTTCGCCGGCCGCGACTGCAGCATGTACAGCGTGCCCTGTTGGACGGTGAATTCGATGTCCTGCGCGTCGCGTCCTTCGACGTCCAATCGCTCTGCGGCGGTCAGCAATTGGTCGTGCACGGCGGGCGCTCGCCTGGCCAGGCCGTCGAGCGGCTCGGGGGTGACGCGTCCACTGACGACGTCCTCGCCCTGCCCGCGCGGTAGGTACTCGCCGTAGACCTCACGCGCACCCGACAACGGATTGCGGCTGAACAGGACTCCGGTGCCTGAGTCGTCGTCCAAGTTGCCGAACACCATGGCCTGCACCGTGACGGCGGTACCGAGATCCTGCGGGATGCCGTGGTGCTTGCGGTAGGCGATGGCGCGGCGGGTGCGCGACGACTCGAACACCGACGCGACCGCGCACTCGAGCTGCTGCCAAGGATCCTGCGGAACGTCGACGCCGGTCTCGGCGCGGATCGCCTCCCGTACGGCCGCGGCGGAACCGTGGCCCTCGAGGTCGTCGACACAGCCGAGGACGAGCTGGCCGTAGAACGCGTGGAAGCGACGGTTGACGTCGGCCGCGAACTCGCGTGATCCGGTCTCCGCGGCGAGAGCTGCCTCGACGTCGTCGGTGAATCCGAGGTTCAGAATCGTGTCCATCATGCCGGGCATGCTCACCGCAGCACCCGAGCGCACCGACACCAGCAGCGGGGCGTCGCTACCACCGAACGTGCGGCCGAGCTCCGCTTCGAGACCGGCGATACCGGAACGAAGTTCGTCGATCAGGCCGTCGGGCAGCGTCTTTCCGCCGTCGAAGTACGCGCGGCATGCCTCCGTCGTGACGACGAAAGCAGGAGGAACCGTCAGACCGAGGGACGCCATGCGCCACAGACTCCACGCCTTGCCGCCGACGAGCTCGCGGTCGGGTTCGGACGCGTCGCCGTCGGGGACGACCAGCCAGGCAGGAGCTAAGCCTGCGGAGTGACCCGGTTGCAGGGTGGATGTCTTCTGCATGGTGCTCATTCGTCACGCTCCCGGCCGGTGATGCGCAGGATGTGTTCGTGCATCTGGAACCACACGGTGTGGAAAGAGTCGATGCGCACCGAGCTGACGTAGTCGAGCTCGCCGTCCTCCGCGCGAGTGAGGGCGTCGGCGATGCGCGTGAGAAAACGATCGACCGACGGTTGCGCGGCGGTCAGCGGGGCCAGGACGGTGGTGGTGCGGTCGAGGACGGCGCCGAGCTTGTCGATGATCTTGGCGTCGTAGCTGCTGTCGGAATGGTCGTTCTGCTGGCGCTCGCCTGCGACCTCGACGGTCTGCCACGCCGTCGTCAGCGACAGCACCTGCTTGTTGACGCCGGTTTCGAACGACTCCATCGCCGAACCGATCTCGGCATCGCTGCGTTCGTGTGCGAACCACTGCGGGTAGGCCTCGTCCAGAACCGTGCGACCGGCCGGGGTGATCATGTACTTGTCCCGCGCCGCCATCGCAGTGCCCTCGGCGACGGCGTTCTCGAGTGCCTTCTTCACGTCGTCGGCATCCTGGCCGAAGATCGTGACGAGGCCGTCGACGTCGGACAGTTGCTTCAACGTCAGCGCGTGCAGCGCGAGCAGATACGAATCAGACATGGGTGGTTTCCTTCTCGGTGCTCATGCGGTCACGTACCTCGCGACGGAGGGACTTGCCGACGGGGCTGGTGGGAAGCGTGTCCCAGAATTCGATGTGGCGTGGTCGTTTGAAACCGGCCAGGCGGGTCGTGCAGTGTTCGGTCAGTTCCTCGGCGGTCACGGTGGTGCGTACGACGACGGCCGCCGAAACTCGTTCTCCCCAATGATCGTCTGCGATTCCGACGACGGCCGCTTCGAGCACTGCGGGGTGGGAGAGCAACACGTCCTCGACTTCGCGGGGGTACACGTTGAAGCCGCCGCTGATGATGACGTCGTGTCGGCGGTCCATCAGGTACAGGTAGCCGTCGGAATCCAGCCGGCCGAGATCGCCGGTGTGCAACCACCCGTCGGGATCGATGGTCTCCGCCGTCGCCTCGGGGCGACGCCAGTACTCGCGCATCGTGTGCGGTCCACGCGTCACGACCTCGCCGACGCCACCGGCCGGGAGCGATCGATTGTCGCTGTCGCGCACGTCCACTTCGACGAACGTGTACGGCTTGCCGGCCGACGCGAGCCGTTCGGGTGTGTGCTCCCACGGCTGGAGGCACGTGATCGCGAGCGGCGCTTCGGCCTGGCCGTACAGCTGCGCGAAAATGGGCCCGAGAGTGTCGATTCCGCGTTGCAGAAGCGTCGTCGCCATCGGTGCGCCGCCCCAGCACAGGCGTTCGAGGTGGAGCTCGGCGGTGGCGGTGTCGGGGTGTTCGAGCAGCATCGAGATCATCGTCGGCACCATGAACGTGTTGGTGGCCTTGTATTTCCGTGCCGCCTCGAGGAAGTCCGCGGGAGTGAATTTCTCCAGCACGATGCTCGGGGCGCCTTTGACGAGGTGCGGCAGGAAGAACGCACCGCTGCCGTGCGTGATGGGCGCCGCGTGCAGCATCGCCGACGTGGGGCTCAGATTCGGCACCAGGTCGACGAGGAAATTCGCCACCTCCGCCAGTTCGCTTGCGGTGGTGAGCACGACGGCCTTGGGCTTGCCCGTCGTGCCTCCGGTGTAGGCGAGTCGGAACGGCTCGTGCGGTCCGCGTCGCACGTCGCACGGGGTGTCCGACGCGTCGGCGACGAGCCGGTCGAGCTCGGCGGCACGAATCATGACGTCGACGTCGGTGGCAGGTTCACCGGTGAACACGTAACCGCGAGACTGGGAATCGTCGATCTTGTAGGTGTGCTCGGCGGGGGTCTCGCGCACGTTCAGCGGTACGCGCACCAGTCCGGCCTTGGCCAGCGCGTAGTAGACGACGACGCCGTCGATCCCGTTGGGCATCGCGACGGCGACGCGGTCACCGGGCACGAGTCCCAGCGCGAGCAGCGCGTTGCCGAGTCGGTCTGTCGCGCGGTCGAATTCGGCGAAACTCACCGAACGCGACGGCGTCACGATCGCCGGGGCATCGCCGAACTGGCGGCCTGCTCGCCGGATCAGATCTCCGATCTGCATGTATTTCTCCTCGGGTAGTGCGGCTGCGCCGCATGTGAGTGGAAATACATAGCCCGCTACGCATTTCCACTCACATGGGGGAGTCAGGACAGATCGGCTCGGCGAAGACCCGCGCCGCGACCGGCGATGGTCCTGGACGTTTCCTGGCCGATCGAGTACAGCTCGTTCGCCTCGGTGCTGTGCCAGTTCCGCTTGACCCACTCCTCGTCGAAGTACCGGTACGGCTCCTGGACAGTTCGCGGCGTGAAACCTGCTGCGCGAGCGTTGTAGTCGTCGATATCGAGACGGCCGGCGCTGGTGACCCACAGTCCCGTCTTCGGTTCGATGGTCGACGACCCGGAAAATAGTGCACGGTCGCCGACGGTCTGCGCGAAACGCTCGGGCTCGCGCAGCGCGTCGTACGGGATGCCCGTCATCATGTGCTGGTTCAGCCCTGAGTACCGGGCCATCTGGTACTCGTTCGCCTTCTGGTGCGGCAGACTGAGCAGCCCGACCATCTCACCGAGGCCGTCGCGGGCGTACTCGTCGTTCATCAACGGCTTGAAACGCTGTGCGCGGTCGTCGAGTTCGAACCAGTCGTCCTGCCGGTACGTTCCCGCGAGATGCGCGAAATCCTTGCCGACGGAGGAGTACACGAGCGCTCCGGCGTCGATCATCTGCTCACGCGACCACGTTGCGATGCGCTTCCACAGATCGGCCGTCGCCTCGTTGAGGATGGTTCGATACGTCTCCATCGTTTCGGCGAGCGTCTCGGAATTCTCCATCCCGACGGGCTGGTAGCCGTCGGTCAGCGCATCGGACGTGTAGAGACCGACCGCGACGATGTTCGACGCCGAATACGTCGGTTCCGCCTCGAACGACGCCCAGTCGTCCATCAGGTTGAAGTTGGTGTCCTTGAACACCAACGAAATACTGAGGTTGTTCAGCGGCAGGGCCGTCGCGATGCCGTCGAGCCACGGGTAGTCGCCCTCGGTCAGGTCGAAGAAGTCCCGCATGACCATCTGACGGCCGTCGCCGAAGTTGTACGGGCCGCTGTTGTGGATACCGATGCGGCATTCGCAGTGGGCGAGGAACGCGTACTGCGACAGCTGCGCGAGAAGCTTGACCGTCGCGTCGTGCAGTCGGTCACCGGCCTGGACCCCATGGAGATCGGCCTCGATGACCTGCAGCGTCCGCTCCGGGAGGAACTGGCTGCGATCACCGAATTCCTTGTTGGTGATGTGGCCGTCGTTGCGGTGATACGACAGTGCGAACCGACGCGAGAAATCGACGACGTCGACGACGTCCTGGGCCGCGTCCTCGGGGCGCAGCAGGCCCCAGTTCATCAACATCTCGCGGCCGAGGAGATAGAAGGCGGGCATTCCCCATGCGGCGTTGACGGTGTCGACCTTCAGGCTCACTTCGCGTGCGCGGTCGCCGAGTTCCTCCGCAGGCGTCGCGGCGTCGATCTCACGCAGAAGCGTCGGGAGACGGTAGAAGCTGTTCAGATAGGACAGAAGCATGTAGGGATTCATCGGGAACAACTTCGACTCCTGCACCGTGCGCGTGATGCACAGCCAGTACGTCGTATCGCTGAGATTCCTGATGTAGCTGTTGGTTTCGAGCAGATCGCGGTAGTCGTAGCGAGCGATGGCCATGGTCAGTGATCTCCTTCGAGCTTCCAGATGCGTGCATGGCCGGTGTCGCCCGTCTCGTAGGCGTCGGGTCCCGGTGGCGCCGCGGTGATTTCGATCTCGACGACGTCGCCGTCGACGAGCGTTCCGATCTTGCAGTTCATGAGTGTCGGCACGTCGTACTCGCGTGCCAGGATCCCGAGATGAGACCGCACGGTACCGCCGAGGCAGATGATGCCGGCGAAGCCTTCCAGGATGGGGGCCGTCAACGTGCCGCCGGAGTCGTCGATGACGGCGATGGTGCCCGGAGGCACTCCGTCGACGAGGAACGACATGACCTGTTCGACGTCGGACACCAGTGCCACCGGTCCGCTGATCGGCGCGGCCTTGCGGATCACGTTGTCACCGGATCCGACCAGCCGACGGCCGTCGACCAGGTCGCTTTCGCCGTCGGATGCCGCTGTCGCCTTCTCGGACGCCCTGTACTTCTCGGGCTCGGACGTAAGAGACGCCGTCGCCGAATACTCGAACCGGTATCCGCTGTCGAGCATGTCCTTCTCGATTGTGACGGCGTCGTCCACGGTGAACAGGCTGCCGTCGAGGACGAGTTCTGCCCACGGTTTGTCCGATTCGCGGATGCGCGAGCTGACCAGATCGCGAATCGCAGAGTTGAACCGATTCGGAACGGGCGTCAATTCCTGGGCGCCCCATTTCGGGGTGGTGATCGTCGGGTCTGTCATGGGGACCTCTTCGCGCGTGAGTCGGGGTCGGTCGGTGGGTTTCCCTCATCGGCCGGAGGATTGTTCACTGGTGAAAATCTATGTACGGTGTGCCTTGTGTCACAGTCCACGATGGTGGACAGTCCAGATCCGATTCGGCGGTCCGCCGCCCCCTCCGATCGCCGCACTGTCCTGAAAAATGCCGACTACAGACGAGCCTTCGCCGTGCTCGAACGCTGCGACTCGGCCAACTGCCTGTCGGACTTCAAAGAGCAAGTGGTCGACGCGTTGTCGTCGGTCTTCGGGTTCCGCGACGTGTCGTTCTTCGCAGGGCCGACGTTCCAGACGACGTTCGTGGATCGCTCGCCAGTGGTTACGGGCCGAACGGTCTCTATGTTGACCGAATACCACGACCGCTGGGCGCATCACGACGTGTTCGGCACGCCCACCGCGCTGCGGATGTTGCAGGCCGGGGGTGTGGCGTCGCTCGGAGAGGTGCACGCACTGGGTGGTGTGCCGTCCACCGCGTCGGCGTACATCCATCACTTCCTGACGAACACGTGGTCCGTGGAAGCGGCCGCAGCGATGCGCGTCGACCTGTACGGCATGCATACCGGGTTGATCGGTATCTTCACGAACGACGAACAACAGTTGGGCGCTGTCGAACTCGCGACGCTGCGTTTGCTTGCGCGACAATTGTCGGCCGTCGCGCGCAACATCCCGTTCGTGTCGTGTCGCGGCGACTTCCACGACCTCACCGAGCGCCAGCGGGATGTCGTCAAGCTCATCGCCGAAGGGCTCAGCAACGCGCAGATCGCCGCGACGCTGTCCCTCGCGGAAGACAGCGTCAAAAAATACGTCAGCCGCGTTCTCGCGACCACGGGGTGCCAAACCCGTATGGAGCTCGCGCTTCTCGCGCGTAGTGCGGCTGCGCCACCCGTGCGCGGATAGTCGGTCTCCAGGCCAACTATCCGCGCACGGGCGCGTCAGCGCCTACAGGAACGAATTATCGCGCGTCAGGCCGTATTTCGGGTGTTCGCCGATGACCATGGACTCGATGATCCCGTACCCCTCGGCCTCGCCTTCGCGCGTGCGGATCGGTAGATCCCGCAACTGGTGGATGTCCCGGACGGCCTCGGGAGTCGAGACGTCGGCGATGCGCTCGCCGTCGAGGTGGTCCGGTCCCGCGTAGATTCCGTGCCGCTGGTTCTTGTACCCGAAGTACAGTCCTGCGCCCAGATGAAAGCCGGTGTCGCTGATCGGTTCGATCTCGATGCGACGCGTCTCGCCCCAGCCCGCGTCGAATTCGATGCTGCCACCGAGCAATCGACGGTTCTCGGTGTCGAACTTCAGGTCGTCGCGGACGCCGACCAAAGGGTGTTGCGTACCGTCGGACTCGTTGACGAATCCCGAGAAGTACGTGACGCTCTCGCCCTCCATCTGCAGATAGAAGTGAATCTCGTACTGACTCCCGTCGGGACGCTTGAAGTACATCGGCGACCACAGCAGTTTGAAGTCACCGTCGAGTCGCTGCGCCTTCTTCACGTCGGGCGCAGGCTCGCCGACGTCCATCCGCACACCCCACGAGTGATCGCGGTACGCGAGCCACTTGTCCGGGGTGATGTCGATGGTGGAGCCGTCGATCTTCAACGTTCCCTCTGCCGTACACAATTGGTGGTACCGCAACACCTCCGAGCACATGCGCAGCCCGAGCTTGTCACGCTGCGCGTCCTTGGCCTCGAGGAACGGCGGCAGGACGGCGGTCAGCGTCACGTCGAACTCGATGGGCTGAATCTCGTTCTTCTGCAATACGAATCGAACCTTCTTCAGCGGTTCGAGTACCTCGTAGTCGAACGGCCCGGCACCCGTGCGCTCGAGGTCGTCGTCCAGAACGCGGCTCGCGCGCACGGTGATCTGCTCGGTGCCGCGGGAGATGCCCGCGAACATGTCCATCACGTTGCGGTTGTGGTATTTGCCCAGCCCGCAGTCGATTTGGACGGACCCGTCGATTGCGAACATGGGCGACCAGATCTTCTCGGTCCACGAGATGTCCGACTCGGACACCGTCGCGAAGGTCTGCGCGGTCTGGTGGTGAAGCAATTCGTCGGCGGGGAGAAGCTTTTGCATGGATTGACGCATCGAGAGATCTCCTTACAGGACAGGTGAGAAGGAACCGGGCATGTCGTTCGCGACGACGGCCGTACCGAAGATGAGTCCGGCCTGTTCGTCGTCGTCGAACGGATCGGGGTGCAGCGCGAGTGTGTCGGGCGAGATGGACCAGTCGATGTCGTCGACCACGCCGGCGAGCGTCGCGAAGGGCTTGAGACCCCAGCTGTACATGCGCGTCGCCGCGAAGATGCGTTCTTCACGGGTCATGTCGGCGAAGCGCTGGTACAGCTCGCCGTGGATGCGGCTGATGTCGGCGGACAGGGCGGGCCAGTCGGCAGGCGTCAGCTGGACTCGTTCTCCCGAAGTCCTGTGTCCGACGACGGCAGCCGCGGTCACCTCGGAGAGCAGCTGGTCCGGCTCGGTGAACGTCGTGCCCCAGTCGTTGATCTCGAACGACGAGAACGACGCCGGATCGAACTGCAGGACGACCGACAGCGACGAGTATTCGGTACGCAGGCCCTTCGCCCACGGGTAGTCGAAGTCGTTCACGGCGAGGCACAGCAGGTCACGAACGATCGCGACCTGACCGTCGCCGACCGGGTAGGGGCCGGAGTCGTAGATCCCGACGCGCGAATCGGTGAACAGAAGGAAGAGGTAGCCGGTGACGGTCGCATTCAGACGCTTGAGTGCTTTCCTGTCCGCCGGAGCGAGCGGGGTGAGGTGCCGTGTCAGCGACGCCACCTCGTCGTCCGGCAGATACCGGTTCGTGAATCCTGCGTCCTTGTTGTCGAGCGTCCCGTCGCCGCGCTGAGCGAGCGTCAGACGCCGCCAGAAGTCGACGACGGTTCGGATGTCGTCGGTCTTGTCCGTCGGTGCCACGCGGCCCATCTGAATGAGGCACTGGCGACCGATCAAAAAGTGGTAGCCGGCCATCCACGTCCACAACGGACTCACGACGCCTGCACGCTCGCGCAGGCGCTTGCCGATCTCGTGCGCGGGCATGGCCGATTCGATGATGCGCACCCGCGTCGCGTACGTGTGGAAATCCTCGATCGTCGACAGCGACATGTACGGCATCATCGGAAACAGTTCCGACGTGAAACCGGATCGTCGCGTCATCTCCGGCTTGAACGTGCGGCTCATGTGCCCGACCAGATCGTCGAGATGCTCGTTCGTCAGTGGCTCCGAGATCAGCGCCGCGAGAACGTCGTCGGTCATCGCGACGTCGAAATCCTTGACCGCGATCTCGTCGCCGACGCGTCGCACGTACTCCCACCACTGTTCGACGGCGGCAGCCGTGTCCGTCTCGCTCTCGTCCACGACGGTCACCGTCGCCCGATCGCCGTCGACGTAGTCGAGACGTACGGTCGCGCCGTCGTCGAGTCCGGGATCGACGACGGCGCCGACGAGACACGGCACCTCGAACTCGCGGGAGACGATGGCGAGATGGGACCGCAGGGTCCCGTCGCACGCGATGATTCCGGCCAGCCGTCCGAGAATCGGAGACAGAAACGTCGTGCCGCCCGAATTCACCAGAGCGACCATCGATTCGACGTCTTCGTCGAGCGACGCGATCACGTCCTGCGGCGACAGGAACCGCCGGATGACACCGGTCGTCGACTCGAATCGATACGAGGGGACGCCGGATCCGGCCACGGCCGTATCACTGACAATGCTCATGCTCTGTTCCTTCCTTCGCTAGGCGCCGAGGCCGATGGGCCGGAAACAGCTGTCCCTGTCCGCCGGGACGAAGATGCCGCCGATGAGGCCGAGGGCGACGGCCGGATCGCTGAACTTCTCGTAGGACTCGGCGATTCGAGGCGTGATCGCCCAGTCGATGTCGTCGTAGCAGCCTGCGACGCGAGCCCAGCTCTTGAGCTTCCAGCTGTACATCTGCGTCGCGTACAAGTTGCGCTGTTCGGGATCGGTGTCGGCGAACCGCGAATACAGCGCGCGATGCGCACCCCGGACCGATTTCTCGACGGCGTCGACCTCGTCGCTGTGCAGGGGACGCAGGCCGTTCTCGTCGCTGATGAACACACGGGCGTCGAGGACTTCGTCGAGGTAGTTGCTGGGGTCGAACCAGGCTGTGCCCCAGACGTTGTTGTCCATCTTCACCGAATCCGGCAGTCGGTACGCGAGAACGAACTGATGGTGGGCCAGGCCCTCGCGAATGCCGTCGAGCCAGGGGAATTCGCCGTACTTGTCGGCGCAGAGCTCACGCAGGAACAGGAATGTGCCGTCGCCGAGGTGGTAGGGGCCGGTGTCGCAGACGGCCGTGCGCGCATCACAGTTCTCGAGGAACATGTAGCCGGTCAGGCGGGCACCGAGCTTGCGCAGTTTCAGTCGCATGGCGTCGTCGACGGGGTGTAGTTCGGCTCGAATGCTGTCCAGTGTCGAGGAATTCACGACGCGTGAGCTGTCCGCCGGGTCGGCATCCATGTTGAACAGGACGTCGTCCTCACGCATCGCGATCGTGGCTTCACGCCAGAACCGCAGCACGGTCAGCTGGTCGTCGAGGCCCTGTTCGAGCGAGTTCTCACCGAGGTCGACGAAGATCTCGCGACCGGTCATGTAGTGCAACGGCATTGCGGCGAGGTTGATGAAGTTCTTCTTCGTCCCGATCGAGAGTTCCTTGCGCACGAGCTCGGTGGCGGTGTGCTGTGCGGTGATGGTGCGGATGCGTTCCGGGACGCGGAGGTAGTCCTCCATCATCGACATCAGGATGTAGGTGTTCATCCCGAACAGTTCGGATTCGAAGACGGTGCGTGCGGAAAGCTCGCTCTTGTAGGCCGCACCGCCCTTGTGGATCAGCCAGTTCCACTCGTCGAGTGTCGGCTCGTAGCTCGGATCGGTGTACAGCTTCGTCAGGTCCGTGGGAACGAACGTCTCGACCGCGGTCATGCGGTCACCGCCGAGGCGCGTGCGATGAGTGCCGTGTCGGCGTCCGTGAGATCGAGGGTGACGCGGTCGCCGTCGGCCACCGTTCCCGTCAGCGACGCCGCCAGAACGCACGGCACGGCCGACTCACGACTGAGAATTGCCAGGTGGGATTCTCGGCTGCCTGCCGAGCAGACGATGGCCTTGAGGTCCGGGAGAATCGGTGACAGGAACGTCATTCCGCCCTTGTCGACGAAGGCGATCGTGTCGTCCAGATCGTCTTCGTCGATGGACAGAACGTCCTGGGTCTCCCGGAACCAGCGCGCGGTTCCCGTGATGGTGCCCGCGGTGAACAGATTGGTTCCGGTGCCCACTTCGTCGTGTGTCTCGGTCATTGCCATTCCTTCGTGTGTCCTCGGGTCCGGCCGGCTCGGCCGGGCTCGAAGACAACGTTAGGAACGTGTGACGACGGTCACGATCCACCTTGGGGGACAACCCTCTCGTGCGTGCGAATGTAGCGGCGTCAGAGGTCGCTCCGCAGGCTGCGCTCCTGTCCCTCTATGCATTCGCACGCACGTGCGCCTTGCGCAATTCCGCCTTCGCGATGGTCCGCAGATGCACCTCGTCCGGCCCGTCGAAGATGCGCATGGCCCGGTGCCACCCGTACATCGCGGCGAGCGGCACGTCGTCGCTGACACCCGCACCGCCGTGGACCTGAATGGCACGGTCGATGACTTCGAGCGCGACACGCGGCACGGACACCTTCGCGGCCGAAACGTACGGCGCCGCAGCCTTGTTGCCGTGTACGTCGGTGATCTTCGACGCGTACTGACACAGCAACCGGGCCTGATCGATCGCGATGCGCGACTCCGCGATCTGCTGCTGCACGACGCCCTGCTCGGCGAGAGGTTTGCCGAACGCGATGCGGTCCTGTGCCCGCGCCGTCATCAGCCCGAGTGCACGTTCGGCGGCACCGAGTGCACGCATACAGTGATGAATACGTCCGGGGCCGAGGCGGGCCTGCGCGATCGCGAACCCTGCGCCCTCCTCGCCGAGGATGTTGCTCACCGGGACGCGCACGTTGTCGTAGACGATTTCGCAGTGCCCGTGCTGATCGTGCCTGCCGAACACCGGAACATCCCGTACGACGGTCACACCCGGGGTGTCGACGGGCACCAGCACCATCGACTGCTGTCGATGCGTCGCCGCGTCGGGATCGGTCTTGCCCATGACGATGAGCAGTTCGCAGCGCGGATCCGACGCCCCGCTGGTCCACCATTTTCGTCCGTCGATGACGTACTCGTCGCCGTCGCGTCGGATGCGAGTCTGGATGTTGGTGGCGTCGGAACTCGCGACCTCGACCTCGGTCATCGAGAACGCCGAGCGAATAACGCCGTCCTTCAACGGTTCCAGCCACCGTGCCTGCTGTTCTTCGGTGCCGAACATGTGTAGCAACTCCATGTTGCCGGTGTCCGGCGCCTGCCCGTTGGTCGCTTCGGGCGCGAGATGCAAGCTCCAGCCGGTGATCTCGGCGAGGCCCGCGTAGTCGAGTTGGCTGATACCGGAATACGCGGGGAGGAACAGATTCCACAGCCCGCGTGAGCGTGCTTCCTTCTTCAGTTCTTCGACGACCGGAGGCAGTGAGCTGTCACCCGGGTCGGCCGACGCTCGGTATTTCTCGTACTCGTGCTCCGCGGGGAAGACGTGGGTGTGCATGAAGTCGACGAGCGTCTCGCGAAGCTCCAACGCCCTGGCCGACGGCCGAAGATCGAGCGAAGCGACGTCGATCGAAGCGGGCATGGCGACGGTGTTCACAGTGTGTGTCACGAGATACGTCCTTCTACGAGTGAAGATCGGAAACCGAAGAGGCGGACGCACGTTCGAGAGCTCGGCCCAGCAGCGGGCCGACCATCTCGCCGACCGTCGAGAAGTCCTCGCCCTCGGTGTGCCCCTGCTGGTGACGCGCGTGAATGCCTTCGAGAATCACGGCGACCTTGAAGTCGGCGAACACCAGATACCAGTCGATGTCCGGCACGTCGATGCCCCGCGCGGCGATGTATCGGCGCACCACCTCGTCGCGCGTCGGGAATCCGGGGAGTGCGGTCGCGCCCGCGGTGATGGGATTGCAGAACTCGCCTTCCTGGTCCCAGAACGAGCACAGAATGCCGAGGTCGGTCAGTGTGTCTCCGAGAGTGGACATCTCCCAGTCGAGCACCCCGAGGATCTTCGTCGGATCGGACCGATCGACCATCATGTTGTCGATCTTGAAGTCTCCGTGCACTATTCCCGGGTAGCTCTTCTTCGGCAGAGCCGCGGTGAGCCTGCGATGAAGCTCCGCGACTTCCGGTCGCTCGGACGTCGCCGACGCGTCCCACTGTCGCATCCACCGGCGCAACTGGCGTTCGAGAAAGCCGTCGGGGTTACCCCAGTCGGACAGGCCGACGTCTGCCGGATCGAGGGAATGCAGCGCGACGAGCGTGTCGATCATCGAGTCGGTGATTCCGGCGCGCTGCTGTTCCGTCAGCTCCGCGGTGTCCGATTGCGTGCGTAGCGTGATGCCGTCGAGTTTGTCCATGACGTAGAACGATGCGCCGATGACGCTGGAATCCTCGCACAGGCCAACCGTTCTGGGGACTGGAACCGTGCTGTCGCGCAGCGACGACATGGCCCGGTACTCGCGCCCCATGTCGTGCGCCGTCGGGAGCACGTGTCCCTGGGGTGGGCGACGCAGAATCCACTGCCGGGTGCCGTCGCCGATCTCGTACGTCGGGTTCGATCGACCGCCCGCGATGAGGCGGGTCGTGAGATCGCCGATCGGCCCGGTTTCGTTGACCACCAGCCATTGTCGAACTCCGGCGGCGTCGAGGTCGTCCGTCGTGGTCGCTGCCGTCATCGTTCACTGCCTCCCGGCGTCTGCGGTACGAAGTTCGCGACGGAGCAGCTTTCCGCTCGTCGTCTTGGGTAGTTCGTCGAGAATCACGACGTCGCGCGGGTACTTGTACGCCGCCATACGCGTCTTGCAGAAGTCGACGAGTTCGGCAGGGGTCACCGTCGCATCGCGCGTCAGAGACACGAACGCCTTCACGGTTTCTCCTCGATACTCGTCGGGCACACCGATGACCGACGCTTCCCTGACTGCCGGATGTTGGTACAGCACGTCCTCGACGTCGCGCGGAAAGACCTTGTAGCCACCGGCATTGATCATGTCCTTGAGGCGGTCGACGACGAACAGCCACCCGTCTTCGGTCATCTTCCCGATGTCACCGGTGTGCAGCCAGCCGTCGCGAATCGCATGCGCGGATTCCTCGGGCAGCTGCCAGTATCCCGGTACCACCATCGGGCCCGACACGATGATCTCGCCGGTCTCACCGGGGGCGACGTCGTGGCCGTCGGTGATGTCGACGATGCGCACCCGCGCATTCGGTACCGGCACACCGACCGACAACGCGCCGCTGTCCGGATCGACCGGTGGATCGACGTCGACAGGTCCGAGATGTGTGGGCGAGGTGGTCTCGGTCATGCCGTACGCGCCGCGCAGTACCCACCCCGTTGCGGCACGGACGCGTTCGAGCAACGCGGGTCCGACGGGGGCGCCACCGGAAGGCGTCTTCGTCAGCGACGTCAGGTCGTACTTCTCGCGCGACGGGTGGTTGCACAACGCGATGAACGCCGTACTGGCCCCGATCATGAAGGTTCCCCGCCACGTGTCGATGGCTCGCAGCGTCTCTTCGGCGTCGAAGCGATGCAGCAACACGATCGGTGCGCCGCTCAGGATGTGGATGCCGAAGCCCGCGACGAGACCCGTGATGTGGAAAACCGGTGCGACGCCGATGATCACGTCCTGGTCGGCGCGCAGGTCCCACCACGACGTGTAGACCGTCGAGTTGTGGACGAGCGCACTCTGCAGGTTCATCGCTCCCTTGGAGCGGCCGGTGGTACCGGACGTGTAGGTAAGGACGCCGATGTCGGAAGCTGAACACGGTGCCGAAACGGGTTGGGAGCCTGCGTGTTCGACCAACAATGTTTGCCAGTCCACAGTGTCTTCGAACGTGCGACGCTCCCCGATGTGCGACGCGATCGACGCGGGTACCTCTGCCGTCGGCGTCATGTCGAGCGGGTGCGTCGTGACGACGATCGCCAGGTCCGTCGTGTCGCGCATCGGGGCGACCACGTCGTCGTACAGGCTGTCGAGGCAGACGAGCGCACGCGCACCCGAGTCGAGCAGGTGGTGTGTCAGTTCCTTCTCGCGCAGCATCGGATTGAGCGCGACGGGTACCGCGCCCGCCTTCCAGGCGGCGAGCAGCGCGACGAGCCACTGCGGATCGTTCTGCAGGTAGATCCCGACGCGGTCACCCGGCACGAGACCGATCGAGGTCAATCCCGATGCCAGCGCGTCCGCGGCGGCGTCGATCTCGGCGAAGCTGAGCGTCGACCCGAAGTAGTGCACCGCAGGCGCGTCCGGCCTCGTCGCGACGTGGGCGTCCCACGCGTCGCGCATCGTCGAGAACTCCAGGTCCATACCGGCGCGGACGGCGTCGGGGTAGTGCGCCGTCCAGGGCGCGTCGATCTGCTTCACGTTGGTCCACCTCATCGGGCTCGAACTGTCACTGCAGCCGGTGCACGGCACTCGATCCCCACCATAGTCGTGATCCGAACGATCGTTTGTCAACTGTTCGGCGCTGAAGCACAGATGCGCCGAAACAAGCACTACAGGCGCCACATGCAAATGTTCAGTCATTGACAAACGATTGTTCGACATTCAGTATCAGCATGACGTAGGTCACATTTTTCGCGAGGAGCCGAACCCTATGACCGCACCAGACATCACGTCCGCCCCACCGGCGAAGCCGTGGACGACCGAGGATCGCAGGAAGACTCGGCGTGCCGCGCTCGCCGGTGGCGTCGGAACGCTCATCGAGTACTACGACTTCAGCCTGTACGGCTACCTGGCCGTCGTCATCGCGCCGCTGTACTTCCCGAGTGAGCACCCCGTGACGTCGCTGCTGTCGGCGCTTGCGGTGTTCGGCACGGCCTACCTCGTGCGCCCGCTCGGCGGCATCGTGTTCGGTCACATCGGCGATCGGTTCGGCCGCAAGCGTGCGCTGATGGCGACCCTCGTCTGCATGGGCGTCGGAAGCACGGCGATGGGTCTGCTGCCCACCCCGGCGCAGATCGGCGTCTGGGCGACGGTTCTGCTCGTGATCGTGCGTCTGCTGCAGGGCTTCTCGGCGGGCGGTGAGGTCGGTGGCTCGGCGACCTTCATCTCCGAGTCGGCGCCGTCGCACCTGAAGGCCACGTACGGCGCCTTCACCCCGATGGGCTCGACGGGCGGCTTCGCCCTGGCTGCCGCCGTCGCCGGCGCTGTGTCCGCGCTGACGACGGACGTGCAGATGGACAGCTGGGGGTGGCGCATTCCGTTCCTGATGGCGCTGCCGCTCACGCTGTTCTGCCTGTGGGTGCGCACCCGCGTCGAGGAAACCCACGAGGTCACCGAGACAAAGCACGAGAAGAGCTCGCCCGTGCGTTCGGTGTTCCTCCGTCAACCGCGCGCCCTGGCCCAGGCCACCGCACTCAGCGCGGCGGTCAACGGCACCGCCTACATCGGCCTGACGTACATGGCCATTCACCTGACCAAGCAGCTCGGCTACGACGCGACGCCCGTGTTCTGGGTGGCGACGACGGCAATCGGCATCGCCGCAGTGGCCATGCCCCTGGCGGGACGTCTCGGTGACCGCATCGGAACGGTCCGACTGATGGCCATCGGATTCGTCGGGTTCATCGTGCTGACCTATCCGATGATGGGGCTGATGCATCTCGGATTGGTCGTCGCGACACTCGCATTCGTCGTGATCATGCTGAACAGCGCCGCGGCGCAGGTCGGCGCCTACACGATCCTGCCGCAGTTCTTCGACAAGCAGTCGCGGTACACCGGCGTCGCGATGGGCTGGAACCTCGGCGTCATCATCGCAGGCGGTACGGCGCCGTTCGTCGCAGTCTGGCTGGTCGAGCAGACGGGCAACATTCTGTCACCGGCGTTCTTCGTGATGACGCTCGCCGTGGTCGGGCTGATCGCCCTGGCGACGGTCCGGGCGCGTCACACGCAGGGGACGTAGCCCACGTGCGCGCGAATGTACAGCCGGCTATACATTCGCGCGCACGGGTGGAGCCGCCGGCCGAACGAAGAACGACGCCGCCACGGCGAGCAAGGACACGACGCCGCCGACCAGGAAGGCAGTGTGGATGCCCGCCTCGTTCGCGGCGAGTTCGGCCGTCCCCGACGAGATGCGCGACGTGGTGGTCGTCGTCATCACCGTCACGAACAACGCGGTACCGGCGGCGCCTGCAACCTGCTGAAGCGTGTTGAAGATCGCGCTGCCGTGCGAATAGAGCTGCGGCGGTAGCGAACCCAGCGACGACGTCATCATCGGCGTCATGACGGTCGCGAGCCCGGCGGTCATCAGACAGTGGATCCCGACGACCATCGGCAGCGGGGACTGTGCGTCGAGCAGCGTCATCAGCCACAGAGCCGCGCTGACGACGACGATGCCGGGAATGACGAGCGGCCGCGGTCCGATGCGGTCGAACGCGCGTCCGACGAACGGTGCGAGCGCACCCATCAGCAGGCCGCCGGGGAGCAGCATCACACCGGTGGTCAGCGTGTCGAGACCCCGAATGTTCTGCAGGTACAGCGGCAACAGGATGAGTGCGCCGAACAGTGCCATCATGCTGATCGCGAGCATGCCGAGGCCGATGCTGAAGGTCGGCGTCGCAAACGGGCGCAGGTCGAGCAAGGCGCGTCCGGATTCCTGACGCTTGATCTGCCGCAGGACGAACACGACGAGGGCGATTGCACCGACGAGCAGCGGTACCCAGACGGGCACCGACGATTGCTCGGCCGAATGGCCGATGCTGCTGAGGCCGTAGATCAATCCGCCGAACGCGAGTGCCGACAGGACGACCGACACGGCATCGAACGAGGTCTTGCTGGTCGCGGTCACATTCTTGACCAGAGCCGATCCGACCGCGAACGCGACCAATGCGATCGGCAGGACGAGCCAGAACATCCAGCGCCAGTCGAGTGCGTCGAGGATGATGCCGGAGATGGTCGGGCCGATGGCAGGCGCAACGGCGATGACGATCGAGATGACGCCCATCATGCGGCCGCGATTCTCGGCGGGCACGAGGTTGAGCACGGTGTTCATCAGCAGCGGCAGCATCACCGCGGTGCCGCTCGCCTGCACGACCCGGCCGGCGAGGAGCAGTTCGAAACCGGGTGCCGACGCGGCCAGCAGGGTGCCGACGCTGAACAGGCCCATGGCGGCGACGAATACCTGCCGCAGTGTGAACCGCTGGAACAGGAAGCCCGTCACCGGGATGACGACGGCCATCGTGAGCATGAAGCCGGTGGTCAGCCACTGTGCGGTGCTCGCGGTGATGCTCAGATCCACCATCAGTCGCGGCAGTGCGACGCTCATGATCGTCTCGTTGAGGATCATCACGAACGAGGCGACGACGAGAACGCCGATGAGCAATCTGTTGGCGGACGTGAGTGGCTCAGCGGAGTGCTGACCCGTCGTGGAGTCGATCGCTTGTGTGTCCATCGAGAAATGATCCCTTGCGAAGAGAAGTCGGCATGTACAACGTCCGATAGTCTGAATCAATCTGACAGTGACTGTCAACTTGAAATCGGCTGGTATCTTGGCCCGTGGCGAAGGGAGATGCCATGACCACCGGAACGCCTGACCTCAGAGAACGTCGACGACGGGAGACGCGGCTCGAGATCACCCGTGCCGCTCTCGACCTGTTCGAGCAGAAAGGCGTCGCGGCCACGACGGTCGACGAGATAGCGCGTGCAGCGGGCGTCTCACCGAGCACCTTCTTCCGCCAGTTCCCGACGAAGGAAGAGTCGATCCTGGGCGGTGACGTCGACATCGAAGCCGACATCGACGACTGGCTGGCGTCCACCGACTCCGCGGACATCGACCTCGCGGGTATGGAAGCGATCTACGAACGCGCCGCGGTGCGACTCGTCGAGGCGTCCGACGAGACACGCAGCCGCGTCCTGCGGACCCGTCGACTCATCGTCGGCGACGCGCATCTCCGTGCGACGGCCATCGCGCTCGACGCGACGACGATGTGTCGGCTGACCGATGCCGTGGCGTCGAAACTCGGTGATCGTGAGTCGCTTTCGTACGCTCGACTGCTGGTCGAAGGCGCTGGGATGACCCTGCGCATCGCGTTCGACGACTGGGCGACGCGTGTCGACGCCGGTGAGGACGCCGATCTGGCGGACATCTATCGCGCTACGCGCGCCGAGTTGCGCAGGGTCGTCGCGCGCTAGCGGTCTCGTCGCCGCATGAAGGTGGCATCCGAGCTATCCGATCGTATGGACGGCCCAATCACGCGGTGGGCACCGGAGATAACGGCGCCTCACCGGCCAGTACCCGCAGGATGTCCTCCGCTGCCGCGCAGCTCGCCGCGACGCGCGCCTGAGCCGTCTGTCCGCCGAGATGCGACATCATGACGACGTTCGGAAGCGACCGCAGAGGACTGTCCTGCGGGAGTGGTTCGACGGCGAACACGTCGAGTCCGGCCGCGGCGATGGTGCCGTCGGCGAGCGCGGCGGCCAGAGCATCCTCGTCCACTAGTGAACCGCGCGCCGTATTGATCAGCGACGCAGTCGGTTTCATCATCGACAGGGCGCGACGACCGATCAACCCGACGTTCTGCTTCGTCGCCCTCGGGTGCAGCGACACGAAGTCCGAGACCGCGAGCAGGTCGTCGAGCTCGGCGTACCGCACGTCGAGCTCGGGGTCCGGGTAGGCCGTCGTGACGACGACACTCATGCCGAACGCGGCCGCGAGTTCGACCAACCTGCGAGCGCTCGGCCCGAATCCGACGATGCCGAGGGTCGTCCCGCGTAGCTCGTACGTGTCGTGCCGGGGCCATTCGCCCTGTGCGACACCGGCCGTCGTCTCGACTGCCCGGCGCGCGCACATCAGCATCAACATGCAGGCGAGCTCGGCCACGGCGTTCGCGTTGGCGCCGGGGGTGTTGGTGACGACGACTCCGTGCGCGGCGGCTGCGTCGACGTCGACGGCGTCGTATCCGACGCCACTGCGCGCGATGATGGCCAATCGAGGTGCGCCCGAGATCATCTCGTCGGTGATCGTGTCGCCTCCGACGAGCGCCGCATCGGACTCAGCGAGCAGCGAAGCCAGCTCACCGTCCGGCCGGGCGCCGACCGCCGAGCTGTGTGTCGTGGTGTGCCCTCGATCGGTGAACATGCGGTCGACGTCGTCACCGGGGGCGAGGTAGTCGGTCGTGATCAGAACATGCGCCATCACGACGCCTGACGAACCAGCTCGTCGCGTACTGCCGCGCCGAGCGACGACGTCGTTCCGGTGCCGCCCATGTCCGGCGTCAACGAGGAACCACCCTGTGCGAGAACGGTTTCGACGGCCGTCAGAATCGCCTCGCCCGCTTTCACCTCACCGAGATGTTCGAGCATCAGCGAGGCGCTCCAGATCTGCCCGACCGGGTTGGCGACGCCGCGGCCTGCGATGTCCGGTGCCGAACCGTGCACGGGCTCGAACAGGCTGGGGAACTTACGTTCCGGGTTGATGTTCGCGCTCGGTGCGATACCGATCGTGCCGGTGCACGCAGGACCGAGATCCGACAGGATGTCGCCGAACAGGTTGCTCGCGACGACGACGTCGAACCAGTCGGGGTGCATCACGAAGTTCGCAGCCAGAATGTCGATGTGGTACTTGTCGACGCGAATGTCCTCGTACCCCTTGGCCATTGCCTCGACCCGCTCGTCCCAGTACGGCATCGTGATGGAGATTCCGTTGCTCTTCGTCGCCGACGTCAGGTGCTTGGCGGGACGCTTCTGCGCGAGATCGAACGCGTACTTCAGGATTCGGTCGACGCCGGTCCGCGTCATGACGGTCTCCTGCATGACCGTCTCGCGGTCGGTGCCCTCGAACATCTTGCCGCCGATGCTCGAGTACTCGCCCTCGGTGTTCTCGCGTACGACGTAGAAGTCGACGTCGCCGGGTGCGCGGCCGGCCAGCGGACTCGTGACACCCGGCATCAGCTTGACGGGCCGAAGATTGACGTACTGATCGAAGTGGCGGCGGAACTGCAGCAGGCTGCCCCACAGCGAGATGTGATCCGGGACGACGTCGGGCCAGCCGACGGCACCGAAGTAGATGGCGTCGAACGCGCTCAGTTGCTCGAACCAGCCGTCGGGCAACATCTGGCCGGTGGCCGTGTAGTAGTCGGCGCTCGCGTAGTCGAATTCCTCGTAGTCGATCGTGAAATCGAATGCCGACGCCGCGGCTTCGAGCACTGCCATGCCTTCGGGTACGACCTCTTTTCCGATTCCGTCGCCCGGGATGACGGCGATGCGGTGCGTGGCGCCCATGAGTGCTCCGTATTCGATCGAGGGTGATCACTGGTATTGCCACCGTATTGCGCAATAAGCTCGAGCGAAAGCCGTGCGACGGCAATACTGCTTTTCCGAATTGGAAAGAAGGCGCCTGTGAGTCAGTTCGACGACCTCGAGTTCTTCGACGTCGTGGCGCGTTCGTCGAGCCTGACGGAGGCCGGACGCGCTCTCGGCATGTCGGTGTCGTCGGTGAGCAAGCGGCTCTCGCAGCTCGAGAGTCGACTCGGAGTCCGCCTCGTGCGACGCAGCACGAGGCGTTCGACGCTGACCCCCGAAGGAGAGCGGTACGCGGCGGGCGTCGCGGTGATCGCCGGCGAACTGGCCGAGCTCGAGGAGTCGGTGAGCGGGCACTACGCCGAACTGCGCGGGCGGCTGCTGATCCAGTCGTCGGTCGGTCTCGGACGGGCCCACATCGCACCGCTGATGGCCGACTTCGTGGCCGAGCATCCCCGCGTCGAGGTCGACATCGAACTGTCGTCGGCGCCGCCGAACCCGTCGGCCGCGCCGTTCGACATCGCGATACGGGTGGGTGCGCTGCAGGATTCCCGGTTGACGGCAAAGCTGTTGTGCCACAACCGACGAGTGGTCGTCGCGTCGCCACGCTATCTCGAGACGCACACGGCCCCACGGGAGATGGCCGATCTGCGCGACCACAACTGCATCGTCCTACGTCAGGACGAAGGTGATTACGCGTTGTGGAGGTTCGGTTTCGGCGCGGGTGAGACGGCGATCCGTGTCGCCGGGAACATGATCAGCAACGACGGAGACATCGCGACGCAGTGGTGCATCGACGGCCGCGGCGTCCTCATGCGATCGATGTGGCACGTGAAACCGATGCTCGACGACGGAACGCTCGTCCAACTCCTGCCCGACGTCCCGACCCCCGCCGCGGACATCCATGCCGTGTATTCCGCTGCCGCACAGGTGCCGCGACGAGTGCAGGCCGCCGTCGACCATCTGCATGCGCACCTGAAGGTTCGGCTGCGTACATAATGGTGGCCATGCGGTCACGTCAGAAAATTCTGAACGCCACGTTGCGCTTGATCGAGGAGCACGGGTTCGAAGGCGTCAACGTCGCGGCGGTCGCGTCCGCCGCGGGCGTGTCCAGGCAGACCGTGTACTCCATCTTCGGATCACGCGAAGAAGTGGTGTCCCAGGCCATGGCAGGGGTGGTGCGCGAGGTGCTCGGCGGTATTCGCTCGCACCTCGATACGGTCGATACCGCATTCGACTACGTCGCAGACGTGATCGTCGCCGGAAGAACCGCTGTGCGTACGCATCCCGTGCTGGCGACACTGCTCGTGGCCGAGCGCGGCAACCCCGTGTTCGACGCCGGCATGATGGCGCGCGCGAAACCTGTTGCGCGAGAGTTGTTCGAGCCGATGATCGCGCGCGGCCTGATCGACCGGGCAGGTCTCGACGACGTCGTGGAACTCGTGGTGCGATTGGGGCTGTCGGTCATCTCGTTCGACAGCGACACCGTGCGCACCGACGACGATCTGCGGTCCTTCCTCCGTCGATGGTTCGAGCCGGCTCTCCGCGCTCTTCCTTGACACTCTTACGTCTACCTGTCTAGTTTGTTCCCCACATGACGATCTGCGGATGTGTGGGGGTACATCTTGACCGGTCCGAACAGGCGTTCCTTTCTCCTCGGTGCCGCGGCCGCGGTGGGCGCGGTTGCCGTCTCCCAGCCGCTGGCTCATGCAGGGCCGAGGGTGCAACGCATCCCGTTGACGCGCGAAGAGCATCGAGTCGTGGTGGTGGGCTCCGGTTTCGGTGGGGGAGTGACGGCCCTGCGGCTGGCCGAGGCGGGCGTTCCGGTGACGATGCTGGAGCGCGGAAGACGTTGGCCGACAGGGCCGAACGTCGACACTTTCCCGCACGCCACCAATCCGGACAAGCGGATACTGTGGCACCGATCGAATCCGCAACTCTTCGGTACTCCGGTAGCCTTCGAGCCGTACGTCGGACTGCTCGAAACGGTCGTCGGCGACAACATGACTGCCGTGTGCGCGGCGGGTCTCGGCGGCGGATCGCTTGTGTACCAGGGCATGACGCTGCAACCGGCGCAACACGTGTTCGACGCCAACTTCCCGGAGGAACTCGACTGGGCGCTGATGAACCGCGTCCACTACCCGCGGGTGGCGCGCATGCTCCAACTCGCCACGGCGCCGGACGAATTGATCGACAGCCCCAATTACGAGGTCACACGCATCTTCGCGCGCAACGCGGCTCGCGAAGGATTTCCGGTGTCGAAGATCCCGATGCCGATCGACTGGAACTACGCACTGGCCGAGCTGCGGGGTGAGATGGCCCCGTCGTACACCAACGGCGACGGTGCACTCGGCGTCAACAACGGCGGAAAACACTCCGTCGACGTCACGTACATCGCGGCCGCGGAAGCGACGGGGCTCGTGACCGTCGAGACGCTGCACGAGGTTCGCGACGTCGAACGAGCACCCGACGGACGGTGGACCGTGTACGTCGACCGCACCGACGAGACGGGACGGGTGGTGGAGAACAAGATCCTGACCACCGGCGCCCTCGTCATGGCCGCCGGAAGCGCGAACACCACCAGGCTGTTGATGCGCGCGTCCGCTGCCGGACGAATTCCCGACCTGCCGGACGAACTCGGCGCGGGGTGGGGCACCAACGCCGACCGCATCTACGTCTGGGCCGACATCGTCGACGGGTTCGGCCCGGGTCAGGGCGGGCCGGTCGTCTACGGCAGCTTGAACTGGGACGACCCGCACTCTGCCTACACCGTCATCCAGGCGTCGTTCCCGCCGGTGACGGTGGGTGCCAACACGATCGACACCCGCAGTACGACGATGGTCGGCTACGGAGTCAGTTCCGGCAGAGGGCGATTCGTCTACGACCCCCGCATCGACGACGCCGTGCTGCAGTGGCCGCGCGAGGGCGACCACGTACTTCAGACGTCGTGCATCGGCCCGGCGACCGCACGGATCGCCGGACCGACGGGCACACTCGTCGACACCAATGCCCTCGTGCCGTCGACGTGGCACCCGCTCGGCGGCGCGAACATGGGTTCGGTGTGCGATCTCGAAGGTCGAGTACTCGGTCAGCGTGGGCTGTACGTCCTCGACGGGGCGCTGATGCCGGGAAACTCCGCGGCCTGCAACCCGTCGATGACGATCGCGGCGGTAGCCGAGCGCGCGTTGGACCGACTGGTCGCCGAGGATGTGGGCACCACCATCTGACCCCGAATCACGACGAGGGCCACCCGGCCGTCTCCACCGCGGCGCGGTAGGTCTGCTCGAGAAAGGCCCGAAGCATGGCGTCGGGATCGGGTGCCTGCCGGACGAGGTGATACGGCAGTACCCACTCGCCGAGTGCGGAGTCCCACCGGGCCGGTGCCTCGACGGCCGGGTGCGTGTCGTACCCCTCCGGGTGGGGGTACGCGTACGAGTAGAAGACACCCTCCTCGTCGCCGCCCGGCCAGTATCCCGAGCTCGACACCTCGGCGCTGTATGCCTCGTGCATCACCCAGTCGGGGCAGTTGGGGATTCCGCCCGGGTGGGTGGGTGCGGGACGGCCGGAGAAGCGGGTGACCGCGAGATCGAAAGCGCCCCAGAAGAAGTGCGACGGACTCGATTTGCCGCGGAACTCACCCCGGAACCGGGAGAAGACTCGGTCTGCGCTGACCAGCGAGTGCCAGAACGTCGACATCGCCTCCGCGTCGTACGAGCAGTGGGTGGTGTCCTCGGCGAACGGGACGGCATGGGGTAGTTCGACGGGCGTTCCGACAATTCGAACATCGAGACCGAGCTCGCGAAGGTGGCGGGTGTACTCGTCGTGGAAATCGGCGACGGTCCGCGGAGCGAGCGCCATCCGACGGCTCGTACCGTCCGTCAGCTGGAACAGGAGATCGTGGTTCAGGAAGTCGAACTTGATCTCGAGCCCGCGATCTCCCGCGGGCATGAGCGACGTCGTCAGTCCCGAGCCGTCCACGTACAGCGTCACACCCCACCAATGGTTCACCGCAGGCCCGAGCGCCATGCGGGTCTTTCCGACGATCTGCGTCCACAGGTGAACGGTGTCCCGAGTGTCGATCCAGGAATCGACGGGGAGCGACGGCCATGCCTCGTATCGGTTGGTCATGCGGTCGATCGTCCCCCGGCTCGGCGAAAAATGCACGGCCTATGTGGCGCTGCGCCTGCTGCGGAACGCGTCGACTCCGTTGCGTTCGATCATCGTGGCGGCGGTGCGCCAGGCCGGGCGCGTCGGATCCGGGTCGTCGCCGCGCCCGAGAATGTGGAGCTGGTCGGTGTGCCATTGCAGATCGAGTGCGCCGTCGAGCGCTTTCAGCGCGCGGACCTTCGCCAGCGCGAGAGGGAGCCCGAGGCTGATGCGCGGCGCGTCGAGACGCTCGACGCGCTCGTCCACGAGTTGCCGGCCGGCATCGGGGACGACGGTGGTGGGCCGACCGAGTCCGATCACATCGCAATCGCCCTCTGCGACAGCGTGGTTCATCGCCTTCCTGGTACGGAATCCGCCGGTCACGGCGAGCGGGACGTCGCCGGCCGCCTGCCTGACCTCCCGCGCGTATTCCAGGAAGTAGGCCTCGCGCGCCGCGGTGCTCGCGGCGACCGTCGCACGGCCCATCATGGCGGGTGATTCGTAACTGCCACCGCTGATCTCGATGAGGTCTATACGTTCACCGGCCAGATGTTCGACGGTCTCCCGCGACTCCTCCTCGGTGAACCCGCCGCGTTGGAAATCCGCCGAATTCAGCTTGATGCCGACGGCGAAACCGGGCGACACCGCGGCGCGGATGGCACGTACGACCTCGAGCACGAAACGCATTCTGCCGTCCAGGTTTCCGCCCCAGCGGTCCTCCCGGCGATTGGACAGTGAAGAAAGGAACTGCGAGACGAGATAGCCGTGCGCACCGTGAATCTGGACGCCGTCGAAACCGGCGGCTTCGGCGACCGATGCCGCAGTCGAGAATCTGTCGACGATGTCCAGAATCTCGGACTCGGTCAGCGCCCGAGGAGCCGGCAGTCCGGGAACTCCCGACGCCACCGCCGACGGCGCGACCGGCTTCGCCTTCGTGGCCAGCGGATTCGCTTGACGCCCCGGGTGGTTGAGTTGCATCCAGATGGGCGAGCCGCCGTCCTTCGTGGCCTTGGCCCACGTGGTGAGCCCGTCCAGGTCCCGATCGTCCTCGATGACGACGTTGCCCGGTTCGCCGAGGTGGGTGCGGTCGACCATGACGTTGCCGGTGATCACCAGACCGAACCCGCCCGTTCCCCAGCGGGTGTAGAGGCGTGTCAGCCGGTCGTCCGGCGCGTGACTCGGCGTCCCGAGGCCTTCGCTCAACGCAGCCTTCATCAGGCGATTCGGCAGTACCTGACCGCATGCGAGCGTGAGCGGGGAGCCGAGCCGATGTGGGTCGTCGATCGTCATGACTCTCTCCCGGGGTCTCGCATCTTCTATGCTGGACGACATAGCTTGCCGCCGACATTAAACGTTACCGGCGGTTACGTCAATGGGAGGGTGTGTGGCCAAGAGGTCGACGCGAGACGACATGCTGCGCAGCGCGGCCCAGTTGTTCCGAGAGCGCGGGATCGAAGCGACGTCGTTGCTGGACGTCGTCGAACATGCAGGCGCGCCGCGGGGATCCATCTATCACCATTTCCCCGGTGGCAAGCCGCAGTTGGTGGAGGAGGCGACGCGCACCGCGGGCGTGCTGATGGGGTCGATGATCTCAGCCGGGCTCGCCGAGCACGGACCTGTCGCGACACTGCGGGCGTTGATCTCCGGTTTCCGCGACGAGCTCACGGCAACCGACTTCGTCGCCGGCTGTCCGGTCGCCCCTGCGGCGCTCGACGGGGTCAATGCTCCGGCGGCCGTCGCGGCGGCGGGCGAGAGTTTCGAGTTCTGGGAGGACACGATCGCGGCAGCTCTGTGGCAGCGAGGAGTCGAACGAGAGCGCGCCCGCGGCATGGCGACGATGTCGATCGCCGCCGTCGAGGGGGCGCTTCTCGTCGCGAAAGCCCAGCGCAGCACGCGCGCACTCGACCGTGTCGAGACCGAGATAGTTCGATGGGTGGAGCACTCCCTGCCCGACCAGCCATTGCTATAACCCTCGGTTACAGATAACTTCGCGTTATGCACCAAGTCATAATCGGCGCCCGTCGCCGCTATCTAGCCCTCGCCGTGATCTGCGCGGCCGAGCTGTTGGTCGTGCTCGACAACACCGTCGTCAACGTCGCGCTCCCGTCGATGGGTCTCGAGATGCGCGCGAGCATCGGCGGCCTGCAATGGGTCGTCGACGCCTACACCCTCACGTTCGCGGGTCTTCTGCTCGCATTCGGCCACCTCGGCGACCGTTACGGCCGGCGCAGGGTCATGACGGTGGGACTGGCAGGCATCGCCGTCATGTCCATCGGCGGGGCACTCGCCGCGGACCTCGGTCAAGTCGTCGCGGCCAGGGCAGCGATGGGAGTGTGTGCGGCGGCGGTGTTCCCGGCGACGCTCGCGCTCATCATCAACATGTTCTCCGACGCCCGCGAGCGGGCTCTCGCCATCGCCGCGTGGACCGCGATGGCCGGCTTCGCCATCGCGATCGGGCCCACGGCGGGAGGCTTTCTGCTCGAACACTTCTCGTGGCACTCGGTGTTCTGGATCAATGTGCCGGTCGCGCTCGTCGTACTGCTGGCCGCGTTGGCCTGCGTTCCCGAATCGAAGGCGTCGCACGTCGGGAAGTTCGACCCGCTGGGTATCGCGCTGTCGCTGGTCGGCATCACGTCGCTCGTGTGGGGCATCATCGAGGCCCCGCGCCAGGGCTGGCTCTCCACGACGAGTGTGACCGCCTACGTGATCGGGGTCCTGTGCGTCGGCGCGTTCGTGTGGTGGGAGCTGCGGGCGCCGTCGCCGGTTCTCGACATGAGTCTGTTCCGCATTCGGCGATTCTCGTTGCCCGCGTTGGCAATCGCGGTCGCCTACTTCAGCATGTTCGGCTTTCTGTTCATGATCACCCAGTACTTCCAGGGTGTCCGGGAGATGACCCCACTCGAATTCGGTGTCCACTCGCTGCCGTTCGCGGCGTCGATCGGTGTCGGTGCGCCCGTCGCCACGCTGATCGCGAAACGCATCGGTACCACCGCCGTCATCGCGTTCGGCATGGTCGTGATGAGCGCAGGAATGTTCATCGCAGGTCAGGTGAAGGTCGAAACACCGTATGTCGGACCGGTACTGCTCTCCATGGTGCTGATGGGTCTCGGGCTCGCGATCGTGCAGGGTCCCGCGACGGAGTCGATCATGTCGTCGGTGTCGCTCGACGAAGCAGGCGCCGGGTCCGCCGTCAACGACACGACCCGAGAAGTCGGGGGCACACTCGGCGTCGCCGTACTCGGGTCGATCGTCGCCTCGATCTACACCGACCGGGTCGCGCCGAGGATCGACGCCATTCCCGACACGGTCATGGAGCCGTACCAGAAGGCGTTCGCCCGCGAAACTGTCGTCAGCGTTCTCGAGATCGTCAAGGCGCCGACCAGTTCGATCTTCGCCACGCAGAAGGCCGACCTGGTGTACGCGATGAAAGCGGCGTCACTCGAGGGGTTTCAGCTCGCGTCGTACGTGACGGTGTCGGCGTCGTTGGCGTGCGCTCTCGCCGTGGCGATCTTCCTGCCGTGGAAACCTGACCGAGGAGAAGGCGTGCTCCTTTCCTGGCGACGGTCTGCCGCATGAGCGCATAATGCACCATGGCCGAGGCGATCGACGAGTACTTCCTGGAGCACGTCGGGGCGCGTTCCAGCAGACGGTCGCTGGGTTCGCTGACGCCGGAACGAGCTCTCGAGCTGTTCGACGCGCAGCTCGGCAGTCGCCATCTCGACCTCGCGGCCCGGTGGCTCCGCTCCGAGAGTAAGGGGTACTACACGATCGGCTCGTCCGGGCACGAGGGCAACGCTGCCGTCGCGGGCGCGCTCGGAGTCACCGATCCTGCACTGCTGCACTATCGTTCGGGCGCATTCTTCCTCGAACGGGCACGACAGGGCGGCGGCAGCGATCCGATCCGAGACGTGTTGCTCGGGCTGGTCGCGGCGGTCGACGAACCGATCTCCGGTGGCAGACACAAGGTGTTCGGCCGCGCCGACCTCGCGGTGATTCCGCAGACGTCGACCATCGCGTCGCACCTGCCGCGTGCCGTCGGCGTCGCGTTCTCGACGATACGTGCCCGCAAACTGGGTGTCCCGTGTCCGTGGCCTGGCGACGCGGTGACCGTGTGTAGTTTCGGGGACGCGTCGGCCAACCATTCGACAGCACTGGGTGCTTTGAACACCGCCGTGCACTCGGCGTATCAGGGAGTGCCGTTGCCCATCCTCTTCGTCTGCGAGGACAACGGACTCGGCATCAGCGTGCCGACCCCGGCTGGGTGGATCGCGTCGAACTTCTCGTCCCGGCCCGGACTCGACTACGTCCACGCCGACGGCAGTGACCTCGTCGACACCTACGAGAAATCGATCGCCGCCGTCGATCGTGTTCGACGCAGGGGCCGTCCGGTGTTCCTGCACATCGACACGGTCAGGCTGATGGGGCATGCCGGGTCCGACGTCGAGTCGTCGTACCGCAGTCGACGGGACATCACCGCGGACTACGCGCGAGACCCTGTGTTGCAGACGGCGAGGACGCTGATCGACAGCGGCGTGCTGACCGCGTCCGACGCCGTCGCACTGTACGAGGAGAAGCGTGCCGAGGTGATGGACATGGCCCGTGACGTCGCCGACGCGTCCCAGCTCGCGACGGCCGACGCCGTCATGGCGCCGCTCGCGTACAGGGCTGTCGCATCGTCCGACGCGATCGACCTTCCCGCCGAATCGACTCTCGCGCAGGCGATCAACGCTTCTCTACGACGCATTCTCGACCGGTACCCGCAGGCAGTACTGTTCGGCGAGGACGTCGCACGCAAAGGCGGCGTGTACGGGGTCACGCGTGGGCTGTTGTCCGCGGCGGGTTCGGTCCGGGTGTTCGACACCGTGCTCGACGAGCAATCGATCCTCGGACTGGCCGCGGGCGCGGGGGTGTCCGGGCTCCTGCCGATCGCGGAGATCCAGTACCTCGCGTACCTGCACAATGCTGCCGACCAGATCCGCGGTGAGGCGGCGACGCTGCAGTTCTTCTCGAACGGCCAGTACCGAAACCCCATGATCGTCCGTATCGCCGGATACGGGTACCAGAAGGGTTTCGGCGGTCACTTCCACAACGACAATGCCGTTGCGGCACTGCGGGATATCCCCGGGATCGTCGTAGCGTCACCCGCGCGGGGTGACGACGCCGCAGCCATGCTCGACGCGTGTGCGTCGGCTGCCGTCGAGCAGGGGGCGGTCTGTGTGTTTCTCGAACCCATCGCGCTGTACCACACACGGGACCTCTACGACGACGGCGACGACGGCTGGCTGTCCGGTGGACGCGTCGAGGCAGCAACGATCGGACGTGCCCGGGTGTACGGCGAGGGTGGGGACCTCACGATCATCACGTTCGGTAATGGGGTTCCGATGAGTCTTCGCGTGGCGCAGCGACTTTCGCAGCAGGGCGTGCATGCTCGCGTCGTCGACATGCGCTGGCTCGCACCGCTTCCGGTGGACGACGTCGTCGCACAGGCGTCGGCGACATCGTGCGTGCTGGTCGTCGACGAGACCAGGCGATCCGGTGGAGTCGGCGAGGGCGTGATCGCCGCGCTCGTCGACGCGGGCTACACGGGGAAGTTGGCCCGCATCGCCAGTGAGGACAGTTTCATCCCGCTCGGCGACGCGGCGCTGCACGTCCTGGTGTCCGAGGATCGGATCGTCGACGCCGCCGTCAGCGTGCTGTCCTGAGCATCGGGAGGTGCATGATGCCGTCCTCGTCGTAATCCGGGCCGGACCGCACGAATCCGAAACCGCCGTACCACGTTTCGAGCTGGACCTGCGCACCGATGACGATGTCCTCGCCGTCCGCGTGTTCGATCGCGGCGCGCATCAACTGGGCGCTCAGTCCACGTCCACGCGCGTCGACGGCGGTGCACACGCGGCCGATCCGAGTTTCTACGTCGCGGCGGAGCAACCGCAGTGTCGACAGCACACGTCCGTCGTCCTCGTGCCAGAAGTGCACGGTGTCCGGGTGTTCGTCGGCGCCGTCGAGTTCGGGATACGCGCAATTCTGTTCCACGACGAACACGTCGACTCGCAGCTTGCAGAGGGAGTAGACGATGTGTCCGCTGAGGTCCGAGAAAGGTGCGTGGTGGAGCTGACTCATGGTGTCACTCTCGCACACCGGGTTCTTCAGGCCGTGCCCTGGACCTTGTCGACGAACGGCGTGAGCAGCGATGCCATGTCGGCTGCGACGTCGGCCGAATTCGTGGGGGGCATCGAGATGTAGCTGAGGGCGAGCCTGACGACCGCTCGACCCAGCACGTCCGCGTTGTGTTGCGACACGCGCATCCAACTGCGCTGGAACGTCTCCGCGAGCCGAAAAGCCGCGTGCTCGATCAGGATTCCGCTCTCGGTGGTGACGAGCCGCAGCAAGTCCGGCGGTGGGTCGTCGGTGAGCATCGACAGCACCAGCGGGTCCTTCGCGCTGCGACCGAAGAATTCGGTGAACGACACGTACAGGGTTCGGAGACCGTCGCCTTCGTTGGAGTAGACGGCGTCGTCGACCGCGGACACGAACGCGTCCGTCAGGCGCAGTGCGTACCCCTGCGCCAGACCCTTCCTCGTCCCGAACTCCTTGTACAGGGTCTGCCTGCTGATGCCGGCGGCTTTCGCGACGTCGGCCATGTTGACCGTCGACCACGTTCGTTCTAGAAGCAGATCGTGGAGGCTGTCGAGAATGGTGGAACGCATCAGGTTCGTTGCCGCGTTCTTGTACGGGCTGACCGGATGTGTCGTCACAGCGGCCAGTCTAGCGATCATCTTCGCTCCCGTTACGGTCTGCTGATCTCGACCATGAAGAAGTCGGCTTTCGCTGCGCCGCAGTCCGGGCAGCTCCAGTCGTCGGGAATGTCCTCCCAACGAGTGCCCGGTTCGATGCCGTCCTCCGGCCAGCCGAGCTCTTCGTCGTACTCGAATCCGCATTGAATGCACTGGTAGAGCTTGAAATCGGTGTTCATCTCAGCCTGCTTTCTGTTCGAAGTCGATCTTCTCCCGTACCCCACAGTCGGGGCACGGCCAGTCGTCGGGAATCTCGGACCATCCGGTTCCGGCCGGAAAGCCCTCTCGCGGTGCGCCTGTCGTCTCGTCGTACACGTAGGCGCAGACCGGGCATTCGTATTTCGCCATCGTCACGCGTCCGCCCCGTAGCGGGCGAGGATCTTCTCGCGCTTGCTCGGCTGGATGTTCACGGACTCGATGTCGCCGCGATAGTGTTCCAACACCCTGTGATCCATGACCTTGCGCCAGATCGGAGGGAAGTAGGCGAGCGAGATCATGCTCGCGTACCCGCTGGGAAGGTTCGGAGCGCCGTCCATGCTGCGCAGCGTCTGATAGCGCCGGGTGGGATTGGCGTGGTGATCACTGTGTCGCTGAAGGTGATACAGGAAGATGTTGGTGACGATGTGGTCGGAGTTCCAGCTGTGTGCAGGTGCGCAGCGTTCGTATCGACCGGATGCGGTCTTGGCGCGGAGCAGTCCGTAGTGCTCGAGGTAGTTCACCGTCTCGAGCAACGAGAAGCCGTACGCCGCTTGCAGTATGAGGAACGGCAGGATGCCGACGCCGAACACGGCCGTGAGCGTTCCGAACAGTACGAGTGACATCAGCCAGGCGTTGAGTACGTCGTTACGAATGTTCCACGTGGACTTGCCGAGTCGGTTCATCCGAGTCTTCTCGAGCGCCCAGGACGACTTCAAGCTGCCCCAGACGCTGCGAGGAAGGAACTGCCAGAACGTCTCACCGAAGCGCGCACTCGCCGGGTCCTCGGGCGTCGCGACGCGTACGTGGTGGCCGCGATTGTGTTCGATGTAGAAGTGGCCGTAAAAGGTTTGCGCCAGAGTCACTTTCGACAGCCATCGCTCGAGACTGTCCTTCTTGTGTCCCATTTCGTGCGCGGTGTTGATGCCGACGCCACCCATGACGCCGATGCTGAACGCGAGCCCGATCTTCGAGATCACGCTCAATCCGCCCTCCATACCGAGCCAGCTCAGGTTGTCGGCCGTCCAGAGGTAGCACGCGACGACCAGGCTGGTGAGCTGGAACGGAATGTAGATGTACGTGCAGTAGCGGTAGTACTTGTCGTTCTCCAGTTGCTCCATCACGTCGTCGGGCGGGTTCTGCCCGTCGGGGCCGAAGAACAGGTCGAGCACCGGAAGCAGTCCGTAGACGAGGATCGGGCCGATCCACCAGAAGACCGGTGACACGGCGGTCCAGCCGAGCCCGTTGAACGCCCAGACCAAGGCGACCGCCATGAGGACTGCCGTGGGCGGAACGAGGCCCATGAGCCACAGGTAGCGCTTCTTGTCGTGCCATTCCTCTGCCGGGGCTTCCGGCTGTGGGCTCGTGTGAGTCGCCATGACGAGAGTCCTCCTCGGACAATCCGTTGAGTGGTGTGAGTCACTGCACGGATGACAATACTCCGAAATTGTCCACTGTCTAGACAAAAACGTAAATTTGTCCACGGAGGTGAAACGACTCGTGCGCGGCAATGTACAGCCCGCTGTACATTGCCGCGCACGTGTGCCGAAGGCGCCTAGAAGTCGGCTTTCGCCCGAGAGCGCACCTTGCCCACGATCGTGAAGACGATCGCGATGGCCATCAGTGAATACAGGACGATGGTGATCGCACTGCTGACGAGGACGGTCGGATCGCCTTCGCTGACGGCGAGTGCGCGGCGTAGCGAGTCCTCGGCGAGCGGGCCGAGGATGACGGCGATCATCACCGGCGCGAGTGGGATGCCGTAGCGACGCATCATGAACCCGAGAACGCCGAGTCCGAGCATGAACATCAGGTCCACTATCGACGCGCTCGTCGCGTAGACGCCGAGGGCGGCGAACACGGAGATGCCCGCGTACAAGTAGTTCTTCGGAATTTTCAGCAGCTTCGCCCACAGCGGCGCGAAGGGCAGGTTGAGGATCAACAGCACGATCATCGCGACGAACAGGCTGGCCAGCAGTGCCCAGACGATCTCGCCGCTACGGTCGAACAACAGTGGTCCTGGCTGCATTCCGTACTGCTGAAATGCGGCGAGAAGGATCGCAGCGGTTGCCGACGTCGGTAGGCCGAGCGCGAGCAGTGCACCCATCGCGGTACCGGCGGTGGCGTTGCCTGCGGCTTCCGGGCCGGCGACACCCTTGATCGCGCCTTTTCCGAACATCGGGTTCTTGCGGCGACGGTCGAGTCGACGCTCGGTGCCGTAGGCGAGGAAGCTCGGAACCTCGGCTCCACCCGCCGGGATCACGCCGAACGGGACACCGAATGCCGTGCCGCGCAACCAGGCAGGCATCGCCTCACGAAACTCGGAGCGACTCAGGAACGGGCGCCCGCCGGACGGGATCAACGAGTTGTCCTCCGGTCGCCCGATCTTCGAAGCGACGTGGATGACTTCGCCGAGTGCCAGCATGGCAACAGTGATGACGACGATGTGAATGCCGTCGAACATCGCGGGTACCTCGAACGTGAACCGCGATGCTCCGGAGGGGCCGTCGATACCGATGACGGCCAACGTGAGGCCGATCAACAGGGCCGTCAGGCCCTTCAGAGCGGAGTCGGACACGACGGCCGACGTCGCGATGAAGGCGAACACCGCAAGCGCGAAGTACTCGGCCGGACCGAAATTCGTCGCGAGCGATGCGAGCGTCGGAGCGAAGAACACCACGAGCGTGGTCGCGACGATTCCGCCGATGAACGCGCCGATCGCCGACGTCGCCAATGCCTGCGGGGCTCGGCCGCTCTTGGCCATGCGATGGCCCTCGAAGGTGCCTGCGATGGCCGTCGAGTTGCCGGGGGTGTTCATCAGAATGCCGGCGATCGAGTCACCGAAGAGTCCACCGAAGTAGACGCCGGCGAACATGATCAGCGCTGCGGTGGGATCGAGGGTGAACGTGACCGGGAGGAGGAGTGCGACGGCCATGGCAGAGCCCAGGCCGGGCAGCACACCGACGGCGGTGCCGAGAACGGCGCCCACGAGAACCCAGACGAGGTTCATCGGCGTCAGCGCCGTACCGAACCCGTCGAGGAGATTGCTCAACGAATCCATCAGAAGATCAGCTCCATCAGAACACCTGGGCCAGAAGGCCGCCGGGCAACGTCAGGCCGAGACCGGCGGAAAAGGCGATTTGAACCGCGGAGGACACCAGCAGGGCGATGGCTCCGTCGAACACATAACGGCGAGAACCCAATCCGATGGAGACACCCCAGAAGAGCAGCGCCCCCGCGAGAACCCAGCCGAGCGGGTCGAGCAGCGCGATGAACAGGGCGACCGACCCGACAGTGATTCCGAGGGTGCGCCAATTGCTCACCGGGCCCGTCACCGGGCGGCCGTCGTCGTCGACACCCCGCTCGACCACCTCGGGACGTAGCAGAATCTGCAGTGCGACCAGCGCGGCGACGACGAAGCATCCGCCCGCCACGATCGCCGGAAAGACCTGTGGTCCCGGCGAAGTCGCCGTGGGGGGAACCTCCATCGTCACCGTGCCGTAGACGAGGAACAGCCCGAGTGCGACGAGCAGCGCGGGGACGACGAGTCCGCTCCGGCCGGTCCAGAAACTGCGCCGGACGTCCGTGGTGGTTTCGACGGCGGTCATACCAACCCCAATTCTCGGAGGATGTCGGTGATGCGAGTCTGCTCGACCTCGAGGAACTCGCCGAACTCGTCTCCGGTCTGGAACGATTCCTTCCACCTGTTGCGCTCGACCGCGGTCATCCATTGTTCGGTCTCGTGCATCTCGGTGGCGATGTCGACGAGCGTGTCACGGTCCTCGTCCGAAATACCGGGCGGCGCAACGATTCCACGCCAGTTCACGAGGTCCACGTCGTATCCGAGTTCGACGAACGTCTCGACGTCGATGCCCTCGACCGGTTCGGGTGCTGCCACCGCGAGCGCGCGGACGTTTCCGGCCTCGATCTGGTCGCGGAAGTCGTTGTAGCCACTGACAGCGACACCGACGGTGTTGGACAGGAGGGACGTGAGTACCTCGCCGCCACCGGAGTAGGCGATGTAGTTGATCGCCGCAGGGTCGATGTCCGCTTCCTGCGCGAGTTGGCCGGCCACGATGTGGTCGATTCCGCCGAGCGAACCGCCTCCGATGGGCAGTCCGCCCGGATTGGCGCGCCACGCCGCGATCATGTCGTCGATGGTCTGGTACGGCGAATCCTTGGGGACGACGAAGACCTCGAAGTCCTCCGCGAACTTCGCGATCGGCACGGTATCGGCCAACGTCGTGTCGGAGTCGTTGATGGCGATACCGCCGAGCATCACGGTGCCGGTCACCATGACGGTGGTCGACTGACCGCGGAGACCTTCGAGTTGGCTCAGGCCGATCGTGCCACCGGCACCGGGGACGTTCACCACCTGCGCGTTGTTGACGATGCCGTCGCTCCGGAGTGCCTGCTGCGCCTCACGGGCAACCAGATCCCAGCCTCCACCTGCGGCAGCAGGAGCGATCAAGGTCAATTTTGCTCGTGCGTCCGAACCGGTGCCGCTGCGGGCAGCATCGATTCCGGCGACTGTCACCGCCGCCGCGACGGCAACTGCAAGTAGAGACTTGGACAGAGTGGGCGAGAACCTCGCGAGTGATTTTCCGGTCACTCCGCAGGCTCCGCTCCTGGCGAGCCTTTCGTGTGATGTGTCACAGCGACACAGTAGATACGCTTTGTCCGAATAGTCCAATCAACGATTTCTCGGAAGCGGAGACAACATGGCGGTAGCCGTAGTGGCAAGCGATTCACCCGAGGGCCGCGAGGCGCTCGTCCGTGCAGTCGAGGAAGCAACACTCCGAGGCAAGGAACTCGTCGTCCTGGCCGTCGTCGATTCCAACACCGTGTCCGAAGAAGACAGGGAGGCAACGACTCTCGCGACGAGACAGATCCTCGAATCGCGCGGACTCGGGGACGCGACACTGTCCGTGCGCGTCGAACCCGATGCGGGCGATCCGGCAGGTGCGATCGTGGATCTCGTCGCCGACGTCGGCGCGTCGCTGCTGGTGATCGGGTCTCGGCGACGCTCGGCCGTCGGGAAGTTCCTGATGGGCAGCACGGTGCAGCGTGTCCTCCTCGACAGCCCTGTGCCCGTTCTCGTCGTGAAATCTCCCGACGGCGTCGGCACCCGCTAGAATCGGACATCACCGCCGAAACCCCCACAAACAGAGGATTCATGGACAGCGATAAACCCGGGCCGGACACGGCCCCACGCACTATGTCGACTAGTTGCGAGGCGGTGTCCGGCGAATGAGTGTGATTCTCACTCTCTTGCTCGGCGTCCTCGTCGTCTTCCTGATCACCGTCGCCACGGGTTACTTCGTGGCTCAGGAATTCGCATACATGACCGTGGACCGCTCCCGGCTGAAGGCTCGCGCCGAGGCCGGCGACGCAGGTGCCCGTCGCACATTGCAAGTCACCAAACGCACGTCGTTCATGCTGTCGGGTGCCCAGTTGGGCATCACCGTGACCGGCCTGCTGGTCGGTTACGTGGCCGAACCACTCATCGGGCAGTCGCTCGGAACCATGTTCGGCGGGATCGGAATTCCGACGGCCGTCGGCGTGGGTATCGGTGCGGTCGCAGCGCTGCTCTTCTCCACGTTCGTGCAGATGCTGTTCGGTGAACTGTTCCCGAAGAACTTCGCCATCGCGCGCCCCGAACCTGTCGCCAGGTGGTTGTCGTTGTCGACGACCGTCTACCTCAAGCTGTTCGGTTGGCTCATCACGATCTTCGATCACGCGTCGAATCTGCTGCTCCGCTCGCTTAAGATCGAGCCGGTGCACGACGTCGAACATTCGGCGACGCCGCGCGACCTCGAGCACATCGTCGCCGAGTCCAAGGATTCGGGCGATCTGCCCGACGAGCTGTCCGATCTACTCGATCGGATTCTCGACTTCCCGACGCGCACCGTGGAACATGCGATGATTCCGCGCTCGCGTGCGGCGACGGTGCGTGCCACCGATTCGCTCGCCGAGGTGAAAACGCTCATGGGGCAGGAGCATTCGCGTTACCCCGTCCTCGACGAGGACGACGGCATCGTCGGTGTCGTACACCTGCAGGACATCCTGGCGGTCACCGATCGTCCCGAGGCGGAGATCGCCGAGTTCGTGCGTCCCGCGCTGATCCTTCCGGAGACACAGGCGCTGCCGAACGCGGTCGTCGAACTCCGCACGTCGAAGAACCAACTTGCCTGTGTCATCGACGAATACGGCGGTCTCACCGGCGTCATCACCATCGAGGATCTCGCCGAGGAACTCGTCGGAGAGATCACCGACGAGCACGACGAGGACGAGATCGACACGACGCCCGTCGCGGGTGAGGACGGCACGTGGACGATGGCGGGCGAGATCCACATCGACGAGGTCGAGCGGTCCATCGACCACGACCTGCCTGCCGGTGACTACGAGACCATCGCCGGATTCGTCATCGCGCACCACGGTTCGCTGCCCGACGTCGGGACGCGAATCGAAGTCGATCTGCCCGCCGAATCGGAGGATCTGATCGCCGACGACGACGAGATCCCGGAGAGGTTCGTGTCGGTCGAGGTGCTCGAGATCGACAACTACGTACCGTCGTCCGTGCGACTCGAACTCGGACAACGGGAACGCACCGACGCCGACGACCGCACGGACAGCACAGAAATGGACAACCACCGATGAGCAATCCCTGGGTCGTTCTGGCGGTCACCGTCGGGCTCATCGCGGCCAGTGCGTTCTTCGTCGCCGTCGAGTTCGCGTTGCTCGCGGCGAAGCGTCACCGTCTCGAGGACGCGGCTCCGAACAGCAGATCCGCGCGTGCCGCACTGCGCAGTGCGAGTGAGTTGACCGTTCTTCTCGCCGGCTCGCAGCTCGGAATCACGTTGTGCACGTTGGCACTCGGTGCGACGACGAAGCCCGCAGTCCACTACGCGCTCACACCGCTCTTCGAGTCGTGGGGCGTCCCGTACTGGGTCGCGGACGTCGCAGGGTTCGTGCTGGCGTTGATCATCGTGACGTTCCTGCACCTGGTCGTCGGCGAGATGGCGCCGAAGTCGTGGGCCATCGCGCACCCGGAGAAGTCCGCCACGATGCTGGCGATCCCGATGCGTGGGTTCATGTTCCTGACCAGGCCCGTCATCGTTGCGATGAACGAGATGGCGAACTGGCTGCTTCGACGCGTCGGCGTCGAACCGTCCGGTCAGGTCGCGTCGGGTCAGAATCCCGACGACCTGCGCCAGCTCGTCGAACACTCGGTCAACGTCGGTGCACTCGACGCCAGCTACTCCGTCCAGATCGCGGGAGCACTGGAACTGCAGAACCTGGTGGTGGGAGATCTTCTTCGCACGCACGGGGTTCCGATCTCGGTCGAATCCACCGCGACGCTCGACGACGTTCGAGCAGCGTCGCGGGAGTCGGGCCACCTACGCATCCTGGTGCGTGACGGGGAAACCGTCAGCGGCGTCGTCCATGTGCGCGACACGCTCGCCGACGACGTCGGCCTGGCGGACGTGACGCGTCCGGTGTTCACGCTCGCGGTCGATACACCCGTCTACGTCGCGCTCGCGTCGATGCGCGAGACGAGCAGCCACCTTGCACTCGTCGTCGACGGTGACCGCACGGTCGGAGTGGTCACGCTCTCGGACGTGCTGTCGAGACTGCTGCCGACACCTGCACTGGCCTAGTCGAAGCCCGGACGAACAGGGCCCGGACAACAGGGGCCGAACACGAACGCGCGAGGGTCGCACCGAAACGTTTCGGTGCGACCCTCGCGTCGGCCGTGCTACCGGTCCGTCAGAAGGGGTTGACGACGAGCAACGTTGCCCAGTACGTCGCCGCGTCGGATCCGAGGTGGGGGAGAAGCGCGTCGTACAGCAGGTAGGACATCATCGAAGCTCATTACTCCTGTGGTCATGGCCGACGGACGATGCCGCCGAAAGGGGTGTGTCCGAATCATGTTCCACCAGAACGGTCGGAAAGGTCAACGGTGTCCGCCGAATCCGGACGCCGAGCCAGTTTCCAGAGGATGGGCGCGGCGAGGTGCAGGACGTCGCGCTCGAGTCCCGTCAGCTCTTCGTTCATCGCGTCGGCGAGCCAGCGGTCGCGCTGCTGACGATCGGCGGCGACGAGTTCGGTGCCCTTGTCGGTGATGCGGATCAGCAGACGGCGTCGGTCACCCGGGTCCGGCGTGCGGGTGACCAGGTCCTCGGCTTCCAGAGCGTTGAGGTTGCTCGTCAACGACTGAATGCGGACTCCCTGCAGAGCCGCGAGGTCGACGGGGGCGCTCGACCCACCACTGCGTTCGACGTCGCCGAGGATCTGCATCTGACTCGGTGTCAGATAGTGCTTCGGGCGTTGCCTGCGCAACCGCCGTGTCAATGCGAGCATCGCCTCCCGTAGCTCCGTTGCGCTCATGGATAACCCTCCCCGGCACACCTGTTAGTACGTGCAACAGTATCTTTGTGGGCCTGTTTCGTCTGGTTTGACGCTTCGATTGATAAGCGTAGTCTTACCGTGTGCGAAAAACCATGTTCCGTTGGCTTGCTCTTCTGGCTGTGACGAGCGTGGTGTGGGCGGTCATGGCAGCCCTGGGACTGTCTGCCGCGGCGTTGTTCGCATCTCTCGTCGTCGCTGCCGTCTTCGCGGTGCGCGGATTCGGTCCCGACCGTCTTCCGAGACCGGCGGGCATGCTCGCGCAGGGCATTCTGGCCGTGAGTGTCGGACTGATGGTCGACACCGAGACGTTGTCGGCTCTCGGTTCGAGTTGGTTGCCCGCGCTCGGTGTGTGCATCGCAACCCTCGTCGTCAGCGTGGCGGCGGGAATGCTCCTCGCGTTCCATCGCGACGTCGATGCTCTGACCGGTGCTCTGTCGATGATCGCCGGAGGAGCGCAGGGGCTCGTCGCAGTCTCTCGTGAACTCGGCGGCGACGAGCGCATGGTCGCCGTGGTCCAGTACCTGCGTGTGGGACTGATCATCGTGACGATGCCGTTGGTCGCGACGCTCGTCTTCGGTGCGGGTACCAGCGGCGCAGCGTCGACCGGCTCCGGCGAAACCCCGTGGTACGTGGACCTTCTCGTCGTTGCCGGTGCCATCGTCGTCGGGATTGTCGTCGCACGGCTGATTCGGCTGCCCGCGCCCGCGACGCTCGGACCGCTCGCGGTGTCGATGGGTATGGAGCTCTCAGGGTGGATCGACGGGGTCACCGCTCCGACGGTTCTGCTCCCGATCGCGTTCGTTCTCATCGGATGGCAGGCCGGGCTCGCCTTCACTCGGGACAGTGTGCGGGCCGTCGGACGGGTGATGCCGTGGGCTGTGGCGCTCATTCTCGTGGTCGGCGGAGTGTGTGCCCTGCTCGGCTTGCTGTTGTCCCACGTCGCCGGAATCTCGCTGTTGGAGGGATATCTCGCGACGACGCCCGGCGGTCTGTCGGCGGTGCTGGCCGTCTCCGCAGCGAGCGGCGCGAACGTCACGTTCGTCGCGGCCGTACAGGTGGTCCGGCTCGTGATCATGCTCTTCGCGGCGCCGTTCGGCGCCAAGGTGTTTCTCGCGCTCCGCGCGCGACGGTCGCGAAACGCGGAGCGCGAGAACGCATCCGTCGGCTGACGGTCAGCCGATGCAGCCCTGCAATGTGGTGAAGCTTCCCGCGATGCCGGGGCCGTTGCAGACCGCGCCCGTCGGTGTCAGTGTCACGACGGAACCGGGGCCTGCGATGGCGATGGACAGACCGGGTCCGATGGCCTCGTTGGTAGCGACGCTGCCAGGACCGAACGAGATCGCGGCGGGACCCGCGCCGAACGTCGCGTCGGACACCGCGGTTCCCCCGCCGAACCCGAGCGCCAGGGCGGCGGCGTTGCTCAGCGCGGTCGCCGATCCCCAGCCTTCGAATCCATAGCCCGCGGCGGCGCTGGTCGCATCGGCAGTGCTGTCGCACTGGGACGCCCCCGCGAGGCCGGTTTCGGCGGCGCCTGAAGGTGCAGTCGTGCATTCGACGGGCGCTGCGGATGCGGTGCCCGGTAGCAGTGCCGCGCAGGCAAGAGCGATTCCGAGGGATGCAGCACCGCCGAGCGCGCGAGTGATCGTCGTGTTACGTGCGAGAGACATGAGGACGCCTTCCGAGTGGTGGTCGAGCCGGTCGGAGGCGCTCGCGCTGGGACGAAACGCTGTGACGCCTCGTACATCACGCTTCCCGTTGCACGACACGACAACACATCCGCCATCGTAACGGTCGAGTCTCGGAACGGTGTCGGTTCGGTAACTCGGAATCGCGCGGCATATCATCAAGCGATGACATCGACCGATGACACGCTGCCGACCGCGGTGAGACGCGGGCTCGTTCCGGTACTGGTGTCGATCTGCACGGTCGTCGCCGTCGTGAGCAGTGTGGGTGCCCCATTGATTCCGACCGTTGCATCCACGTACGGGGTGTCGTTCACCAGCGCGCAGTGGTCGCTGACCATCGCGATGCTCACCGGCGCCGTCACCGTCCCGATCCTCGGCAGACTCGGCGACGGACCCCACCGCAAGCAGGCGGTGGTCGGGTCGCTTGCGGTCGTCGCGCTCGGGTGTGTGCTCGCCGCGATGCCGGGCAACTTCGCGATGCTGATCGTCGGACGAGCACTTCAGGGCATCGGCCTCGGGCTGATGCCGCTGGCGATGGCGGTCGCTCGCGATCATCTCGCACCTGCGCGTGCTCGGTCGTGCGTCGCGGCGCTGTCGGTCACCGCGGTCGCCGGGATCGGACTCGGCTACCCGCTCACCGGAGTAATCGCCCACTACTGGGGATTCCACGCGTGCTTCGTCGTCGCCGCGATCGCGACGTCGGCTGTGCTTCTCGCGTCGGTGTTCGTCGTGCCGACCAGCGTCCACCTGAAGCGGCGTCCACTCGACGTCCTCGGAGCGGTTCTGCTCGGTGCGGGCCTGACGGCGTTGCTCCTCGCGCTCAGTACCGGCGGTACCTGGGGGTGGACGTCGTGGCCCTCGGCGATCTGCGTCGTGATCGGCGTGATCGTCCTGCCGCTGTGGGCACGTCACGAGGTGCGCTGTGCGTTCCCGCTCGTACAGCTGTCGTTGCTGCGCAACAGATCCGTCCTGACGGCCGACGTCACCGGGCTGCTGGCGGGCATAGGCATGTTCGTGCTGTCCTCCACGGTCATTCGACTGGTGCAGACGCCCGAGGACACCGGATACGGACTCGGTCGTTCCGCGATGGTCGCGGGCCTCGTCCTCGTCCCGTTCTCGCTGGCGAGCGTCGTCGCCAACCGGCTTCTGCCGAGTGCGAGTCGGTGGGTGCCGCGCACCCTGGTGATGCCGCTCGGGGCCGTGGCATTCGTCGTTGCGCTGGTCCTGTTGGCGGTCGGGCGTTCGGAGTTGTGGGTCGTGTTCGCTGTGATGGGTATCGCGGGACTCGGTGTCGGCTTGACGTTCGCGGCGATGCCCGCGCTGATCGTCAGCGCGGTGCCGTCGCACGAGACCGGGAGTGCCCTCGGCGTCAACCAGGTCACGCGCACCGTCGGCGGCGCCGTCGGAAGTGCGCTCAGCGCAACCATTCTCGCCGCCTACACCCTGCCCGGCGCGGTGTACCCGACGGATGACGGATACTCGGCGACGGCCACCGCAGGCATCGTTCTGTGGATCGTGACGGGCCTGCTGGCCCTGGGCCTACCGTATGCGCGACGTCGGGTGTCGAAGTCGCTGGTGGACGAGAGCGTGGAGTCGGCGGTGTCGGGCGGCTTCGCGTACGACGTGGATTCGCGGAGAACGCATTCGGTGGGAGAGAGATGACACGCAGTCGAGATTCCACCCGGACCCGTCGAGACCTTCTCGCCGCAGCCGCGGAATTGTTCGGAACCCGCGGATACGAGCGCACGACGATTCGAGAGATCGGCGAACGCGCAGGTGCCGACCCCGCGCTGATCGCTCGCTACTTCGGTAACAAGGCCGCGCTGTACATCGCGACGCTGCCCGCGGACAACGACGAGGTCGCAGAGCTCGGTGACATCAGCGAGCCGCATCGGATCGACGACGCACTGAGGCGAATCCACGACGTTGGACCGGGCCCTGTCCTGCATGCGGTCATGCGCGCCCACGACGATCCCGCGGTGCAGGCTGCCGCGTCGGAACGCGTCGACCAGCGTCTGACGGCCGGGGTTCAGGCACGCATGACCGCCGACGGGCTCGACAACCCTCGCCTTCGAGCGCAGCTGGCCGTCGCCGCACTGGCAGGCATCGCGATGGGTCGGTCGTCGGGGACTCTCGACGCGTTGGCCGAGGCGGACCACGACGAGGTCGTCGCACTCACGGCGGCAGTGCTCGGCGCCCTGCTACAGCCCTGACGGTAGGGCGAGCCGACCTGCGACGGCGACGGCCAGTGTCAGCACGGCCGCGGTGAGCAACGCCAGACCGGGATGCAGTAGTAGCAGCAACGCGCCGACGACTGCACCGACGAAGATCGCCGTGATGGCACCGACGCGGCGGTCGGCGAGTCGGGCCCACCACGGTTCGGCGTTCGGGTCCGTCAACGACTCGCTGGCGAACGACGTGAGCGTCGACGTCACGACGACCGTGGTCATGTCCTTCACCGCGACGGCGCGGGCGACCGTGGCTTGAAGGCCCATCGCCAGCGCTGCGGCCGCCGCTAGTGCGATCCGAGTTCGATTGTCGTCGGTGTCGAGCAGAAACAGCGCTACCGCGGCGGCCCCGAGCACGAGACCACCGGCTGTGACGAGCGCTGTGGTGCGGCGGTTCCAGCGTCCCGCAGCGCCACGCAGAACGAATCCCGCCGCGACCGCGCCGCCGGTGAACGACACCAGCGCGATGACGGGACTCAGTACCGGAAGGTCGTCACCGCCCGCGACGCCCATACCGAGGACGATGACGTTGCCGGTCATGTTGCCGACGAAAGTGCGGTCGAGGGCGAGGAATCCCACCGCGTCGGCAATTCCGGTCGTGAACGTCAACGCCGTCATCAACGCGATGGCTCTGTGCTCGAGCGACATGGTCAGGCCACGTCGAACTCGGCCGTGGTTCCGGTGAACGGCGTGAGTCGGCCGTCCGCTGACCGGGCGTCACCGAAATAGACGACGCGATAGCGCCCGGCCTGCTGCGAGCGCGGAATATCCCACGTGACAGTCGTTTCCGTGATCGGACCGACGTTGTCGAAGAAGATCTTCGTGTACCAGTCGCCGTCGTCGAAAGCCCGAATCCACCCGGTGTCGTCGGCTCGCTCGATCGCGAGATACGTGTCGTCGCGTCGCAGATTCGAGTTGGGATTGGCGCCCGAGAATCGTACCGACACCTGTTGGCCCGCCGCATAGCGTGCGGCCGGCTCGGTGAGCACGTCACCGAAAGACCTTCCAGGACTGGGCAGGTCGACGAATGGATTTCCGGTGGGTGCGCTCGGAACGAGCCCGGTCAGGTCGCGTTGTGCCGTGCCGCTGTCGACGGGACGGCCGTCGCGCATGGCCGACGCCAGTTCGACCGCGATCTGCATCGTCGCGGGAAGTTGCCATCGTCCGAAAACCGTTGCGCCGCCCTCGTAGTCCTGCTGGTCGTATTCTTCCGGCGTCGTCAGGTAATGCCCGTATCCGTTCGTGTATCCCTGGACGACGACGAGTTCGCGATCGACGGCCAGTGCGTCGGCGAGGGCCGTTCTCAGTCTGGATCCGGCGACGATCGTGGGTTCGAACGGACACGTGAACAGGTGAAAGCTTCCCAGGCGTGCCAGGTGGAACGGGAGGATCTGTTGCACGATCCCGGGGATCGACCCGACGGGAAGCACGACGTCCTTCGGTGCCTGGGCGTCGCGCAGCCACTGCGGAAGCAGCACCGAACCGAGCGCTGCCAGTGCAGGATTGCCACCCCGTTCGCCCTCCTGGAGTCCGAGCGCCGGAATGCCGCCACCGTCCTCCTGGCTCGATGCGGCGAACGCGGCACCCAGTGCGGCCGGGCTGGTCGTGTGGGTCTGTCCGTCGCCGGTGAACTCCGGTCGGACGGTGTACTGGGAGAAATCGACGTACACCCACCGAACGTCGACACCCGAATCGAGCTGTGGCGCAGTCGTTTCGGCGAGCGCCTGCGACGTCTCGAACTGCCGGAGGCCGATGACGCGAGTGTTCTCGAACTCGTCGGTCGTCGGGCCCGTGCCGGGTTGCCCCTCGAGGTTGGGCGTGATGTCGCCGGGCGTGCTCTGGCAGAACGCCGCGACGAAGCTCGGGTTTCGGTAATCGACTCGTTCCACCTCGCGTTCCCAGTGCCACGCCGCGTAGCCCTTGTTGTCGGTGCTGACCAGCAGGTTGGTCGCCTTCATCGAGGTGCCGTGTGTCGCGAACCAATTGACGACGCCGACCAGTTCACCGCCCCGAGTCACCTGCAGATTGACCGAGCGTGGATCGATCCGGTCCGAGAACCGGTCGCGGTCGGGATTGCGGTCGAACGCCATCGGAGATCGATTGACGCCCGCGTCGTCGAGCGAACCCGACGCGATCGACACGTGGCTGGGTTGTACGTCGTCGTGCGCACGCACGATCGCGTCGACGATGCCGGCGACGTTGGATTCGAACGTCGCCGGTCTGAAACCGAGAGTGGTGATGTCGACCAGGAGGTGACCGTCCGTGCCGCCGGGGGCGCCGTGGGTATGCGTCGCCGACAGCAGGACGTTGCCGCGGTGATAGGTCTCGCCGTAACGCATCGCCAGGCGGCGCAGGACCTCCTCGAAGATGCTCTCGAACATCAACCCGAGCTCGCACGTCACGTGGGCGAGCCGCCCGCCGGATGCGGCGTCGACGAAGACGAACGCGCGGGCGCGCTGGCGCAGATGCAGTCCGGCAGAGGATTGTTCGAGGACGGCGTATCCGTTCATGCCTGCACCGAGGGGCTCACCGGTGATGTCGCCGACGCCGCGGCCGACATCCAGACCCGACGGCGTCGCCCACGCGCGAGAAGAGCCAAGTGCGACTGTCCCGAGCGCCGTCACACCCGTCGCGGCGAGGAAGGACCTTCTCCGAATTCCTGACACGGCAGCACGCTAGCAGTGCGCGGCGGACTCTAGGCCGGCTTTGCGTCGTGACGCTCCCGTGCGGCCACGACGTCGGGCAGCGAGGACTCGACGAGTTCGATGAGGCTCGTCAGATGCGTCGCGACCTCGCGGCCCAGCGGCGTCAGGCTGTACTCGACCTTGGGGGGAATGGACCCTCGAACAGTCCGCACGACCATGCCGTCGCGTTCGAGGGTCTGCAGCGTTTGCGACAGCATGCGTTCGCTGACGCCGTCCACGCGGCGACGTAACGCATTGAAGCGATAGTCATCCTCCGCGAGGGCGGCGAGGGCGAGGATGCCCCATCTGCTCGTCGCGTTCTGCAGCGCTTCGCGCGACGAGCAGTTGCGCGCGAAGACGTCGGCCTCGAAAATGCCGTCCGATCCCTCGCTCATGATGTGCATGCTAGCGCATGCGATCACGGCAGTGCTTACCTCAAGGGTTGCACTGTACGAAAAGTAAGTGAATAGTGGCGGTCGACCGCGAACCACCGACGAAGGAACAGCCATGACCATTGCAGTAACCGGCGCCACCGGACACCTCGGAGCACTTGTCGTCGAGGAGCTTCTGGACCGCGGAGTGGACGCGAGCGACGTCGTCGCCGTTGTGCGTGACGCAGCGAAAGCGCAGGGGCTCGCCGATCGCGGCGTGCAGGTCCGCGTCGCGGATTACACCGACGCCGACGCGCTGAAGGCGGCGCTGACCGGCGTCGACAAGCTTCTTCTCGTCTCGGGATCCGACGTCGGACAGCGGGTTCCCCAGCACGCCAACGTGATCGATGCCGCGGAAGCGGCCGGCGTCTCGCTGATCGCGTACACGAGCATCTTGAAGGCCGATACGTCCGGTGTCAGCCTCGCTGCCGAGCACCTCGCGACCGAGAAGCTGCTCGCCGACTCGTCCGTGCCTGCGGCGATTCTGCGCAACGGCTGGTACTGGGAGAACTACGCCGCGTCGCTGCAGCAGACCATCGAGAACGGCGCGTTGCTCGGGTCGGCGGGGAACGGCAGGATCGCCGCGGCCGCGCGCGCCGACTACGCGGCCGCCGCTGCCACCGTGTTGCTGTCGGAGAACCAGGGCGGCAGGATCTACGAGCTCGGTGGCGACGAGCGACTGACCTACGCCGAGCTGGCCGACGTCATCTCGACGATCGCGGGAAAGCCCATCGCGTACCACGGCGTCACCGAGGCCGAGTACAAGCAGATTCTGCTCGGCGCCGGCCTGCCGGAGTTCGTCGCGGAAATGCTGCCGAGCGCCGACGCGGGCATCGCGCGCGGTGAGCTCGACACCGAGTCGGGTGACCTGCAGAAGCTGATCGGACGGTCCTCGACACCGGTCGCGACCGTCCTCGGCTGACGCGTCAGTTCAAGTGCTGGCGGTCACCGATCTCGATGGTGACCGCCGTGATCACGACGCCGATCAGAACCCCGATGAGTGTGTCCGCGACGCGGTCGACGGCAACCGTCGGCGACAGGTGGCCGGCAAGTCCGGTCATCATCAGGGCCATCGGGGTGATCGCCAGCGACGTGAGTGCGTAGTTCCTCATCACCAACATTTCGGCGGCGATCTGGCAGACGACGATCGCAACCGTCGTCTGCCAGTAGCCGAGCGACAGCGCGATCAGTCCGGCGGCGATCACTGCACCGCCCACGTTGCCCAGCAGACGTTGGATTCCGCGTTGGACCGTCGTGTGGAACGTGATGCCCTGCATCGCCGCCAGTGCACCCATCGTGGCCCACAGCGGGTGATCGAACCCGAACGCCTGGGCGCACCAGCCCGCGAGCGCGGCCGCCGCCGCGATGCGGATGGCATTGAGCAGCAACGACTTCGAGGCCAGTCGCGCGAGTCCCGTCGAGAAGAAGTTGGTCGGCCGAGCCGACAGTTGGGCTGCACGTACCGGCAACGCGTCGTGACGCCGCATCTTGCGCAGTGCACGCTCGTGCGCGAGAACCTCCTGGGCATGAGATGCCTCGTCGCCACGAGCCCAGGCGTCGAGAAGTGCTTCGGCGTCGTCGAGCAGGGTCACGAGACCGAGGCTGTGTACGTGGCCGCTGCTGCGGCGAGGACTGAGCGCGACGACGGTTCGCGCGCGGGCGATCGCGGCGCGTGCGACCGGATCGTTTCGGCTGTCGACCGCGGCGAGCGCGCGGGCCACCGCCAGCTGGGCGGGCCCGACGGGGTGGAGCAGAGCGGGCAGCATCGCAGCGACCCAGCCGACGACGGCGCCGACGAGAACGGCCGCGAACACCGCCTCCACGTCCGGCGCCGTGTGACCGAAGCCGACGCCCGCCGTCGCGGCGAAGATGAGGATGACGGGCCCGGGGCCGGCGATCTCGAACGCCGCCAGCAGCAGCGCCGCGACTCCGGACGCGATGGAAATCGCCCACATCTGAGCGGCGAACGACGTCGAGACGCCCAGGACGGCGCCGAAGGTCGCGTACAGAACGATCAGTCCGCCGACGAGTGCGAGTTTCCCGGCGCGGCGCGGGTACGGCTCGTACCGACCGAACGCCGAGACGAGAGCGCCCAGTGCGGCGAAGCCGGCGAACTCCGGGTGGCCGAGCAGTTTGCCCGCGACCAGGACGACGGCGACAGCGAGACCCACGCGCACGGCCGGGGCGATCGACGCGTCGGCGCGTCCGAGTCGGGTCGCTTGCTTCCAGGCGCGGCCGGAGACGGCATGAGCGAGCGCGGAACGGGAGTGCTGAAGTCTGTCGAGTGGCGCGGTCACCGAAGTAGTTTATCTGTATTTCACTAGTAAATTAAAATGAGGCGACGTAGGGTTGCTCACATGATTCGGGCGCAGAAATCGGGCGGGGACTTCGTCGACCAGGTCCGACGCGAGTGGTCGACGACCTTTCCCGACGTCGACACCTCCCCGATCGAGGTGCTGGCTCGTATCGGCCGAATCTCCGCGAAGGCCAATCATCTGCTCGACGCGACGCTCGCGCCCATGGGTGTGTCCCGCGCGGAATTCGACGTCCTCAGCGCGTTGCGCCGTACGGGACGGGCGTTGCGGGCCAGTGAGGTGACGTCGGTGACGATGCTCAGTGGCGCGTCGACGACGAAGATCTCCGAGCGTCTGGTCAAGGAAGGCTTGATCGAGCGGCTGCGGTTCGAACGCGACGCGCGAGTCGTGCTGCTACAGCTGACCGACGCGGGGCGTGACCTCGTCGACCGGGTCTTTCCGGTCCGGCTCGAGCGTGACCGCGGACTGCTCGACGGTCTGGATGCGGACGATCTGGAAGCGCTGTCGGGTCTGCTGCGGCGGGTGGCGCTGAACGTGGAGTAAGACCCGTGCGCGCGAATGTACAGCCCGCTATACATTCGCGCGCACGTGCGAAGCGCCTACACGGTCGACAGCGGGCGGATCTCGGTGGCGCCGCCGGGGGTCGGCGAGGTCAGCAGAGTCGTCGAGTTGTATCCCTTCGACTCGACGACGGCACGGATCTCACGGAACTGTTCCACGCTCACCTCGGGTGAACGCGACAGCACGAAGCCCGACGTCCGCAGCGGGTCGCCGACGAGTGCCCACGAGTAGTCGTCGGCGATGTACGCGACGATGTAGTTGGTCGGTCCGTCGAGGCTGTCCTGCGTCGGGACGCCCGGAAAGCTCACGTGCAGTTGGGCATTGGTGACGGTGTCGTTCACCCGCGCGTTTCCGACGATGCCGTTGGAGCCGCCCGTCCACGTCGTGCACGTGTTCTCGACGCGAATGTTCGTCGGATCGATCAACTGGTAGTTCGCCTGGGTGTCACGGGCGCATTCGAGGTTGAACGGCTGCGGGACCGCGGCGACCTGGTTCCATGTCCCGAGGTACCGTTCGACGTCGAGCGACGGAACCGGAGCCAACGGCTCCCACCCGGCCGATCCCGTCGGCGGCGCTGCCTGCGCGACGCCTGCACCCATGAATGTCACGCACGCTGCCGCGAGGGCGCTGCGTGTAATCATCGACCGTACTGTCATGAGACTCGCTCCTTCTGTGCTGTCGATTCCGAACTGTCCGAATCGATTCGGTTCGGCCACCATATCCCCGGGCCGATCAGGGTGAACAGTGCTGGGATGACCAGAGTGCGGACGACGAACGTGTCCAGCAGAATGCCAAGTCCCACAATGATTCCCAGCTGGGTCAGCGTGATGAGGGGCAACACGCCGAGTACGCAGAACACCGCGGCGAGCACGATTCCAGCGCTGGTGATGACGCCACCCGTCGCTCCGACCGCGCGCACGATGGCCGATCGGGTGCCGTGCCCAGGGGTTTCCTCCCGGGTGCGCGTGACGAGGAAGATCGTGTAGTCGACGCCGAGCGCGACGAGGAACAGGAACGCGTACAGCGGCACGTTGTCGTCGAGAGCCGGGAAGCCGAACACGTGGTCGCTGACCCAACTTCCGACACCGATGGCGGCCAGCGAGCTCAGGACCGTCGTCGCCACGAGAAGAACCGGCGCGACGACGGCACGTAGCAACGCGATCAGCACGGCGAACACGACGAGGAGAATCGCAGGCACGACCACGAGCCGGTCGCGGGCGGCCGCGTCGGAGGTGTCGAGGGCCTGTGCGTCGCTTCCGCCGACCAGCGCACCCGGAATGTCGTCGAACGACGCGCGCACGTTCTCGACCGTGGCGAATGCGTCGTCGGACGACGGTGCCGCGTCGGTGACCACCGACCAGCGGGTCAGACCGGTACCCGAATCCGCAACGCGGGTGAACGAATCGACCCCGGCTACCGAGTCGAGTGCGGTCTCGACGGCTGCGGCCGATTCGGTCGGTGCCACGACGGTCGTCGGGTCCGCGAGTCCGGACGGGAAGTGCTCGGCCAGGGTCTCGAATCCTTCGACGGACTCGGCGGTGACACGGAACTGCTCGGTCTGCGACAGCCCGATCCCGGTACCGAACAGCGCTGCGGCACAGGCGACGAGCGCGACGATGGTGACGCTCGCGGTGCGGATCGGATGCCTCGACACTGCCTCGGCGATGCGGAACCACGGACCCGACGTCGCCGTGTCTCGGTCGTCGGGGCCCGGTACGAACGGCCAGAACAACTTTCGTCCGCACAGCGCCAGAAGCGGTGGCAGCACGACCAGTACGAAGATCGCTGCGACGACGAGGCCCGCAGCAGCGAGCGCGCCCAGGCTTCGCGTGCTCGGCAACATCGCCAGCAGCAGCGTCAGCAATGCGAGGACGACGGTCGCGTTGCTCGCCAGGATGGCGGGACCGGCATGCCGGACGGCGCGTTCGAGTGCGGTTCGGTGTTCCGTCGTCGTGCGCAGTTCTTCGCGATAGCGCGAGATGAGAAGCAGCGCATAGTTCGTGCCCGCACCGAAGACGAGAACGCTGGTGATGCCCGACGTCGAGCCGTCGAACGACAGGCCGGTGACGTCGGCCAGGGCCGTCCCGACCGAGGTCGCGACGCGATCGCCGAGGCCGATGACGACGAGCGGTACGAGCCACAGGATCGGGGAGCGGTAGGTGACGATCAGCAGGATCGCGACGACGAGGGCGGTGACGGCGAGCAACGTGAAGTTGGCACCGGAGAACGAGTTCGCGATGTCCGCGCCGAACGCGGGACCGCCGGTGACCTGTGCTTGCAGGCCGTCGGGAAGACCGTCGGTGGCCGCCTCCCGCAGGGACGTCACGAGGTCGTTCAGTCCGAAACCGGACAGGGACGCGTCGACGGGAATCAGGCCGAGGACCGCCTCGCCGTCGGGAGACGGGACGAGGGGCGTGGCAGCACCGTCACCGGTCCGATCGAGCGCCCGCTGGGCCGCGGCGGTGTCCGCTTCGGTCAGCGCCGCGCCGTCGGCTCGCGACACGACCAGGATGACGGGAGCCGTGTCCGAGTCCGGGAACTGCGTCAGCAACTCGGTGACCTGCGCGGATTCGGCGGACGACGGTATCGACGAGGGTGCGCTGCCCGCCGAGTCGTTCTCGCCGACGGCGGCCATGAAGCCGCCGGACAGGAGAACGACGGCGAGCGCGAGCGCCCACGAGTGTCGGAAGGTGACTATTCGGGCAAACCGGGTCCAGAAGTTCACCCGCCAACAATCTCATCAACTTAACAATTAAGCAACTGAAGGATCTGGCGTCGGCGTGGCGCGATAGTCTGTCCGTCGTGCCCGATCGCAGCGAACTGGAGTCCTTGATCTCGTCGGACGTCCGTGCGCTGTCGTCGGTGTCCGAAGAGATCGGCCGTGCCTTCGGATCGCTGCACGATCTGCGGCCCAACGATTTTCGTGCACTGCTGCTGATCATGGTCGCCGACGTCGACGGCAAGCCCCTGACCGCAGGCGAACTCGGCGCGCAGTTGGGGCTGACGTCCGCTGCGATGACCTACCTCGTCGAGCGCATGATCGCGTCGGGTCACATCAGACGCGAGAAGGACGAGCGTGATCGACGGAAGGTCATCCTGCGGTACGACACCCACGGCATGAACGTCGCGCGCGGATTCTTCGGTCCGCTGGGTGAGAAGACCCATGCTGCCCTCGCGGACCTGCCCGATCCGGACCTGGCCGCGGCGCATCGGGTGTTCACCGTGCTGATCGACGCGATGCGAGCCCATCACGACGAGTTGCGCCCCGACACCGTTTCGTACCCCGGCCGCGAGGGTAACCGCGTCGAATGACGCCCGCCCTCACCGCCGAGAAGACCCCAGCCGAATCGACCGATTTCACGCTGCCCGGCAAGTTGCCCGAACCTCGGGGACCGCTGTCCGCCGCGGTGGTCGACGCCCTTCGCGGTGATCCGGCGATGCCCGTGGACCTGCCGGACATTCCTGGCGATGCCGATCCCCTCGGTGCGGATCTGCAGCTCGCCCTGTACGTCTGCTACGAACTGCACTATCGAAGCTTCGACGGCGTCGGCGACGAATGGGAATGGCACGCAGGCATTCTCGGATTTCGGCGAGAACTGGAACGCCGTTTTCTCGCGACCGTGCGCGCGAACGTGGAGCCGGGTGACGACGTCGTCGCCGAGATGGACGCGTTGTCGATCGAACCCAGAACGGGCACCGGGCCGTCGTGGTTCCTGCGTGACGACGCGTCGTGGGCGCAGATGCAGGAGTACCTCGCCAACCGGTCGCTGTATCACCTGAAGGAAGCCGATCCGCACGCGTTCGCCATACCGCGTCTGACGGGTCAGGCGAAGGCGTCGTTCGTCGCGGTCGAGTACGACGAGTTCGGCGCAGGCCGAGGTGAACGGGTCCATCAGCAGCTCTACGCGGACGCGATGCGCGCCGCGAACATGGACACCACGTATCTGGCGTACCTGGATTCGGCTGTGCCGGAGATGTTGGCCGTCGTCAATCTGATGTCGCTCTTCGGGTTGCATCGTGCGCTGCGTGGCGCCGCAGTCGGGCATTTCGCGGCAACCGAGATCACGTCGTCGCCGGGTTCGGCGCGTCTCGTCACGGCCTTCGAGCGGCTCGGGGCTCCCTCGGAGTGCGTCCGGTTCTACGCCGAACACGTCGAGGCCGACGCGGTGCACGAACAGATCATGCGGCACGACGTCGTCGGATCGCTCGTGGCCGCGCATCCCGAACTCGAGGCGGACGTCGTGTTCGGGATGCGGGCGCTCGCATTCGTCGAAGATCGCTTCGGAGACGCCATGATTCGCCGCTGGACGCAATGACGTTCGGTGCGGTGGCTCAGCGTCGCTTGCGGTGGCTGGTGTCGCAGAACGGATAGTTCTTGCTGCGGTGACACATGCACAGCGCCACCGTGACTCGGTCCGACTCGACGGTTTCGCCGTCCGGCATCTCGATCTCGACGGGCCCCTCGACCATGAGGGGCCCGCCCTTGACCATTCGAATACGCGTCATGGCTTCAGGAGAACCTTCACTGCACCGTCCTGCTTCTTCTGGAAGATGTCGTACGCGTGCGGTGCCTCGTCGAGGGGAAGCACGTGCGTCGCGAAACTGTCGACGCCGAGCGGATCGTCGTCGGTGAGAAGCGGCATGATGTCGTCGACCCACTTCTTCACGTTCGCCTGTCCCATGCGGAGCTGAATCTGCTTGTCGAACAACGTCAGCATCGGAATCGGGTCGGCCATGCCGCCGTACACGCCGATCAACGAGATGGTTCCGCCCCGCCGCACGATGTCGATCGCGCTGTAGAAGGCGCTGAGCCTGTCGACGCCTGCCTTCTGCATGAACGGTCCGGCGATCGCGTCGGGAAGAAGTCCCGTGATGTCGTGTGCCAGTTTGGAAACCGGTGATCCGTGCGCTTCCATTCCGACGGCGTCGATGACGGAATCCGTTCCGCGGCCGTCGGTTCGATCACGGATGACGTCACCCAGGTCCTTGGGGTGCTCGTCGAAGTTCAACACCTCGATACCGCGAGCGGCCAAGCGCTGCAAGCGTTCCGGAACTCGGTCGACGCCGATGACGCGGTATCCCTTGTGTGCTGCGATGCGCGCAGCCATGTCGCCGATCGGACCGAGACCGAGTACCGTCACCGATCCGCCGTCCGGGATGCCTGCGTACTCGACCGACTGCCATGCCGTCGGGAGGACGTCCGACAGGTAGACGAACCGCGAATCGTCCGGTCCGACAGGAACTTTGACGTGTGTGTTCTGGGCTTGCGGGATGCGCAGATACTGCGCCTGGCCTCCGGGAACTGCGCCGTAGAGTTTCGAATAGCCGAAGATCGCAGCGCCCATGCCTTGTTCGCGGACCTGCGTCGTTTCGCACTGAGTGAACAATCCGCCGTTGCACATGAAACAGCTGCCGCACGAGATCTGGAACGGTACGACGACGCGATCGCCGACCTGCAGATTCGTGACCTCGGAGCCGACTTCCTCGACGATTCCCATGGGCTCGTGCCCGAGGATGTCTCCCTGATTCATGAAAGCGCCGAGCACCTCGTACAGATGCAGATCGGACCCGCAGATGTTGGTCGTGGTGACGCGAATGATCGCGTCGGTGGGCTTCTCGATCTTCGGATCGGGCACCGTGTCCACGCTGACCTTGCGTTTTCCCTGCCACGTGACTGCCTTCATGGCACCGCCTTCCTAGCTGTAGATACGTCCCCTCCTCGAACGGCGAATGCCCCGCCCATGCTGGGACGAAACCGGCGCGACTATACGGACGAGGTTCAGTGCCGTAGGGTTGATCGAGGTTGAGATAACAGCCGTCGGGGGAGACGCCCGGGTGGATCCCAACCGTCAGCGGTTCCTTCCACTCAGCGGATTTCTACTTCGCGGGGCAGTTTCCCTCCCAATCGCTCAACGATGGGATGGCTATGACTGTTACTCCACAGGGGTTGAACGACGGGGGAAGCACCAACACACACGCAGCGAAGGACAGTTCGGTAGCGGTCGCCGAGACCGGCGCCATCTTCAGTGCGGAGCCGGCAGGCGACGCATCGGTGGTGGTCACGGTGCATGGTGACATCGATATTCGCAGCGCGCCGATTCTGATCGACTATGCGTGCGGACGAGTTGCATCGGGTGTACGCCTGATCCTCGACCTGTCCGACGTGGGCTTCTTCGGTATCGCAGGGTTGCGAGTGTTCGCGGCTCTGGACGAGGCCGCCGCCGAGGCGGGCACGGTGTGGTGCCTCGTCGAGGGTCATCCAGTGCACAGATTGCTGGAGGCCGCGAACGTGGTACCTGCTGTTCGTAGGTTCACGTCGGTCGCAGACGCCGTGGCCTGACTCCAGAATCAGGTGGACGGGTGACCAGCTCGAGCAACGAGCTGGTCACCTTCTTCCTTATCGGTCCCAACAGCCCGTGCTGGCCCAGAGCCGCGCGGGCTGCATTCATTCCGGCTGCACCGTGCACGCCCCCACCGGGGTGGGCGGACGCGCTGCCGAGGAACAACCCCTCGACCGGGGTTTCCGGTCGTCCCAAGCCCGGAATCGGGCGAAAGATCAACTGCTGCTGGATTTGCGCCGTTCCGCCGTTGACGGCCCCGCCGAACAGGTTCGCGTCGGCGGCAGCCATGTCGTTCGGCCTCTGCACGACGCGGCCCACGACGGCGGCGTCGAAACCAGGCGCGTGTTCTTCGAGGACCTCGTGAGCGCGGTCGGCGATCGTGTCGGCCGACTCGTTGTCCGTCACGCCTCTCGGCAGATGCGTGTAGGCCCACGCGCTCTCGGTACCCGCAGGCGACCGCGTCGGATCCGCGGTGGTCATCTGTCCGAACAGCATGAACGGCTTCTTCGGCAGAACGTTCGTCGTCAGATCGGTCATCCAACGCAGCAGGCCGTCGTCGTCGGCGCCGAGGTGTACCGTTCCGGCAAGCGACAGACTCTTCGATCGCCACGGAATGGGCCGGTCCAACGCGTAGTTGATCTTGACGACTGGGGTGTCCCATTCGAACTTCTCGAGGTCGTCGTGTACGCGTCTCGGCAGCACGCCCGCCGGGAGCAACGTCTCGTAGAGCGCAGGGGCCGAGACGTTAGCGATGATCGCTCTCCGCGCGCGAATGGTGTCGCCGGCGGCGGTGTGCACGGTGGTGGCCCGGCCGTTCTCGACGCCGATGCGCGTCACGGCAGTATCGCACCGCAACTCGGCTTTGCCTGCGCGTCGCACCAGGGCGTCGATGAGCGCGCTGGCTCCGCCTTCCGGCACCGGATATCCGACGTCCTGAGCGAGCATCGTGAGCAGGTAACCCATCGCCCCGCTCACCGGCGCGTCGACCGGTGCGTCGCCGTGCATCGCGTTGCCCAGCAGCAGACAGCGGGCAGCGTCGCTGCGGAACGTTTCGTGTGCCATCACACGGGCGGGCAAGGCCATGAAGCGGATGTATCGCAGCATGTCCGCGGGCCCCAGCGCCTTCGCCAGGGCAGCGCCGGCACGCACCGGTGGGAACGGGGCGCCGAAGAACGCGTCGAGCAGCGGTTTCTTGATGCGTTGGAAGTCCTCGAACAGCCTGATCCAGGCGTCGGCGTCGCGGGGGTCGTGCTCGGCGAGACCGGCTGCGGTGTCGGCGACGTCGTTGTGCACGACAGGCGCGTTCTCGTCCGTGGCCGAACGCGCGTGACCGTAGACCGCAGGTGAGCGCACCCACCGCAACCCGTGGCGTTCCAGTTCCAGCGACTTGATCGCCGGTGACGACGCGCCGAGCGGGTAGAACGCGCTGTAGAGGTCGCTGGAGTATCCGGGTACCAGTTCCGCACTGCGCACGGCACCGCCGGGCTGGGCGTTGGCCTCGAGGACGACGACGTCCCATCCGGCGTCGGCGAGCGCTGTTGCGGCGACAAGACCGTTGTGGCCTGCGCCGATGACGACGGCGTCGGCTGTGGTGGTGCTCATTCGGGCGTCGTGGACCTTTCCGCGAGGTACGCGAGCCGCCGGAGCGCCTCCTTGTTGCGGGGGTGCACCAGCGCATGTTGCACGGAGTCCGGAACGAGGTTGGCGGGTGGGGTCAGCGCATGCTCGATCATCTCGATGCGGCAGCCGGATGCAAGGGGGTGTAGCCGCAAGGTGATGCTCGCCGAACCGAACGGCAACGCACGGGCCTCGAGGCGCAGTTCGCGTCCCTCGTGGACGCCGATGGATCGTGTCCGATCGCTGAGCACCAGAGGCCAGACCCCGACCGAGTGATGGATGCAGCTGCCCTTCGCAGGCCATGCCTCGTCGACGGCACGAATACGCGACGCGCCGACAACCCACGTCCCATAGCTCCAGCCGTCGGCAATGACGCTCCACACCTGTTCGGTAGTGGCGTCGGTCTGTAGTTCCGTCGCCATGTCAGCCCCCTAAGCCGTCGCGCGTCGTACAGTCCTGCGACGCATGCCCGGGCGCGTCCGAAACGAAACGCGGGCCATGAGTTTCGCTCGGACCGGGAGTGGGCATGGCCAGCAACAGGTGCAGGTGGTATCCGGAGATCACCAACACCAGATCCCGTGGGTTGAAAACACAGCCCTCGGGATCGTTTGTCATGAGTTGCGGACAACCGATTCGACAGCGCGACGAGCGATCTCCGCCAACTTGACGTTCTCGTTCTGCGATTGCATCGCCAGCACGTCGAACGCGTCGTCGGGACCGATGCCTCGGATCGCCATCACGATTCCCTTGGCCTGTTCGATCACGGCCCTCGACCGCATCGCTTCTCGTAGCCCGTCCAGTTCGGCCTGAGCCGCCTGAGCGAGCCGGAAATTCCACACGGTGCTTTCGACGGCAGCTGCGAAGACGCCCACCAGGAGCTCGTCCGAGTCGCTGAAGCCGTGATCGGTCCAGCTGTACACGTTGAGTGAGCCGGTCCGATTCGTGTCCACCGAGATCGGCGCCGACAGGTAACTGCGGACGCCGATGTCGGCGGAATCGGCGGCGAACCTCGGCCACCGGACCTCGATGTCGGTCTCGCGGGCTCGCACCGTCGACCTGGTGTGCGCGGCGTCGACGCACGGTCCTTCGTGGGCACGGAACTGATCCGAGTCGATGGTGTACACCCGCGCGTCCGTGCATGCGGCCGTCTCGATCTCGCCCGCTCGGTCGCCGGGCAACGTCACCCCCGCCATGTCCGCGCCGGGCACGACCGCGACGACCTGCTCGACGACACTCTGCAGAAGAGTGTCGACGCGCACGGTCGAACGCAGGAGATCGCGAAAGGCATCGAGGGTCGAATCCGAGTACGCACGCGAATCACCGACTCGCGACGTGTCTTCCATGCCATCACCACACTGGTCCAGTGCATCGTGTGCACTTCGACTGTCGGCGATGACTTCACCGTTGGAGAATCAGTAGCTTACGTCAGTGACAAAAGCCGGTTGCATCCGGTCCATGCCTACTGCCTGGATTTGACAACGAGGATCTCGACCGGAATTTCGAGAAGTAGTCGCTGTACCTGCTGTCCCATCAGGAATTTCCCGACTGCACTGCGGTGGCGTGAGCCGATGACCACCAGTTCCGCGTCGACCTTGTCGACGAGCGCCAGCAGGGTGCTGGTCGCATCGGGATCGGGCAGTGCTGCCTCGACGCGGGCGTCGGGGGCGACGGCACGGACTGCGGCGTCGACCGCGGCGATCTCCCGATCGCGGGCGGACTGCTCGGACGACCCCGACAGGGCATGCAGCACAACCAGTTCGGTGTTCCTGGTCTGCGCCTCACGGATCCCGGCGGCAAGGGCCTGCCTGCCTTCGTCGGTCTGGCTGTGTACGACTGCAACGGTCATGATGTTCTCCTTGTCGTGTGAACGGTCAGCCGAACGGGATCTGGCCGAGGGCGACGCCGACGACGAGCATGGTCAGCGACACGACCGCCGCACGCCACAGGACCTTCTTGTGGTGATCGGCGAGCGAGACGCCTGCCAACGTGACGAGCAGCAGGATCGCGGGCACCAGCGGGCTCTGCATGTGAACGGCCTGACCGGTGATCGACGCACGCGCCATCTCGACGGGCTCGATGCCGTATTGTGCTGCGGTTTCGGTCAATACGGGCAGGACGCCGAAGTAGAACGCGTCGTTGGTCATGAAGAACGTCAGCGGCATGCTCAGTACGCCGGTGATGACGGCCAGGAACGGGCCGAGGGCATCGGGAATGACGTTCATCAGCCACGAGGCCATCGCCTCGACCATGCCGGTTCCCTGGAAAACACCGGTGAGAACCGCGGCGGCGAGGACCATCGCGACGACGGACACGATCGACGACGAGTGCCGCGCAATGGCTTCGCCCTGATCCTTGACTCGCGGGAAGTTGACCGTCAGGGCGATCGATGCGGCGATCATGAACAGAACCGGAATCGGCAGGATGTCCATGACGAGGACGACGAGAAGGACGACCGTCAGAGCTGCGTTGAACCACAACAGCTTCGGGCGCAGCGTGTCGCGCTCGGGGTCCAGTCCACCGTCCATGAAGCTGCCGGACTCACCGCTGCCGCCGGTGGCCGGAGGCGTGGGGCCGTCGTGCTTGCCGGTTCGACCGGTACCACCGGATGTTGCAGCATGCACCAATTCCGGTTCGTAGACCAGCTTTCCGAGGCGACGACGCTCCATGATGCCCAGGTGAATCGAGAACAGAAGCACGATGATCAGGCCCGCGATCAACGACGGCACCATCGGAACGAACACGTCGGACGGCGAGATGCCGAGCGCCGACGCGGCACGCACCGTCGGGCCACCCCACGGAATGATGTTCATCGTCGCGTTCGACAGTCCGGCCACGACCGTCAGAATCACCGGGCTCACACCGAGTTTCAGGTACAGCGGCAACAACGCGGAGGTGACGATGATGAACGTCGTCGAGCCGTCGCCGTCGAGCGAGACGACCATCGCGAGCACGGCGGTGCCGACGACGAGTTTCATCGGGTCGTTGCGCACGAGGCGCAGGATCCCCTTCACCAGCGGATCGAACAGTCCGACGTCGATCATGATTCCGAAGAAGATGATCGCGAAGAACAGCAACGCGGCCGTCGGCGCGAGGGATTTGATGCCGTCGGTGATCATGTCGCCGATTCCCAGTCCTGCACCGGCCATGAGACCGAACGCAACCGGGACCAGCGTCAGCGCGACGACAGGCGTCGCACGCTTGGTGAGAATCAGATACATGAAGACGGCGACCATGAGGAAGCCCAGTATCACGAGCATGGGTGTACTCCTTTACGAAACTGAAGCAGTGATTCAGCTGTGCGACGAGACCGACAAGGTCTCGGATACGAACGACGCTTGCTCGCCGAGGAACTCGGAGAAGTCGTCGCCGGTGAGAACTGCGCTGCGCCAACCGTTTCGGGTCAGCACGTCGTGCCAGGCGGGGGAGTCGTCCAGAGTGCGGATCCGGTCGGTCCACACCGCGATCTGGTCCGGTGACAAGCCCGGTGGCGCGAGTAACCCGCGCCAGTTCGCGAACACGACGTCGACGCCTGCCTCGCGGGCAGTGGGTGCGTCGACGACGGGTATGCGCGCGTCGGTGCTGACGGCCAGTGCACGTACGGTGCCTGCCGTCAACTGGTCCAGGTACTCGCTGACGCCGGTGGTGGCCACGTCGACGTCCCCGGTGAGCAGTGCGGGCAGCAATTGTCCGCCGCCCTCGTACTGGCGATACGACGATGCCGACGGGTCGACGCCGATCGCCCGCGCCAACAGGATCCGGAACACGCCATCCGGTCCGCCCTCCGCAGATCCACCGCCGAAGGTGAGGCCCGACGGGTCGGCGCGCCAGGCGTCGACGAGATCGGACATCGTCCGGAGTGGCGAGTTGGCCGGTACCAGAACGGCTTCGGGCTCTTCGAGCAGCCGTGCGAGCGGCGTGGTCTCGGAGATCGAATGAGCAGACGGCGTCGTTTCCAGGGCGCCGATGAGTCCGAGGCCCATCACCATCGCGAGGTCGGGGTTGCCGACTTCGAGATCGAGCCTGCCCAGTCCGACGACCCCGCCGGAACCGGGGAGCACGACGACGTCGTAGTCGGTGTCGTCGTTGCTCAGTGTTTGCGTCAGGTTGCGGGCGGTGAGGTCGTAGCCACCACCCGCGTCCGATGGAACCACGAACCGGACTCGCTCGTTACCGCTGGGGCCGGCGAAGACGGCCGGCTCCGTTGCACAACCGGCTGCGGCACCGCCCACGAGAACGGCGACCGAGACGCACAGGGCGCTGGTCGCAGTTCGAAGTCTCGTCGTGGGCACCGAGGAAGTACACCTCACTTTGTGACTGGGGTCACCCTTGCGGTCACAGTTTCAATTGTGTCCATTGTGCGCACGATCATTTGTTCTTCGCGCGCGAAGGTGAGACGTAGTGTCTTTTCGTGCGCAGAACTACGTTGGCGGCCCAGCTGCTGAGGTTGCAGCTGCTGATCGTCGTCGTCGTTCTCGTGGCGATCGGCGGGCTGTCGCTGGCGCAGTCGTCGGCGACGTTCCAACGGGACGCGGGCCGTCGAGCGCAGTCCGCAGCGGAAACGCTCGCCGCGAACCCCGTCGTACGGCAGCTGTTGCCGTCGGCGCAGCCTCGTATCAGGACCGGGTTGCAGAGTGCGGTCGAATCGGTGCGTGCGGTGTCGGGGCTCGACTACGCGCAGCTGGCCGACGGCGACGGTGCCGTGATCCTGTCCACCGTGCCCGAACAGGTCGGGTCGACGACCCGCTCGGCCGCCGGTGGATCGACGGTCGGCCTCACCGAGACGACGTTCGGCAAGGCCGTCGAGGCCAACGTGCCCGTGCTCGACGACGAGGGTGTGTTCATCGGAACCGCCGTCGTCGGAGATCGGTATCCGTCGGCGCTCGACCGTTTTCTTCAGGCCGCGCCGAACCTCATCGTCTATCTGGCCGTGGCGTCGGTGCTCGGCGGCGTGGGGTCGGTACTCCTCGCGCGACGGGTCAAACGGCAGACCCTCGGCATGGAGGCCAGTGAGATCCTCGATCTCGTCGGGCAGCGCGAGGCGATGCTGCGCGGGTTGAAGGAAGGCGTCGTCGCCCTCGACCCGAACGGACGCGTCCTGCTGATGAGCGAAAGCGCTCACGAGTTGCTGCACATCGAGCACGGGAGTAAAGGCAGAACCGTCGACGAACTCGGATTGACCGACCGGTTGCGTGACGTGCTGCTCGGTACCGCATCGGACGACGAGATAGTGGTCGTCGGTGATCGCGTGCTCGTGCTGAACACGGTCCCGATCGTGTCCAAGGGGAGGGCGGTCGGAACCGTCACCACGTTCCGCGACCGCACGGAACTGACCGACGTCGAAGAGGAGTTGGGCGTCACCAAGACCAGCTCCACGGCGCTCCGGGAACACATTCACGAGTTCGACAATCAGTTGCACACCATTTCCGGTCTCGTGCAGTTGCAGGAGTACGACGAAGTGGTGAACTACGTCGACGGACTTACCGCCCGCCGCGAGGGTGCGACGTCGGTGGTGACGGATTCGGTGTCCGACGTCGGTGTCGCCGCGCTGTTGATCGCGAAGATCGGTGCAGCGGCGCATCGTTCGGTGTCGGTCGAGATCGACGACGGGTCGAGGCTCGGCAGTCACGGCGGTGCACTCTCGCGCGATCTCTGTACGGTGCTCGGCAATCTCGTCGACAATGCCGTCGCGGCGTCGTCGGGTCGGGTACGGATCGCATTGCGAGAGGGTGACGGCATCGAGATCGAAGTGCGTGACGACGGACCCGGTGTGCCGGATCCCGAACGCATCTTCGAACAAGGGTGGAGCACACGGGGTTCGGCGAGTACCGGGCACGGTTTCGGACTGGCGTTGGTGCGGCTCGTCTGTCGTCGACGCGGCGGCGACGTGTCCGTCGGATCGGACGACGGATGGACGGTGTTCACGGCAGTGATCGAGGAGCAGCAGTGATACGAGTTCTGGTCGTCGACGACGACTTCATGGTTGCCAAGGTGCACTCCGGATTCGTCTCCAAGGTGGACGATTTCATGGTGTGCGGGGTCGCGCACACGCCGGAGTCGGCCGTCGAAGCTGTGTCGGTCCTCCGACCGGATCTGGTGCTGCTCGACGTGCATCTGCCCGGAGCGAGTGGACTGGACTTGATCGCGCGCTTCCGCGAGTCGGTGCCCGACGTCGACGTTCTCGTCATCACCAGTGAGCGCGAGGTCGCGTCCGTGCAGCGTGCCCTGCGTAGCGGCGTCGTGCACTACCTCATCAAACCGTTCAAATTCGCTGCGCTGCAGGACCGTTTGGAGCAGTACCGCACGACGCGGCAGCGTTTGAGCGCGTCGCAGGAAGCCGAGCAGGCCGAGGTGGACAAGGCGTTCGGGCTGACCGGAACGGGCAACGACCTCCCCAAAGGGCTCAGCCGTGTGACGCTGGAGCTCGTCGAGGACCGTCTGCGCGACGTCGACGGCGCTGTCTCCGCGAGCGAGATGTCGGAGCGTTCGGGGATGTCCCGATCGAGTGCGCGTCGATACCTCGAATACCTCGTCGGGATCGGGCGGGTGGACGTGTCGCTCGACTACGGGAACGTCGGGCGCCCGGAGCGGTTGTACCGGCGGAAGTAGTACCGAGTATTTCGCTCCCTAACTCGACCGAATATGCAAGATCCCGTCGATTTCGCCGAGTCAGGGAGCGTTATGCACCCCTGCCGTGGCTACCGGACCGTGTAGCGACTCGAGGTGCGCACGACTGAGCGAGCGCGCTGCGGCCGCGTCGGCGTCGACGATGGCGTCCAGGACGCGTCGATGCACGTCGTGGTCCTCGTCGGAGCCGAACCGTCCGTGGATCCGGAGCATGTCGATCATGGCGTCGCGCAGTCGCGGGCTGAAGCCGTCGAACAGTCCGGTGAGGATCTCGTTGTGCGCCGCCGCGACGACCGTGCGATGGAAGGCGATGTCCGTGTCGACCATCTCCTCCAGGTCGGTTCGATGTCGATCCCGCGACCGCAGAGCTGCCCGCATCCGGCGGATGTCTGCTGGTGTTCGTCGCCGCGCGGCCCAGCCGGCAGCCTCGACCTCGATCGCGAGACGCGCTTCGACGACCGCGTCGATGTCGGCTCGGCGCAGGACGGTGTCCCACCCCTCCTCCGGTTCGAGTGCGGCCACGAAAACGCCTGCGCCCTGCCGAGTTCGGAGTATTCCGCGTCCGGCCAGCTGTCGGATGGCCTCGCGAACCGTGGAGCGCCCGACGCCGAGTTGGGGACCGAGGGTGGTTTCGCCCGGGAGTTTTGCGCCGACCTCCCATTCGCCCGCCTGGATGCGCGTGAGGAGGAGATCGGCCGCTTGATCGGCGAGGGAAGTCCGGCGTACATGGGGCACGATGACCGAGCATACTCGTCTACTTGTCTGAGGAGTTGTGCTACGGTGCTGTCATGTCGATCCACGGGATGCTTCTCCTTCGCCGCCGCGGCGGGGCCTAGTCGAACCGGCTCCCCTCCGCGGGGTTGTCACGTGCGCCGGTTCAACTCCCACTTCACCCGAAGGAACCGTCAGCATGTTCACCTCTGTCTCGACCCCGTCCGGCCCTGTCCCGGCCGAAGCGCCCACCTGGAATCGTCAGCGCGGTTCGCAGATGCCGTCCCACCGCTACCGTGACGTCTACTCACGCGTCGAAGTTCCGCTGTCCGAACGTGATTGGCCTCGTCGACGGATCACGCACGCGCCGCTGTGGGTGCCCGTCGACCTGCGCGACGGCAACCAAGCTCTGCCCGAACCGATGGACCCGGCGCGCAAGCGTCGATTCTTCGAGTTGATGGTCGCGATGGGCTACAAGGAGATCGAGGTCGGCTATCCGTCCGCGTCGCAGACCGACTTCGATTTCGTTCGGCTGCTCGCCTCGACCGACATCGCGCCCGAGGACGTCACGATCGTGGTGTTCACCCCGGCGCGACGTGACCTGATCGAGCGGACCGTCGAGTCCGTGCGCGGCATTCGGAATCCGGTCGTCGTCCACATGTACACCGCGACGGCACCGACGTGGCGTGATGTCGTGCTGGGGCGGACCGCAGAAGATCTGAAGCGAATGATTCTGGCTGGGGCACAGGACGTTCTGCACTTCGCCGGCTCGATGCCGAACGTACGTTTCGAGTTCTCGCCCGAAGTCTTCAACCTGACCGAGCCCGACTTCGTGCTCGACGTGTGCGACGCCGTCACCACCGCGTGGGACGCAACACCGGATCGGCCGGTGATCCTGAATCTGCCCGCGACAGTGGAGGTTGCGACACCGAACGTGTATGCGGACCAGATCGAGTACATGCACAAGAACCTGGCTCGACGCGACTCCGTCGTGCTGTCGGTGCATCCGCACAACGATCGTGGAACAGGTATCGCATGCGCCGAACTGGCCGTGCTCGCAGGTGCGCAACGTGTCGAGGGCTGCATCTTCGGTAACGGCGAGCGCACCGGAAACGTCGACCTCGCGACCCTGGCGCTGAATCTCCATGCGCAGGGCGTCGATCCGATGATCGACTTCTCGGACATCGACGAGGTCCGCCGCACCGTGGAGTACTGCAACCAGATCGAGGTGCACTCCCGACATCCCTATGTGGGGGATCTCGTGCACACGGCCTTCAGTGGGACGCACCAGGACGCGATCAAGAAGGGCTTCGCGGAGCATCGGGCACGTGCTGTCGCCGACGGCCGCGACGAGCGCGAGATCGAGTGGCGGGTGCCGTATCTGCCGCTCGACCCGGCCGACATCGGACGGTCCTACGACGCGGTCATCCGCGTCAACTCGCAGTCGGGCAAAGGCGGAATCGCGTACCTGCTCGAGACCGAGTACGGCATCGAATTGCCGCGGCGCCTGCAGATCGATTTCGCCCGACACGTCCAGCGCCGCACCGACGACGCAGGCACCGAAGTGTCACCGGCCGAGTTGTGGAGCATGTTCTCAGGCGCCTATCTCGACGACGGCGACGTCACTCTGCAGGGCTACGAGGTCGACGGGAACTCACGTACGACGGTCACCGTGCGGATCGGCGGCGTCGACCACGTCAGCACACACGACGAGGTAGGTCCGGTCGAGGCTGTCGCCGCGGCACTCGCCGCGCTGAACCGTCCGGTCGACGTGCTCGATCTGCATCAGGGCAGTGTTCGTTCCGGGAACGACAGCGACGCGTTGACCGTGGTCGAGTTCCGAACGGCAGACGGAACCGGGTGGAGTGCAGGCCTCGACCGGTCGGTGCTCACGGCCACGCTGAAGGCTGTCGCGCGGGCCGCGGGAGTGGGGATCGGCCGTCAGGAACCGGCGTCCGTGAGACCCGTCGTCAGCAGCGCGGCGAGTTCCGCGTAGGCCTGCGAGTCGTCGAGTCCGGTGCGCTGCGCGACTTCCCGGCTCTGAATTCTGGCCATGGTCGACGCGGCGACATCGGCGACGAACGCCGCATGGAGACTGCGGACTTCACCCGTCGATGCGCCGTCGTCGATCAGTTCTTGGACGCGTGTGGCGGCGAACGCCGTGTTCTGCTCGTAGATCTCGCGTGCCGGTGCGAACGCGGCGAGATCGTCCATGAACCGGTCCGACGCCGGTTGCAGGGCGACGCCGACCGCCGACAGGTATGCGGTGAGGCGGTCGGCGAAGCCCTCGATGCCGTCGATGGCCGCCTCGACCTGGTCCGTCGCGCCGCGGAAGAAGTGGACCGTGGCCGCCCGTACCAGCTGTTCCTTGCTGCCGGCGAGGGTGTAGAGCGTCGACTTGCTGCAGTGGAGGCGGGACGCGATGTCGTCGAGCGTGAGGTGCGCGAAACCCTCGGCCAGGAGCAGCTCCACCAGCTGATCGAAGAGTTGGGCTCGGCGAGCGGTGGCGTGAGCTGCGGTCATTCGTGTAATAGTACTGGAGAGAGTCCGTCAGTACTGTGAGGAGTTCCAAGTGCCCGTCGATCGTCTGCTTCCCACCGACGAAGCTCGTGACCTGATTCAGCTCACCCGCGACGTCGCGGACAAGGTGCTCGATCCGATCGTCGACGAGCACGAGAAGAACGAGACCTACCCGGACAACGTGTTCGGCACGCTCGGCGAGGCGGGTCTGCTGAGCCTGCCGTTCCCCGAAGAGTGGGGTGGTGGTGCTCAGTCCTACGAGGTCTACCTGCAGGTTCTGGAAGAACTCGCCGCGCGGTGGGCGGCCGTCGCGGTTGCGGTGAGCGTGCACAGCCTGGCATGTTCGCCGCTGCTCGCCTTCGGCACCGAGGAACAGAAGCAGCGGTGGCTGCCGGACATGCTCGGCGGCAGCCTCATCGGCGCCTACAGCCTGTCCGAGCCGCAGGCCGGCTCCGACGCGGCAGCGCTGGCCTGCAAGGCAACGCCCAAGGACGACGGCTACGTCGTCAACGGGTCGAAGGCGTGGATCACGCACGGCGGCATCGCCGACTTCTACAACCTCTTCGCCCGTACCGGTGAGGGTTCGAAGGGCGTCTCGTGCTTCCTGATTCCGAAGGATCAGGACGGACTGTCGTTCGGCAAGCCCGAGGAGAAGATGGGATTGCACGCCGTTCCGACGACGTCGGCCCACTACGACAACGCGTTCGTGTCGTCGGAGCGCAGGCTCGGAACAGAAGGCCAGGGTCTTCAGATCGCGTTCAGCGCACTCGATTCCGGTCGTCTCGGTATCGCGGCGGTGGCCGTCGGTATCGCGCAGGCCGCGCTCGACGACGCCGTCGCCTACGCCAACGAGCGCACGACGTTCGGCAAGAAGATCGTCGACCACCAGGGTCTCGGGTTCCTGCTCGCCGACATGGCAGCCGCGGTGGCGTCCGCGCGTGCCACCTACATCGACGCCGCGCGACGACGCGACGCCGGACTCGACTACTCGCGGAATGCATCCGTCGCGAAGCTGGTCGCCACGGACGCGGCGATGAAGGTGACCACCGATGCCGTTCAGGTGTTCGGCGGTTACGGCTACACGCGCGACTTCCGCGTCGAGCGGTACATGCGCGACGCGAAGATCACGCAGATCTTCGAGGGCACCAACCAGATTCAGCGTCTCGTCATCGCGCGCAGTCTTCGTCAGTGAAGCTCGTGCACCGTCTGCTTTCCGCCCTTGAGCCACCGGTTCGGTAGACGGCCGACGAGCTCTCCCAGCGGATTGACCGCTGCCGCAAGCACTTCCACCGTGTCCTGCAGGATGTCGATGCTGACGCTCATGCGTTCGAGATTCGGGGCAAGCGACGACAGTGTCTGCGACAGCGTCACCAGCTGATCCAACGGCCCACCCTGTGCGGTGAGCCGTTCGATCGCCCCGCCCTCGGCGAGTAGCTGTTCGAGCAGGCCGCCCTCCTGGATGGCGCGCTCGAGGATGCCGTCCTCGCGGGTGAGGAGTTCGAGCGGACCGTCGTTCGCGGTCAATCGTTCGAGCGGCCCGTCGACCGCGGTGATGCGATCGAGCAGGCCACCTTCGGCGAGCAGTCGCTCGATGGGTCCGTCCTCGGCGAACAACCGGTCCAGTGGACCTCCCGTCGCCGTGACGCGGTCGACCGGTCCGCCCTCCGCGAGCAGGCGATCGAGTGTGCCCTCGTCGGACGTCAGCCGGTCGACGACGCCTCCCGGTGCGAGCAGCCGGTCGAGCGGCCCGCCTGCCCGCAGCGCGTTTCCGAGTGCCCGGTCGTCGGAGGTCAGCTGCCCGAGCTGGGAGAGCAGCTGCAGCGTCCCGTTCGCGCCCTTCGGCGTGGCAGTACCGGATTCGAGGGCCATACGCGTCGTCGACAGTGCGAGTTCGGTGGCCGACAGTGCTGTCTCGGCGACGGCGATCCCGGCGCGCACAGGCAGTGTGATCGCTGACACCCAGTTCATCGTTTTACTGTAACTGCTGGAGACATCAGTGCAGCAGTTTCAGCCCGACGACGCATCCGACGATGCCCATCAGCAGGGCGATCTTGATCCACGACGCCGGTTCGTCGCCCGTGGCCATGGCGTACGCGACGGTCAGAGCGGCGCCGATCCCGACCCAGACGGCGTACGCGGTTCCGGTCGGCAGCGTCCGCATCGCGTAGGCGAGTCCGGCCATGCTGGCGACGAGCGCGACACCGAAGACGACAGTGGGGCTCAGGCGCGAGAACCCTTCGGATTTGCCGAGGGCAGTCGCCCAGACTGCTTCGAGGACACCGGAGATGACGAGAACGATCCAAGCCATGACAGAACACTCCCATGCACCGTCTTGTCGCAGGCCGGGTACGGTGCGCTCGTCCGCTAGTCGAAAGAGACTGGTACGAGGGTACCAAACCCCACGTGAGCAGAAATGTATAGCCCGCTATTCATTTCTGCGCACGTGCGCCGCAGGCGCTCAATAGGCGTACGTGTTCTCCGGCGTCGGAATGTGCTCGACGCCGGTGACGGTCATCGTCGGGATGTTCCCGGTCTCCGGCGACGACGGGGCGACCGTGCCCCGGACGCGGAGCCACTCGCCGTCGATCGGCCTGTCGAGATGGATGCGAATCGACCGAGCGTCTGCAGCGCAACAGATCACCAGGACTCGCGCGAGGTCGGTGCTGCCGTCGTCGTTCGGCACGACGAATCCCGTCACGGTGATCTCGCGATCGTCGAGACTGCCGGTGTTGTCGCGCGCCGCCCGTTGAACGACGTCGAGGATCGGGACTTCGGGCGCGTCGCCGTCGGGCAGGGGTGGAAAGGCCGTCTTCTCCAGTGAATCGGCCGTCACCACCCGATCGGACACCGACGACACGCCCAACGCGGGAGGCGCGACGAACAGAATGAGCGCTGCCGGAACCAGCAGCATCCAATACGGTCGACTGCTGTGCGCGTGACTGCCGTCCGCGTGATCGTGGCCGGGGCCGCCGCGTCGGACATCTCTGACGATGGCGGCCACCGCCAGCACGACCATGAAGGCCGCGCTGATCACGAGATACGGTTGCAGGCTCGGTTTGACGTAGCGAACGTAATCACCGTTGAGCGCGATCTGCAGGAGTGCACCGCCGAGAAGCAGCAGCAGGACGTTCTGAACTTCGCGTTTCATCGGGCGCCGCCGAGAATCAGATAGCCGGACACGGTCGCGCAGACGATCGCGACCACGAACGTGACCGGAGCGAATCGGGCGACGAACCCGCGTCCGAAACTGCCTGCCTGCATCGCCATCAGCTTGACGTCGACCGCCGGGCCGACGACGAGGAACACCAGTCGCGGAAGCAACGGCAGCATCGACATGCTCGCCGCGACGAAGGCGTCGGCCTCCGAACACAACGCGAGCACGACGGCGAGAAACGCCATCACGAGAATTGCCAGCAGCATCTGGCCTGCGAGGTGATCGAGGACGGCGTCCGGCACGACGATGTGCAGCACCGCCGCAGCGCCCGCACCGAACACGAGGAACGCACCTGCCTGCAACAGGTCGTGGCGAGCAGCCTCGGAGAACACTTCCCACTTCGATCTGCCGGTGTCCACGTCGTGGTCGACGAGCCGAGCGGTGATCCATTCCGCCTTGCCTGCACGGGCCCACAGCCACCCCATCACCCAGGCCGTCGCCAACGACCCGACGAAACGCGCGAGCACCATGCGCGGTTCACCGGGAAACGCGACGGCCGTCGACACGAGGACGACCGGGTTGATCGCAGGCGCGGACAACAGGAACGCCAATGCCGCCGACGTCGGAGCGCCCTGATCCATCAACCGACGTGAGACCGGGACGGCTCCGCACTCGCACCCGGGCAACGCCATACCGGCCAACCCGGAGACGCCGACGGCTTTCTTCTCGTCGGACGGCAAGAGCCGTCGCAACACCCTCGGTGACAGATGCGCCGCGATCGCGCCGCTGACCAGGACACCGAGAACGAGGAACGGTGTCGCCTGGACGAAGACGCCCAGGAAGATCGTCGCGCCGGTCTGTATCTCGGGAACGGAGCCGACGAACGACACCAACTGGTCGCGGAAGACGATCGCCGACACGAGCAGAAGTGCGAATACATGCATGGAACCGATGCGGATGCGGGAGCGTGCGGGCTCCTGCGTCTCGACCATCGCCGTACATTCTTGCACTCGTCCCGGACGGCCAGGTGCTCACAGCGAGTTCACAGCGAGGAACCAGCGAGTGGGCAGGGATGGGGTCCATCATGGAGTCGTGAGCGAAACTCCTGAGGCACGCGTACTGGTTGTCGACGACGAACCGACCATCGTGGAACTGCTGTCGGTCAGCCTGCGATTCCAGGGATTCGACGTGCAGACGGCATCCTCCGGCCCGGAGGCGTTGGACAAGGCCCGCACGTTCCGGCCCGAGGCACTGATTCTCGACGTCATGATGCCCGGCATGGACGGGTTCGGTCTGTTGCGTCGGCTGCGTGCCGACGGTGTCGACGCGCCCGCGTTGTTCTTGACCGCGCGTGATTCCGTCGAGGACAAGGTGTCGGGGCTGACGCTCGGCGCCGACGACTACGTCACCAAGCCCTTCAGTCTCGAGGAAGTCGTCGCTCGTCTGCGCGTGATCCTCAGGAGGTCGGGCAAGACCCAGGAGACGGCGCCGTCGCGAATCTCGTTCGCGGACATCGAACTCGACGACGATACCCACGAGGTGTGGAAGGCCGGCGAACCGGTGTCGTTGTCGCCCACCGAGTTCACGCTGCTGCGGTACTTCATGGTCAACGCGGGCACTGTGCTGAGCAAGCCGCGAATCCTCGATCACGTGTGGCATTACGACTTCGGTGGTGAGGTCGGCGTCGTCGAATCGTACGTGTCGTATCTGCGGCGCAAGGTCGACACCGGTGACACTCGGCTCATCCACACCCTCCGCGGTGTCGGCTACGTGATGCGACAGCCGCGGTGAAGGTTCTGCCCAAGCTCCGAGACGTCCCGCTGCGGTTCACGCTCGTCGCGGCGTTGCTGCTGCTCGTCGCGGCCGGCCTGGCCGCGTCCGGCGTGCTGGTGACGTCGGCGCTGGAACGATCGCTGATCGACCGCGTCGACAAGAGCCTGATGGACGCCTCGCGTGGGTGGGCCGAGCCGCGGAACCTACCGCTGCCGCCGCCGTCGGAATCCCGCCGACCGCCGAGCGATTTCTACGTCGAATCCGTCAACCAGGCGGGCGAGGTCAATTTCCAGGAGAACTCGGGACCCGACACCCCCGACGTCGAGAGTGTCGACGCGTCCCACCCCGTCACCGTCGGATCCGTGGACGGCGGCGACACCGAATGGCGTGCCCTGACGGTGTCGAACGCGCAGGGGACGACGACCATCGCACAGAGCCTGACCCCGACGAACCTCACCGTGGATCGGCTGGTCCGGCTCCAATTGATCGTCGGCGCAATCGTTCTCGGCGTCCTGGCCGTCGTCGCGTACTTCGTCGTACGACGCAGTTTGCGTCCGCTCGTCGAGGTCGAAGCGACCGCCGCCGCCATCGCTGCAGGTGATCTGCACGAGCGCGTCCCCGAACGCAGCGAGCGCACCGAGGTCGGACGACTGTCGGCTGCACTGAACGGCATGCTCTCGCAGATTCAACGGGCTTTCGCGGCCAGCGAGGCGTCCGAGGAGGCGGCTCGCGCGTCGGAGACCAAGATGCGACGCTTCGTCGCGGACGCAAGCCACGAATTGCGCACGCCGCTGACGACGATTCGGGGTTTCGCCGAGCTGTACCGTCAGGGTGCGATGAGCGACATCACGCTGCTGATGAACCGTATCGAAGGGGAGTCGGCGCGCATGGGCCTGCTCGTCGAGGACTTGCTGATGCTCGCGCGACTCGACGCGCAGCGGCCGCTCGAGACGAAGACCGTCGACGTTCTGTCGATCGCGGCGGACGCGGTACACGACGCCAAAGCCGTTGCACCCGAACGCGATATCGCGCTGAAGGTGTTGGCCGGGCCGGGAATTCCAGAGGTCACCGGTGACGATGCGCGACTTCGTCAGGTGTTGGGCAACCTCGTCGGCAACGCTCTACGGCATACACCGTCGGATGCCTCGATCACCGTGTGCGTCGGCACGACCGAAGAATCGGTGGTGCTCGAGGTACGCGACACCGGGCACGGCTTGTCGGAGGAAGAAACTCGACACGTGTTCGAGCGGTTCTACCGCACCGACACCTCCCGTACCCGCGAAAGCGGCGGCAGCGGACTCGGTTTGTCCATCGTCGCTGCTCTCGTCGCCGCGCACGGCGGCACCGTCACCGTCGACAGTGCTCCCGGTGAGGGTGCCACCTTCCGCGTCGAACTGCCCCGCGTGAATCAGGACGGGACGTTCGCCCCGTAGCCGAGGTCGGTGAGCGCTGCCCTGATCTTCGTCGCGGCCTCGTCGAGCGACTCCGGCGACGGGCTGGGATCCGCCTTCGAGATGTCGAAGTTGCCCATCTCGTATGCCGGGAACACGTGCAGGTGCAGGTGCGGAACTTCGAGGCCTGCGATCAGGAAGCCCGCACGCGGTGCGTCGAACCCTGTGCGTACGGCCTGTCCGACCTTCTGGGCGACGGCCGTCAATTTGCCGAAGACGGCGCCGTCGACGTCCTGCCACTGGTCGATCTCCTCGCGCGGGACGATCAGAGTGTGCCCCTGCGTCACCGGTGCGATGGTCAGGAATGCCACGACGTCGTCGTCCTCCCACACGAATCGTCCGGGGATCTCGCCGCTGATGATCTTGCTGAACACGGATGCCATGGGTGACAGGGTATGCGGCGAAGCCACACACAGGTAACTGCCAGCGAGGATGCAGGGTGGTTGCAGGGGACGGGCCGAATCTTGATCCCATGACATCGAACTCGCTACTCCGAGCAGACGGCCGTGAGCCTAGCTCGGTCCAGGCGGCCACTCTCGAGGTGGTCATTCCCGTCTACAACGAAGAGGCGGACCTCGAACAGTGCATCCGCCGCCTGCACGCTCATCTCCACGACGCCATCCCGTTCCGGTCGACGATCACCATCGCCGACAACGCGAGCACGGACGGCACCCTCGCCGTCGCGCAGCGGCTCGCGGCCGAGATCGACAGCGTCCAGGTTCATCACCTCGACGAGAAGGGCCGTGGTCGCGCGCTGAAGGCAGTGTGGATGGCGTCGACCGCCGATGTCGTCGGGTACATGGACGTCGACCTGTCCACCGACCTCAACGCGTTGATGCCCCTGATCGCTCCGCTGATGTCGGGTCACTCCGATCTCGCGATCGGCTCACGGCTCGCCCGTTCGTCTCGCGTCGTGCGAGGTGCCAAGCGCGAGTTCATCTCTCGCAGCTACAACCTGATTCTGCGGACGTCCCTGCGTGCGCGATTCTCCGACGCCCAGTGCGGCTTCAAGGCGATGCGCACCGACGTCGCTCGTGAGTTGTTGCCGCTCGTGCAGGACACGGGCTGGTTCTTCGACACCGAACTGCTCGTCATCGCCGAGAAGGCAGGGCTGCGAATTCACGAGGTGCCCGTCGACTGGGTCGACGACCCCAATTCGAGCGTCAACATCGTCGACACCGCCGTGAAGGACCTGCAGGGTTGCTGGCGCGTCGGCCGCGCACTGGCCACCGGCGCGCTTCCGGTCGCCGACCTTCGCAGGAGTCTCGGACGGGAGCCGCTGGTGGCAGGAGTTCCGCACGGAATGGTCGGTCAGATGGTGCGCTTCGCCATCATCGGCGTCGCGAGCACGATCGCGTACGCGCTGCTCTATCTCATCCTGCATCCGTTGATCGGTGCTCAGGCCGCGAACTTTCTGGGGCTGCTGATCACCGCCGTGCTGAACACTGCGGCGAACCGGGCGTTCACGTTCGGCGTCCGCGGATCCGAGGACGTCGGAAAGCATCAGTTGCAGGGCTTGCTCGTGTTCGGGTTCGCCCTGTTGGTCACGAGTGGGTCGTTGGCCCTCCTGCATGCATGGGCGCCCGGTGCGTCTCGCCACGTGGAACTCGCGGTGCTCGTCGTCGCGAATCTCGTTGCGACGGTGTGCCGTTTCGTCGCCCTCCGATGGGTGTTCCGCAACAACGAGGACGTACGTAAATGACCATGTTGATGGAACGCACTGCCGACGCTCCCGTGCAGCGGACCGGCACACGATGGGAATGGGTCGGACTCGGCGCACTGCTGCTGGGGACCGCGGTCGCCTACATCTGGGGGCTCGGCGCGTCCGGCTGGGCCAACTCGTTCTATTCGGCTGCAGTGCAGGCAGGTTCGGTGTCCTGGAAGGCCTTCTTCTTCGGGTCGTCCGACGCGGCCAACTCGATCACCGTCGACAAGCCGCCGATGTCGCTCTGGCTGATGTCGCTGTCGGTACGCATCTTCGGTCTCAGTTCGTGGGCGATGCTGATCCCACAGGCGCTGCTCGGTGTGGGATCCGTCGCGCTGCTGTGGGCAACGATCCGCCGCCAGTTCGGGGCTGCCGGAGGTCTTCTCGCCGGTCTCGCATTGGCTGTGACTCCCGTTGCGGCACTGATGTTCCGATTCAACAACCCCGACGCACTCCTCGTGCTGCTCATGATCGCCGCCGTGTGGGCGTCGATGCGTGCAGTCGAAGACGGTCGCACACGCTGGCTCGTGTTGACCGGCATGTTCGTCGGATTCGGATTCTTGACCAAGCAGCTGCAGGTGATGCTCGTCGTCCCGCCGATCGCTGCGATGTATCTCGTTGCGGGACAACCCAAACTGGTCAGAAGACTGCTGCAACTGTTCGCCGCGCTCGGTGCGGCCATCGTGTCCGCCGGTTGGTGGTTGCTGGCCGTCGAACTGTGGCCGGCGTCGTCGCGGCCGTGGATCGGCGGATCGCAGAACAACTCGATCCTCGAGCTCACCCTCGGCTACAACGGCCTCGGTCGCCTCAACGGCGAGGAGACCGGCAGCGTCGGTGGAGGCGGTGGTCCCGGTGGCGGTGCGGGCGGAGGTATGTGGGGCGAGACCGGCATCACCCGCATGTTCGACGCATCCCAGGGCGGCCAGATCGCGTGGCTGATCCCGGCCGCGTTGATTCTGTTCGTACTCGGACTGGTGTTGCGCGGACGCGCCCGCCGCACCGACCCGAAGCGTGCCGCGCTGATCGTGTGGGGTCTGTGGCTGCTGGTCACGGGCCTGACGTTCAGCTTCATGGCCGGCATCTTCCACTCCTACTACACGGTCGCGCTGTCTCCCGCGATCGCCGCACTGATCGGCGCGGGCAGCGTGCTGGCGTGGCGTCGACGTGAGTGGTTGTGGGTGCGAATCGGTCTGGCCGTTGCGGTATCGGCGGCGGTGGCGATGGCGTGGGTTCTGTTGGGCCGCAGCGCAGAATTCGTTCCGTGGCTGCGCTGGGCGGTGCTGGTCGTCGGACTCGTCGCTGCGGTGCTCTTGCTCGTTCCGCCGGCGACGCGTGGAAAGCTCGCGGTGGCAACGACTCTCGCGATCATGTTCGCGGGCCTTGCCGGTCCGACGGCCTATGCGATCGACACCATCGCGACTCCGCACACCGGATCGATCGTCTCCGCAGGTCCGTCCACCGGAATGGGCCCGGGCGGTATGGGTCGCCCAGGCGGAATGGGCGACGGTACGCGAGACGGTGGTCCGATGGGCCAGATGCCGGGTGCGGGGCAGGTGCCTCAGATGCCGGGTATTCAGATGCCGGGTTCTCGGACGCCCGGCCAGGCGCCCGCGGGATTCCCAGGAGCAGCTGCCGCCGACGGACCGATGGGTGGCATGGGCGGCGGCGCCGGTGGACTGCTGAACGGCAGCACACCGTCCGACGCTCTCACGTCACTGCTCGACGCCGACGCCGACTCCTACACGTGGGTCGCTGCGGCGGTCGGATCGAACAGCGCGTCGGGTTATCAGCTCGCGACCGAGGAACCCGTCATGGCGATCGGTGGCTTCAACGGCACCGACCCGTCGCCGACGCTGGAACAGTTCCAGCAGTACGTCGCCGACGGGGAGATCCACTACTTCATTGCAGGTGGAGGCATGGGCGGTGGCAACTCGGGCACGTCCGCCGAGATCGCCCAGTGGGTCGAAGCGAACTACACGTCGACCACCGTCGACGGCGTCACGCTGTACGACCTGAGCTAGACGAGCCGAACACGCTTCTCGCACCGGCGGGGAGCGTGTTTTCGTTTCTGGTGTGTCCAGCCGATACGCTTGGGCACTGTGCGCGTACTCGTCATAGGTTCCGGTGCTCGTGAGCACGCCCTCCTTCTTGCACTGAGCAAGGACCCGAACGTCAGCAAGCTGCTGGTGGCTCCGGGCAATGCAGGCACGGCGAAGCTCGCCGAGCAACACTCCGTCGACGTCGCATCCGGCGCAGCCGTCACCGAGCTGGCCCGCAAGGTCGAGGCCGATCTCGTCGTCATCGGACCCGAGGTGCCCCTCGTCCTCGGTGTCGCCGACGCGCTGCGCGACGCCGGGATCGCGACGTTCGGCCCGTCCGCCGCAGCTGCCCGTATCGAAGGGTCGAAGGCGTTCGCGAAGGACGTCATGGCCGCTGCCGGTGTCCGCACCGCGCACAGCGAGGTCGTCGACTCGCCTGCGAAGCTCGACGAAGCCCTCGACCGGTTCGGCCCCAACTGGGTCGTCAAGGACGACGGTCTCGCCGCGGGCAAGGGTGTCGTCGTCACGACCGATCGTGCGGTGGCGCGGGATCACGCAGCCGAACTGCTCGAAACGGGTCACCCCGTGCTGCTCGAATCGTTCCTCGACGGACCCGAGGTGTCGCTGTTCTGCCTCGTCGACGGCACCACCGTCGTACCGCTCCTCCCGGCGCAGGACCACAAGCGCGTCGGCGACGGCGACACCGGTCCGAACACCGGCGGCATGGGTGCGTACACCCCGCTGCCGTGGCTGCCGGCCGAGGTGGTTCAGCAGATCGTCACCGACGTCGTCGAGCCCGTCGCCGCCGAGATGGCAAAGCGTGGATGCCCGTTCTCGGGTCTTCTGTACGCGGGCCTCGCAATCGGTGCGCAGGGACCGGCCGTCGTCGAATTCAATTGCCGCTTCGGTGATCCCGAGACCCAAGCTGTGCTCGAACTGCTCGACTCGCCGCTCGGTGAGGCGCTGAACGCCACTGCCACGGGCACGTTGGCCTCGCTATCGCCGCTGCAGTGGAAGGACGGCGCCGCGGTGACCGTCGTACTCGCAGCCGAGAACTACCCGGGTCGCCCGCGTACCGGCGACACCATCGTCGGATCCGAGGCGGACGGCGTGCTGCACGCGGGTACGGCTGTCGAGGACGGATCGGTCGTCTCCGCGGGCGGACGTGTGCTCAGCGTCGTCGGTTCGGGTGCGGATCTCGCTGCTGCCCGCGCGGATGCGTACGCGAAGATCGACGCGATCACGTTGCCGGGCAGCCATTTCCGCACCGACATCGGTCTGGCGGCGCTCGAGGGTCGGATTACCCTGTAGACCCGGGTATTTTGCTCCCTAACTCCGTGAAATTCGCGGGATCCCGCGTATTTTCCGGAGTTAGGGAGCATCATGCACCCCTGCTTCGTCTACGCCGCCGCACGTGGAAGACGATCTCGTCCGCGACCTTGTCCACGTCGCGGTAGACGGTGGCTGCCGAGAACCTGAGCACCATCCACTCCCGTACCACCATCCAGTTCTGGCGGACGCGGTCGTTGTCGAACACTGCCGGGGCGCTGTGGTACTCGCGTCCGTCCACCTCGACGTCCACCTTCGACGGGTAGTCGACGAGATCTCCGTAGTACGGACCGATCTTCGCGTTGATCTCCATGCGAACCCCTCGGGCGCGCACGGCTCGTGCCACCATTCGTTCGGGCTCGGACAGCGTTCCGGGGCAGCACATTTCGAGTTGCCGCCGAACTTCCGGGATGCCTTTCATCCCCTTGACGGTGTCGCAGTGGTCCATGACTGCACGCCACGACACACGGGACCCTATGTTGCGGTCGAAGAATTGCTCCACCGCGGCCGTGCCGAGCGTTGCGGCCACGTCCACGAAACACTGAACGGCCGACACGACCGGCAGACCTTGACGTTCGTATGCGACAACTGCGCGCGTGTGGATCGTCAGCCAGTCGGCGGAGCCGACGCGTACCGACGGCGGAAGAGTCGCGTGCACGGTCGGCGGTTCGCGCTCCACCATGCCCCACAACCACGCTGCGCTGACGTGGCTGAGCACGGCATCCGGTCGCCACAGTGTGACCGCGACACAGAGATCGAAGTACGACGGCTCGGGATCCGAATAGACGCTGGGTAACAGCCGAATCAGCGCGCCACTTCGGACCTTTCGGTCGATGGTCGACCGAGACATCCCCGACTCGAGCAGGTGTGTGCGTGTGTATACCCCCATGGCGACACACGATCGCACGACGAACGCCGCGAACACGGCCCGTCAGGCACGACCTGTGGATAACGAGAACGGCTCGACGATGGCGCGTCGGTGCAGGTCGTCGGGGGTGACTGCGACCAACGCGTCGAGGTAGGCCACCGCGAACGACCCCGGTCCGGACGCGTTCTCCGCAGCGATGTCCGACGCGACGGCGACGTGCGCGTGTGCCGACGTGATGCCGATCAACGGTGTGGGAGCGATCGCCAGATAGGCGGCGACGAGAGCGGCCAGTGAGCATCCCGTCGCAGTGACCTTGGTGAGGAGAGGGCTGCCGCCGCCGACCCGTACCCCGACCGGGCCTGCATCTCCGCGTCCGACGATGTAGTCCACGGAACCGGACGCCGATACGACCTGAGCGAACTCCAACAGAGCAACGGCCGCGGGGACGGCCGCGTCGGAGCCGGACGAACTGTCCACTCCGCGGCCCGAATTGCCCTGTCCGGCAAGCGCGATGATCTCGGACGCATTGCCGCGAACGGCGGTCGGGTGTTTCGTCAGCAGGTGCGCAGCCAACTCGGTGCGCCACGGCAGACCTCCGACGCCGACGGGATCGAGCACCCAGGGCGTCCCCGCTGCGGAGGCCCCGTCCGCGGCCAGGTCGAACGCGGCGGCGGTGCCGTCGTCGGGAGTGCCGAGGTTGATCAGAACGCCGCTCGCGATCGAGGCGAAACCTGCTGCCTCGTGGACGTTGTCGATGTGTGCGTTGCTGGCGCCTGCCGCGAGCAGGACGTTGGTGACGAAGTTCGCGGACACCACGTTGGTCAGCGACTGCACCAGGGGCGTCGCCGCTCGCAGGGCGTCGAGAGCATCGGCGACATCGTCTGCAGTGGGTTCCGGCATCGGTCCAGTCTTCCACGACGGTTAGCCTCGGTAGTCGTGGTCACCGAGTCGAACAGATCCAAGATCGAACCGTTTCACGTGATGGACGTGTTCAAAGCCGCTGCGGTCAGGACGCGCACGCACGGCGACGTGCTGTCGCTCGCCGCGGGACAGCCGTCGACGTCCGCGCCTGCTCCGGTGCTGCGAGCGACACGCGAGGCACTCGACGCGCACCTGCTCGGCTACACGGAAACCCTCGGGATTCTGCCGCTGCGCGAGGCGGTCGCGTCGTATCACGCGAACGAGGCCGGTATCGCCGTCGATCCGGACGACGTCGTCGTCACCACCGGCTCGTCGGGTGCGTTCACGTTGCTGTTCCTCGCTGCGTTCGACATCGGCGACACCGTGGTCATGGCCCGGCCGGGCTACCCGGCGTATCGAAACACGTTGACGGCGTTGGGCTGTCGCGTCGTCGAGCTCGAGTGCGGACCCGAGTCGAGGTTCCAGCCGACCGTCGCCATGCTCGACGCGTTGCCCGAAGCGCCGAAGGGCCTGATCATCGCGAGTCCGGCGAATCCGACCGGCACGATCATCGACGTCGACGAGTTCGCCGCCATTGCGCGATGGTGCGAGGACCGCGGCACGCTGTTGATCTCCGACGAGATCTATCACGGCATCTCGTACGGCGACGTGACGACGTCGAGCGCGTGGCAGTTCTCCCGCGAGGCAGTCGTCATCGGATCGGTGTCGAAGTACTTCTCGATGACGGGCTGGCGGCTCGGCTGGATGCTGCTGCCGTCGCATCTGCTGCGATCCGTCGAGCGGTTGGCGTCGAACATGACGGTCTGCCCGCCCGCGATCTCCCAGGTAGCGGCCGTCGCGGCGTTCACCGACGAGTCCCGCGTCGAACTCGACGGCCACGTGCAGCGGTATGCCGCCAACCGAAAGATTCTGCTCGACGGTCTCGCGCAGCTCGGCGTCACCGACCTGGCACCCGCCGACGGCGCGTTCTATGCGTACGCCGACGTCGGGCACCTGACGCAGGATTCGCGGGCCTGGTGTGCCGACGTTCTCGCGCGGACGGGCGTCGCGATCGCGCCCGGCGTCGACTTCGACACCGTGCACGGGCACCGCACGATCCGTTTCTCGTTCGCGGGCGCGACCGCGGACATCGAGGAAGCGCTGACGCGCCTCGGTCCGGTGATGACGGGCTAGAGACGTTCCAGGGCTTCCTTCACGTCGGCCTCGGACACGTCGCGGTGCGTCACGAACCGCACCTTGCCCGCGACGGTCACCGCGGCGATGCCCGACGCGGCCAGCTCGGCGACCGTCGCGAGCGGATCCGGAACGGTCGCGAGGACGATGTTGGTCCGCGGTTCGGCGACGTCCCAACCACGGTCGCGGAGGCCGTCGGCGAGGAGCGTGGCGTTGGCGTGGTCCTGCGCCAGCGAGTCGATGTTGTCCAGGGCGAGCAGGCCCGCTGCGGCCAGAATTCCACCCTGACGGACGCCGCCGCCGAGCATCTTGCGGATGCGCCTGGCCTCGGTGATGCGGGCCGCGTCGGACACGAGCACCGATCCGACGGGTGCTCCGAGACCCTTGCTCAAACACACCGACACGGTGTCGGCGCCGTGCGTCAACAGGCCCGGTTCCACGCCGAGAGCGGCCGCCGCATTCCAGACGCGGGCGCCGTCGAGATGCACCAGAAGTCCGGAATCGCGTGCGGCAGCGAGTAATTCGTTCCATTCCTGCGCGTCGAACACGGCGCCGCCCGCGAAATTGTGCGTGTTCTCGAGGCACAGCAGCGTCGTGTTCAGCGCGAAGTACGGGCCCGGCCCACCCGCAGCGGCGCGGACGGCGGCAGCCGACGGCCGACCGGGGCCGCCGTCGTGGGGGAGCGGACGCGGCATGCCGAGCGCGAGCCACGCCGCGGTGCCCAGTTCGGAGCCGAGCACGTGCGCGTGATCGGGTGCGAGGAACGCGTCGCCGCGATTCAGGTGGAGCATCAACGCGATGACATTGGACATCGATCCGCTCGGCACCCACAGGGCGGCCTCGTAGCCGAGCATCGACGCGACGCGCTCCTCCAGCGCGGCCATCGTGGGGTCGTGGTCGAGGACGTCGTCACCCACTTCGGCGTCGGCCATGGCGGCGCGCATGGCGGCATCGGGGCGGGTGACGGTGTCCGAACGGAGGTCGATGGTCGCGTGGTGCATGGCCTTCACGATTCCATACACGCAAATGCGTCGTTTTCGGTCGAACGCACCACCGCGGGCTGGCACGATGACTCGAATGTCCGTTGGCCCAGCCGGAACGCCGCACAAGGTGTCGGGTGCCACCCCCAAGGGGGTTCGCCGTCGACATGCTCTGTCGTGCGCCGCGGCCGATCTTCTCGTCGAAGGCGGGTTCGACGCCGTGCGTCACCGGGCGGTCGCGACGCGCGCCGGTCTGCCGTTGGCATCGACGACGTACTACTTCGAATCACTCGACGACCTGATCGCGTGTGCCGTCGAGGTGCTCGGACATCGCGAATTGGAGATCATGCGGGGACGCGTCGACAGCATGGGCACACTGCACACCGATCTGGTGTCGACGGTCGAGCTGATCGTCGACCTGCTCATCGGGCCCGACGACGGTGTCGGTGAGGGACGCGAACGGCTGATCGCCCGCTACGAGAGGTTCGTCGCGTCGGCGCGGCATCCGGAACTGCGTGAAGTGCAGCTGCGGTTGCGGGCACAGATCGACGACCTGCTGACGGACGTGCTCCGCCGCGCCGGACGAACCGTTCACGAACAGCAGCTGCGACGCATCGTCGCGGTCGTCGACGGTGCCGTCGTCGGCGCGTTGGGCGAAGTCGATCCGGAACCACGCGCGATGGCGCGCAGTATGTTGCTCGAGGTCATCGACGTGGTCGCGCCTGCGGGGTAGGGGCTTCGGTCGTGCCTTCAGTAGACTGAGACCCCGTGACCATTCCGAATGTCCTCGCCACCCGTTACGCCAGCCCCGAATTGGTGGCCCTCTGGTCTCCGGAACACAAGATCGTCCTCGAACGACAGCTGTGGATCGCGGTCCTCAAGGCACAGTCGTCACTCGGTGTCGACGTGCCGTCCGCTGCCATCGCCGACTACGAGCGCGTCGTCGACCAGGTCGACCTGGACTCCATCGCCGCCCGTGAACGCGTCACGCGTCACGACGTCAAGGCGCGCATCGAGGAATTCAACGCACTCGCGGGCCACGAGCACATCCACAAGGGTCTGACGAGCCGAGACCTCACCGAGAACGTCGAGCAGCTGCAGATCCTGCGTTCGCTCGAACACGTGCACTCGCACGGTATCGCCGTCGCCGCCCGCCTCGCCGAGCGCGCGGCCGAGTACTCGTCCGTCGTCATGGCGGGCCGCAGCCACAACGTCGCCGCCCAGGCCACGACGCTCGGAAAGCGTTTCGCGTCCGCTGCCGACGAACTGCTCATCGCGCTGACGCGTCTGCAGGAGCTCATCTCGCGCTACCCGCTCCGCGGCATCAAGGGCCCGATGGGAACCAGCCAGGACATGCTCGACCTGTTCGGCGGTGACGCGTCGAAGTTGACGGCCCTCGAACGTCTCGTCGCCGACCACCTCGGCTTCCGGCACGTGCTCACCAGTGTCGGCCAGGTCTACCCGCGCTCACTCGATCACGACGTGCTGTCCGCGCTGGTGCAGGTCGGTGCCGGGCCGTCGTCGTTCGCGCACACCGTCCGCCTGATGGCAGGTCACGAACTCGTCACCGAAGGCTTTCAGCCGGGCCAGGTCGGGTCGTCGGCGATGCCGCACAAGATGAACACCCGCTCGTGCGAGCGCGTCAACGGTCTGCAGGTCGTGCTGCGGGGTTACGCGTCGATGGCCGCCGAGCTCGCCGGTGCGCAATGGAATGAGGGCGACGTCTTCTGCTCGGTCGTCCGTCGCGTCGCGCTGCCCGATGCGTTCTTCGCCATCGACGGCATGATCGAGACGTTCCTGACCGTGCTCGCCGAGTTCGGTGCGTATCCGGCCGTCATCGCCAAGGAGCTCGAGCGCTACCTGCCGTTCCTCGCGACGACGAAGGTGCTCATGGCGTCGGTGCGCGCGGGCGTCGGTCGCGAGACCGCGCACGAGGCCATCAAGGAACACGCCGTCGCCGTCGCACTCGCGATGCGTGAGGAAGGCAAGGAGCCGGATCTGCTCGACCGTCTCGCCGCCGACGACCGCATCCCGCTGGATCGCGCAGCGCTCGACGAGGCGCTCCAGGACAAGTCGGCGTTCGTCGGATCCGCCGAGACCCAGGTCGCAGCTGTCGTCGCGGAGGTCGAGAATCTCCTGCATCAGTTCCCGGCCGGCGCCAAGTACACACCCTCGCCGATCCTCTAGTGCGTCAGCGCAGCACATCCGGCAGGTCGGCCACCGAATCGATGACGTGGGACGGCTGGAGCCCGAACTCCTCCTTCTCACGTCGGTCGAGGACGTCCTGCCGGAACTTCCCGGTGCGCACGAGCACACCCGTCATGCCGACGACCTGGGCGGCGAGTACGTCGTTGTCCAGGTCGTCGCCGACCATGACGACATCGACCGGATCGACACCCATGCGTTCGGCTGCGGTCTGAAAGCCAAGCGGCGCAGGCTTTCCGACGGCCTTCGCCTTGTGTCCCGACGCCTGTTCCATACCGGCCAGGTACATCCCGGTGTCGATGCGCAGGCCGTCGCCCGTCGTCCACATCAGGCTTCGGTGCATCGCAACGACGGGAATGCCGCGGCACAGCCAGTCGTAGACGCGGCTGAGGCGTTCGTGGGTGAATTCGGGTCCCGCGCCGCCGACCACGACGACGTCCGGATCGCCGTCGGATTCGTCGACGAACTCGATGCCCGGCATATCGGCGGTGATGTCGCCGTTGTTCACGACGACCGTGCGGGCGCCCGGGTAGGTTTCGCGCAGATGATCGGCGGTAAGGCTTGCAGCGGTGACGATTTCGTCGGCGTGCACTGCCATGCCGACGTCGGTCAGCGCGTCGGCGATCTGGGACCTCGTCTTCGACGTGGTGTTCGTCAGGAATGCGCGCGCAATGTCCTTGCTGCTCAGGTACTCCAGCGTCTCCGCGGCGCCCGGCACGGGTTTCCACGACGTGACCAGCACGCCGTCGATGTCGAACAGAACACCACCGATCATTCCCATGGCAAGACTGTAGTCGCGACGTGCAGCAGACGCAGATTTAAGCTCGTGTCATGAACCCGTACACGATTTTCTCCGAGATCATCGCTGGAACCGCCGAGTCCTCCCGTGTCTTCGAGGACGACATCGCCGTGGCGTTCATGGACATTCGCCCGCTCACGAGCGGTCACGTCCTGGTGGTGCCTCGTCAACAGGCGCGATCGCTCGCGGAACTGGACCCGGAGGTCGGAGCGCATCTGTTCGTCGTCGGGCAGAAGGTCGCTGCCGCGGTGCGCGCGAGCAATCCGCGCGTCGCCGGGATCAACTTCTTCCTCGCCGACGGCACGGTCGCGGGTCAGGAGATCTTCCACGTCCATCTCCACGTCATCCCGAGAACGTCGGGTGACGGTTTCGGACTCCGTGCGCGTCCGACGTCCCCGTCCCGCGCCGAGCTCGATCGCACGGCCGCGGAAATAGCTGCTGTGCTCGGCTGAACATCACGCCCGTAGCGTTGCTCCGCCGTCGACGTACAACGACTGCATCGTGATGTGCCGGGCGCGGTCGGACAACAGGAATTCGACGGAATCGGCGATATCCTCGGGCAAGGCGATGCGGCCCAACGGTATTCCGGCCTTGAAGGTGGCGAGGTCGCCCTCGATGACGGGCCGGGCGTGGGCGTCGTCCTCCGGGTCGGGCCACATCGAACGCTGCATGTCGGTGTCCGTCGAGCCGGGTGCGACGATGTTCGCGCGAATTCCGTACTGCGCCACTTCGAGTCCGAGAATGCGCACGAGCATCGTCGCCGCTGCCTTGGACGATCCGTACGCACCCATCGACATGCGCGGCACCCCGGCGGCGTTGGAGCCGACGACGACGATGGATCCCGAACGACGCTCCCGCATGATCCGGCCCGTGTGGCGGACCACGTTGAGCAGACCGAACACGTTGACGTCGTAGGTCTTCTGCCACGCGCCTGGATCGGAGTCCAGGATCGACCCGGTTTCGAGAATGCCTGCGACGTGGGCCAGGCCCGTGAGAGGTCCGATCCGCGCTTCGGCGTCGTCGATCGCGTCGCCGACGGCGCCGGCGTCTCGGATGTCGACGGTGTACGCAGCCGTAGCCTCGTCGAGACAGTTTGTCGTCTCCGCCAGCGCGGTGGCGTCGGAATCCATCAACGCCAGTCGGTGGCCTGCCCGCGCCAGGGTCAGCGCCACCGCACGACCGATTCCTCGTCCCGCTCCCACGACAAGTGTTGTCACAGTGTCACTCCCAACGCACCGAGGACGGTGCCGAACTTGACGTTCGTCTCCTGCAGTTCGGTATCGGGATCGGATTCGGCAACGATTCCACCGCCGGCGTAGGCAGTGACTCTGCCTGCGCTGCCGTCGATTTCGGCGCAGCGGATCGCCACCATCCATTCGCCGTCGCCGGATCCGTCCGACCACCCGACGGCTCCGGCGTAGAAGCCTCGATCGCCTTCGAGTTCGTCGATCGTCGCGTACGCGAGTTCGGTCGGAGTTCCGCACACGGCAGGGGTGGGGTGCAGAGCGACGGCCAGTTCCAACGAGGTCACGCTAGGGTCCTTCAACTCACCGGATATCGGTGTGCCCAGATGCCACAGCTGCGGCGTCGTCGTCAGACTCGGCGTGTCCGGGATGTCGAGGACGGTGCAGAACGGCGTCAGCGCGGTCCGGATGGCGTCGACCACGAACGCGTGTTCGCGCCGGTCCTTGGTCGAGCGCGCCAGTGATCTGCCGTGTTCGTCGTCGACGGGGGGGTCGGGGTGGCGCGGGGCGGAACCCGCAAGTGGATGGCACGTCACGACGCGCCCCCGTGTGCGAATCAGCACTTCGGGGCTCGAACCGACGAGCGTCTTGCCGACGTGACCGCCGCCCGCTGCGTCGAGATCGACCAGATATCCGTTACCGCTCGATGTATCCGACACCAGTGCAGCGAGTACGGCCTCGGGATCGACCGGCCGTTCGGCCCGCAGTGACAGAGTCCGCGCGAGCACGACCTTGTCCAGAGGGTTTCCGTCGCTGCGTACGACGTCGACAGCGGTGCGCACGCGGTCGAGATGCTCGCGTTCGCGCAGTTCGTCGACGACGAAGACAGGCAACGGTCGGGGAGCACTCGGCGGGGTCCAACGGTCCGTGGTGAAGCAGATCTTCTCGGGCGATGTCAGCGCGCACGGTGCCCCTGCCGCGAACGGAACCGCGCCCACCACCGTGTCGGCAGCGCCGGAGCGTAGTGCGTCGATCGCGCCGACCGCGTCCGTGAACTGTTGTCGCACACCACTTGCCACCACCGTTCCGTGCGGGCGCGACAGCACGAACCGTCCTGATGTCCGCATTCCGATACGTTCGTTTGCCGTACTCGTCTGGGTGCTCATCGGTGTCCCTCGTCTCGATGGGTGTTGTTCCACGCCGGTTCGAAATAGCCTAAACTGGCCGCCGTCCGATAGGTTAGGCTACGTTAAATTCTTCGACGGAGGACGACTTGTGCTGATGGAGAGCGATCATTCCGAGGTAGTGGACATCCTGGGAGTCGGATTCGGACCCTCGAATCTGGGCCTGGCGATCGCGCTGAAGGAGCGCAACTCGGAAGTCTCCGACGATCGTCGACTCAGCGCCAAATTCGTCGAACGCCAACCGGAGTTCCGCTGGCACGCCGGCATGCTGCTGCCCGGCACGACCATGCAGATCTCGTTCCTCAAGGATCTGGCCACGCAGCGCAATGCTCGCAGCGAGTTCACGTTCCTCGAATATCTCTCGCACCGTGGACGATTGACGCACTTCATCAACCTGCAGACCTTCTTCCCGTCGCGTGTCGAGTTCCACGACTATCTGACGTGGGCCGCCGACAAGGTTGCCGCCGACGTCGACTACGCGACGTCGGCGACGGCGATCGCCTGGAACGGCGAACAGTTCGAAGCGACGGTCACCGGTGCCGACGGCACATCGCGAATTCTTCGGGCCCGCAACGTCGTACTCGCGGGCGGGCTCACGCCGAAGTTGCCGGACGGCGTCGAGTCGTCGCGACGTGTGTTCCACAACCACCGTCTGCTGGACCATCTGTCCGCCTTGCCCGAACGTCGACACGGTCGATTCGTCGTCGTCGGCGCGGGTCAGAGTGCAGCCGAAGTCGTGGCTCATCTGCACGACCGTTTCCCCGACACGCACGTGCACGGCGTGATCACCAAGTACGGATACAGCCCGGCCGACGACAGCCCCTACGCGAATCGGGTGTTCGACCCGGAAGCCGTCGACGACTTCTACTCGGCGACACCGCAATTGCGTGCGCAGTTGATGGCCTACCATCGCAGTACCAACTACTCGGCCGTCGACCTGCCGCTGATCGAGGACCTCTACGAACGCGAGTACACCGAGCGTGTGACGGGGACGCGGCGACTGTTCGTGCACGGCGCATCCGAGGTGTCGACGCCGGTCGTCACCGAGGACGGCGTCGACGTGACCGTTCGGCATCGACCGACAGGCCGGGACGAGCATCTGCGGTGCGACGCAGTGGTGTTCGCGACGGGATTCCGCCCGCTCGACCTACGCACGGTGCTCGGCCCGCTCGCGGACGAGTGCAGATTCGCCGACGACGGTACGCCCGAGCTCGAGCGTGACTATCGAGTACGCACTGCCGACCACGTCACCGGAGGTATCTACCTGCAGGGTGGGACCGAACATTCGCATGGTCTGACGTCGTCGTTGCTGTCGAACATCGCGGTGCGGTCCGGAGAGCTGGTCGACTCGCTCAGCTCTCGTGCCCTGCTCGATTCGGTGCTCACCCACTGATGAAACTGCCCGTTTTCTTCGCCGCGCCTGCGACGCCGATCGCGACGACCGACATCGTCGTCACCGAATCGACGACTCCGCGCGCATTGACCTGGCGCACGATGTTCGCCGCCAAGAAGTACACCGTGCCCGCCGGAATTCTGCTGATCGTGCACCAGCTGTGTGCCGCGCTCGTGCCGGTGATCATAGGTGTCGCCATCGATCGAGCCATCGCTCCGGGTGACCTCGGACAGCTCGTGCTGTGGGTTGTCGTCCTCGGCGTCGTGTACGCGGCTGTGTCGGTGACGTTCCGATTCGGTTCGCGCATCGGCTTTCTCGGCATGAATGCGATTCAGCACCACGTACGCACCACGATCACCGACCGGATTCTCGACGCCCGCGGCATGAGCGGGGAGACGCGTCAGCCGGGCATGCTGCTGAACATCGCCACGTCCGACGCGCGTCAGCTGGCGAGCGCCGTTGCCATCGTCGTGTACCCGGTCGGCGAGTTCGCTGCCGTCCTCGCGTCCGCCGCGATACTTCTGTACATCTCGTGGCCGCTGGGTCTCGCCATCCTCGTCGCGACGCCGCTGATGCTGTGGGCGATGGATCGCGCGGGGTCACCGCTCCGCGTGCGCAGCATGCAGGAGCAGCAGGCCGCGGGAGAGGCAGCAGGCACGGCGACCGACCTCGTCGGAGGATTCCGCATCGTCAAGGGGCTCGGCGCCGAACACCGAGCAGGCAACCGCTACCGGGGCGCGAGCGAGCGCGCGCTGCACGGAACGCTGAAGGCAAGCGTCGCACGGGCAGGCTATTTCGGGTCGATGGAAGCCGTCGCAGGCCTGTTCATCGCCGGCGTTGCCGTCGCCGCAGGGCTGATGGCTCTCGGCGGGGCGATGACCGTCGGCCAGCTCATCACCGTCGTCGCTGTCACACAATTCGTCATGGGTCCGCTGCAGGCGTTCGCGTCGAACGCGGGCACCATCTGGGCGCAGGCGGTGGCGTCGGCCGAACGGGTGCTGACCGTCCTGCAGGCGCCTCCCGCGCGTCGCGGCACCGAAAGAAGCGACACAGCAACGGGATTCGACATCCGTCTCGACGGCGTGGTCCTGGACGCCGGGCACACCGTGGATCGGCGAATCGCCGAAGGCGAGTTCGTCGCCGTCGTGGCCGACGCGCGTACCACCGCAGAACTCGCCGACATGCTCGCCGGGCTGATGGTTCCACCCGGCGGCGCAGTCACCGTGGGCGGAATCGACGTCGCAGATCTACCCGACGCCGACCGCCGTCGAACCCTGCTCGTCGCACCGCACGAGAGCGATCTCTTCGAGGGCACCGTGGCCGAGAACATCGCATCCGGAGTCGACGGCGACCACGGTTCCGACGCCATCGCACGTGCCGTCTTCGCAGCGGCGTGCGACGACATCGTCGACGTGCTGCCCGACGGCCTGGACACGCCGGTCGGCGAAGCCGGACGGATGCTGTCCGGGGGACAGCGGCAACGCGTGTCGCTGGCGCGCGCGCTCGCTGCGGACCCCGAGGTGCTCGTGCTTCTGGATCCGACGTCGGCCGTCGACTCCGTCACCGAGGCCGCGGTGGCCGAACGGATCGGTCTCGCGCGGACGGGACGAACCACGATCGTGTTCACGTCGTCACCTGCAGTGCTGGCCGCAGCAACGACGGTCGTCGACCTCGGCAGCCGTCGGGAAGCAGTGGAGGTGTCGCGATGACGACCGGTACGAAACGGACGACGCTGCCCATCGCCGACACGGCAGCCGTGGTGGCCGAAGTGCGTCTCGCGCTGGCCGGTCAGGGATCGCGGGCCGCGGTCCTCGTGGTCACGATGACGGTCGGAGCCGCGCTCGGTCTCGTGGCGCCGTGGGCGCTGGGCTCGATGGTCGACACGGTCGTGGCCGGCGATGCCGACGGCCGTATCTGGTTGCTGGGATCGGTGATGGTGGCCGCGGCGCTCGGGTTCGCCGCCATCGGTGCGCTCGGCGTCGTCTTGTCGGCGCGGCTGTTCGAGACGGTGCTGGCCCGGCTACGCGAGAAGATGTTCACCTCCAGCCTGGCTCTGCGGCTCGAGCACGTCGAGGAGGCAGGCAGCGGAGATCTCGTGTCGAGGGCGACCGATGACGTCGACGAGGTGTCGAACGCCATCACGAACGTCGTCCCCGCGCTGTCCACGTCGCTGTTCACGGTGCTGCTCACTGCGGTGGGACTGACGGCGTTGAACTGGCGATTCCTGATCGCACTGCTGGTGGTCGTGCCGATCTACGCGTTGGCCGTGCGGTGGTATCTGCGCAACGCTCCGGAGATCTACGCAGCCGAGCGGGCAGCGATGGGCGTGCGCGCGCAGCATGTTCTGGGGGCCGTGCAGGGTCTGCGCACGGTGCACGCGTACGACCTGGCGCCGACGCTCGCGCGCCGCGTCGGCCTGCACTCCTGGGAAGTGGTGCGGTGGACGATGCGGGCGCGCATCGTGCAGAACCGCTTCTACGGCCGTCTGAACACCGCCCAGTTCATCGGTATGGCATCGCTGCTGATCATCGGATTCCACCTCGTCGGAACCGACGCGTTGACGGTCGGCGCGACGACGACGGCCATGCTGTTCTTCCTGCGTCTGTTCGAGCCGATCGAGGACGTGCTGCTCGTCATCGACGAATTGCAGTCCGCCCTGGCGTCTCTGGCACGGATCGTCGGGGTGATCCGGGTCGACGACCCGACTCGCGATCGGAAAGCGGCTCTCCCGGAGAGCGGCGTCCTCGCGGCGCGTGGCGTCTCGTTCGGCTACCGGCCCGGCCGAACGGTAGTGCACGACATCGACATCCGCGTCGAATCAGGCGAGACGATCGCGGTGGTCGGCGCGTCCGGGTCCGGAAAGTCGACGCTGGCGGCGTTGCTCGCGGGTGTGCGGACGCCTGCGACGGGAACGGTGACCTTCGGTTCGGCCGATATCGCGGATGCCCCCGACACCGAACGTGCCACGCGGATCACCCTGATCACCCAGGACGTTCACGTGTTCGCCGGGCCGTTGCGCGACGACCTGGCCTTGGCAAATCCCGATGCCGACGACGCACGGATGACCGCGGCACTGGAGACGGTGTTCGCACGCGAGTGGGTCGACCTGCTGCCCGACGGACTCGACACGGTCGTCGGTGCAGGCGGACATCAGCTCACGCCACTGCAGTCGCAGCAGTTGGCCCTCGCACGACTCGTCCTCGCCGACCCGCCGGTCGCAATTCTCGACGAGGCCACCGCCGATGCAGGTAGCGCAGGGGCGGGAGTTCTCGAACGGGGAGCCGACGCGGCGTTGTCCGGTCGCAGTGCGGTGATCGTGGCTCATCGCCTGGACCAGGCGAGGCAGGCCGATCGAATTCTGTTGATGCACAACGGGACCGTCGTCGAGGAGGGGACTCACGACGATCTGATGCAGCGACGCGGACGCTACAGCGAGCTGTGGGACGCGTGGAGCAGGCACCGAACCGTGTAGCCGCCACACCACACCATCGACCGATCGAAGACCGATTTTCGTACGAACGAGAGGGACGACCATGGCAATTCCGAAGATCACGAGCTACTCGATTCCCGGCCGTGACGAAGTTCCGGCCAACGTCGTCGACTGGGAGCTCGACCCCGACCGGGCGGCGCTGCTCATCCACGACATGCAGAACTACTTCATCGACGCGTACTCCGACGCGCCCGAGCTGATCACACCCGTCGTCGAGAGGATCTCGGCACTGCGAGAACAGGCGTCCGATCTCGGCATCCCGGTGGTGTACACGATGCAACCCGGCGACCAACATCCCTCTCGCCGCGGCATTCTCGCGGACTTCTGGGGGCCGGGCCTTGGGTCGGGACGCGACACCGACGTCATCGACGCGCTCGCTCCGCGTCGCGGCGACATCGAGGTCACCAAGTGGCGGTACTCGGCGTTCCAGCGCACCGACCTTCGTGAGCTCCTCGGCCATCACGGCCGTGACCAGCTGATCGTCACGGGCGTCTACGCGCACATGGGCTGCATGCTCAGTGCCGCAGAGGCCTTCATGTCCGATGTCTGCCCGTTCCTCGTGCTCGACGCGACCGCGGACTTCTCGCGCGACGAGCACGTCATGGCGGCGACCTACGCCGCCAAGCGGTGCGGTGCGGTCGTCACCGCCACGGACGTTGCCGACGCGCTCGCCCGTCAGCCCGTGGCAGCGGGCGTCGCACGATGAGCTCGTCGGTGGACACACTCACGCCGCTGGTGCTCGACGGTGTCGTGCCCTATCCCGAGGAGTTCGCAGCCGACTACCGGGACAAGGGCTACTGGACGGGGCAGACGCACTCGGATCTGTTGGCGGACAGCGTGTCCGCGTATTCGACGCGCATCGCGGTGGTCGACGACCATCGTGCGCTGACCTACGCCGAGTTGGCCGATCGCGTCCAAGCGGTGGCAGGCGAATTCGACGCGCGAGGTATCGGCCGCGGTGACCGCGTCGTGGTGCACATGCCGAACACCAGCGAATTCGTCGAGGTCGTCTTCGCGCTGTTCGAGCTCGGTGCGTTACCCGTCTTCGCGCTCGCAGCACACCGACGAGCCGAGATCGAACAGTTCTGCCGCGCCACCGACGCCCGGGCGTACGTCACCGTCGACCGCTTCGGGTCGACCTCGTACACCGAGATCGCGGACGAGATCCGCTCTGCGGTACCGAATCTGGTCACCGTCGTCGTGCCGGTCGGAAAGCCGCCGTGGGCCACCGCGGACGCCGTGCCGAGGCGCACGCGTGCGTTGCCGTCGGACATCGCGTTTCTGCAGTTGTCCGGCGGAACGACGGGCACGCCCAAGCTGATCCCGCGCACGCACGACGACTACCTCTACTCGGTGCGCGAGAGTGCGCGCATCTGCGAGATCGACGAGACGTCCGTCATGCTTGCGGCACTGCCCATCTCGCACAACTTCACGATGAGCTCCCCGGGATTGCTCGGTGTCGTCGCCGTCGGCGGCAGCGTCGTGATGGCGCCCGATCCGTCGCCCGACACGTGCCTGCGCCTGGTCGAGCAGCATGCGGTCACGCACGCAGCGTTGGTGCCCCCGGTCCTGATGGCGTGGCTCAACTCGTCGGCGCGCCGGGCACGCGATCTGACGTCGCTGGTCTCGGTGTGGGTGGGCGGCGCGAAGCTGACCGAGGAAGTCGCTCGCCGGGTTCGCCCCGAACTGGGCTGCTCTTTGACCCAGGTCTTCGGGATGGCCGAGGGGCTCGTCAACTACACCCGCGTCGGCGACGACGACGCCACCGTGTTCGGCACGCAGGGAAGGCCCATCTCGCCGGGCGACGAGGTACGCGTCGTCGACGATGCTGGGCAGCCGGTGGAGACAGGAATGCCGGGGCATCTGCAGACACGCGGACCGTACACGATTCGCGGGTACTTCCGTGCCCCCGAACACAATCGGACTGCGTTCACCATGGACGGCTTCTACACCACCGGTGACATCGTCGTCCAGGACGACAGGGGCTACCTCCAGGTCGTCGGCCGCAGCAAGGATCAGATCAACCGCGGTGGTGAGAAGGTCGCGCCTGCGGTCGTCGAGAACCATCTGCTCGCGCACGAGAAGATTCACGACGTCTCGGTCGTCGGCATTCCCGATCCCGTTCTCGGAGAGAAGATCTGCGCGTTCGTCATCCGCCGTGACCCCGATTCCGACGAGCCGACGGCGGGACAGTTGCGGGCATTTCTTCGTACCGAGCGCAAGGTGGCTGCGTACACCGTTCCGGACAAGTTCGAGTTCGTCTCCGAATTCCCCACGACCTCGGTGGGCAAGATCGACAAGAAGAGCCAATCACGATGACACTCGTCGAAGAGCACCGCACCGACACCGCAGCGGCACTGATGCCTCTGACCGGCGCCCAGCTGGGTATCTGGAATGCGCAACGGCTGGAACCGGATTCGCCGTACTACCTCGTCGGCGAGGTGCTCGAGATCGACGCGTCCGGTGACGGCGTGCCGATCGACGTGTCGGTTCTGATCGACGCCATCAGCGCCACGGTTGCCGAGGCGGACACGATGCGACTCCGCTTCGTGGCATCCGACGACGGGCCGCGGCAGTGGATCGAACCGGCGGACGCCGTCGACGTTCCGGTCGTCGACCTGACCGGCCAGGCGGATCCCCACGCTGCAGCCCACGAACACGTCACGCGCATTCGGCGGGATGCGGCCGAGGCAGCCCGCGAGATGGTCGATCGAGAACTCTTCGTCTACACCGTTCTTCGGCTCTCCGAGACCGAGGTCTGGTGCGTTCAGCTCTACCACCACCTGATCGTCGACGGTTACTCCGCTGCGATGATCTCGCGCCGTCTCGCCGCACGGTACACGTCGGCGGTGACTGGAAAGACGCTGCGCCCGAATCCGTTCGGCTCGTTCGGCGACGTCGTCACCGAGGACGTCCGGTACCGGGAATCCGACGACGCCTCCTCCGATCGGGACTACTGGACGCGGCGGCTCAGTCCGCTTCCCGAGCTGCGCGGACGATCGACCGGCGACGTCGGGTCGGCTCCGCGGACGCACTCCGCGCGCGCCGTCGTCGAGGCGGACGGGATGGCGTTGCTGAGGTCGATCGCCGAGGACATCGGCTGCACGTGGGCCGACGTGTTCATCGGAGCGTACGCAGGCTTCGTCGCCCGCCTGCAGCAGACCACCGATGTCGTCCTTGCCCTGCCGATCATGGTGCGCACCACGCGCGCGACACTGACCACCCCGTCGATGGCCGTGAACGTGCTGCCGCTGCGTGTGTCGGTGTCCTTGACCGACGACGTCCGAGCACTCGCGACGTCGGTGGCCGCGGCTCTCGGCGAGCTGCGAGCCCATCAGCGCTATCGCGGTGAAGACATCGTGCGCGACCTTTCTGCCCCTGGCGCGGGTGCGCTGCTGCACGGTGTCGGTATCAACCTGAAAGCGTTCGACGTCGAGCTCGACTTCGCCGGGGCGGTCGGAACGCTGCGTAACGTCGCGGGTGGTCCGCCCGAGGAACTCGGTCTGACGGCCACGCCCCTCGACGGTGGACGGATGCTGCTCGGCTTCGAGGTCGACGCGAGGGCTGTGTCCGCCGAGGCCGCGGCGGCCCGTGTGCGGGGTCTGGCCGAGCTCGTCGGTGCGCTGTGCGCTCCCGAACGACCGACGCTGGCCGACGTCGACCTGCGCGGCGCGGGGATTCCCGCCGGGTGGACGCCGCCTCCCTTGGTGCGCGACGCGCCGCCCGTGCGAACGGTGTTCGCGGACATGGTCGTCCGTCATGCGGACGAGGTCGTGCTGGTCGATTCCGAGACACACTGGACCGCAGCCGAACTCGGAGAACGCGTCGGCACGATCGCAGGGGTGCTCCGGCGCCGCGGTGTCGGTGCGGACGACATCGTCGCGTTGGCGCTGCCACGCAGCGCGGACATCGTCGCGAGCATCTTCGCCGTGTGGGAGGTCGGCGCGGCGTACGTCGTGCTCGACCCGGCATACCCGACCGAACGGCTCGACGCGCTCGCTTCCCAGGCGAAGCCGGTGCTGATGCTGTGTGCCGAAACTTCGCCGGTGGCAGTCGACTGCGACGTCCTGCCTCTGAACGACCTGACCGGGGACGCAGTCCGACTGGGGGAGTCGGCCGCGTCCCGACCCGACGACATGGCCTACGTGCTGTTCACGTCCGGCTCGACGGGTACTCCCAAAGGCGTCGTCGTACGCGCGGGCGGCCTGGCGCACCTCGTCGCGCGTCAGCGTGCCAGCGTCTATGCCGATGCTGCGTCACGCGCGGGCGGGCGCCGGCTGCACGTCGCACACACCACGTCGTTCGCCTTCGACGCCTCGCTCGATCCGTTGCTGTGGATACTCGACGGCCACCGAGTGTTCTTGTACGACAGCGACGTTCAGCGCGATGCCGACCTGCAGATCGAGAAGTTCGCGGACGACGCGATCGACGTCGTCGACACGACCCCGTCCATGGCGTCGTTCCTCGTGGACGCGGGACTGACCGAATCCGGCGTGAACACCGTCGTCGTCGGCGGTGAGGCGTTGCCTCCCGCGCTCGCCGCAGTGCTGGGGGCGAGTGCGGCCCGCGTCTACAACATGTACGGACCGACCGAAGCGACGGTCGACGCCATCTCGGACGACGTCGACTCGGGCGTGGTACGCATCGGTCGTCCTCTCGACGGAACCGCGGCCTACCTGCTCGACGGTGCGCTTCGGCCCGTGCTCGACGGCGAAGTCGGCGAACTGTATCTGGCCGGCCCGCAGCTCGCGCGCGGATACCTCGATCGACCGGGTGCCACCGCCGACCGGTTCGTCGCGAATCCGACCCTTCCCGGGTGTCGCATGTACCGCACCGGCGACCTCGCGCGCTGGGACGACGCCACCGGGTTCGAGTATCTCGGTCGCGCCGACGACCAGGTCAAGATCCGGGGACATCGCGTCGAACTGCGGGAAGTGGAAGAGGTTCTCGCACAGATCGACTCGGTGCGGACCGCGGTTGCCGTCGTCCTCGGGTCCGGGGCAGGCGCCAAGCTCGTCGGCTATGTCACCGCCCACGGAGACACGAGCGGTGACGACGTCCGACGCGCACTGCTCACGCGGGTCCCCGATCATCTTGTTCCGTCGGCCGTCGTCGTACTCGACGAACTGCCCGTCACCGTCAACGGCAAGGTGGACCGTGCCCGGTTGCCTGCGCCGTCGGCGTCCGGTCCGGTCTCGGTCGACCGAACACCGAGCACCCCAGCCGAATTCGCGCTGTGTGCTGTGGTCGGTGAGGTCCTGGGGCACGACGACGTCTCCGTCGACTCCGACTTGTTCACCCTCGGCGGGGACAGTATCGGCGCGATCGCCATCAGCGCGCGATTGCGCGGGCACGGAGTGGTGCTGACACCGAAGGAGATTCTGTCCGGGCGTGACCTCGCTGCGTTGGCCGCCGCGTCTCGGACACTCGAGCGGCGTGCCGACGACGTCGACGACGACATCGCCGTCGGTCCCGCCCCGACGACTCCCGTCATGCGCAACGCGCTGTCCGTCGACACGCTCGATGCGGTGGCGTCGTACGCGCAATGGACTGCCGTCGAGGTCGACGAGCACGTGGACGTCGAACAGCTGCAGGCCGCACTGCGCACCGTGCTCGGTCGCCATGCGGCCCTGCGAATGACGGTGCGCGACGCGGAATCGGTGGACATTCCCGAGTCCGTCGACCCGACCGAGGTCGCCGAACTCGGGCCGATGACGAGCGCGGACGCAGGAACTCGAACCGCGTGCCTCGCGCGCGAACTAGCGCAGGACTTGAACCCGGTTGCCGGAACGATGGTGCGGCTCGGCGTGATTCGGGTCGTGGACGGTCCGGACCGGGTGCTGACCGTCGTGCATCACTTCGCTGTCGACGCGGTGTCCTGGAGCGTGCTGGTCGCAGACCTGGTGGCGACGGCGTCCGACCGTGAACTCGCGAGGACCGACGAACAGTCCTGGCGGTATCGTGCGGGTGAACTCGCCGATCGCGCCTCGGCGCACCGCTATCTCGACGAACTGAGTCACTGGTCCGCAGTCCTGACGTCGAATCGTGCGGTGTTGACCGAGACCGGGCCACGGCCTGGCGTCGACACCCATGCGACCGCGTCGGTCACCACGACGACGACGTCGGGTGCCGTCGCAGCTGCAGTCCTCGACCTGTGCGCCAAGTACGGCGCTCGACCCGACGAAGTTCTTCTCGTCGCACTCGCTCTTGCGGTGCGCACCTCGTTCGGTGACCGAGGCGACTTCCCGGTCCTCATGGAAGGCCACGGTCGGGACAACGAAAACGGCGACCGTCGCGGCCGCGGCTCGACCGTCGGGTGGTTCACGACCGAATATCCCGTGACGGTGCCGGGTTCGTGCGTCTCGGCGGACGATCGGTTCGCCGAAGCACGTTCGGGTGGAGCCGTTCTCGCCGAGATGCTGCATGCCGTCAAGACCGATCGCCGACGCGGCCGCGACAGCGGAGTGGGGTACGGCGTCCTGCGGTTCCTGGACGACGCGGGACGCGACCTCGCGTCGGTGCCCGCACCGCAGATCGTGCTGAACTACCTGGGCGCGTCGACCGGTCTGTCGGGTGCCGGCTGGCGTTCCGCGCCGGGCAAAGCCTTCGGAGTCGTCGAACCGCACGGTCGGACACTGTCGGAAGTGTTGTCCGTCAACGTCTTCGCGCAGGACTCGAACCTGGTGATCGAATGGACCGCGGCGAGCGAACTTCTGGACGCCGACGCGGTGGCCTCGCTGCAGTCGTCGTTCACCGACGCGCTGGAAAGCCTCGCCGTGCACGCCGCCGTGTTCGACGGTGGACTGAGCGCGGTGGACTGCGGCACGGTGTCGGTCACTCAGCGCCAGATCGACGAACTCGAGTCCATCACCGGCCCACTGGACACTCTGCTGCCGCTGTCGCCGCTGCAGGCGGGTCTGCTGGCTCACGCCGCGCGCCACGCCGAACGTGACGTGTACACCCTGACGGCCGTCGTCGACCTCGACGGCGACCTGGACCCCCGTCGACTGCACGACGCATTCGACGCGGTCGTGTCCCGTCACCCGAACCTGGCGTCCGGCTTCCATTTCGAGGGAGTGGACGAGCCGGTTCAATCGATTCCACGCGACAAGAGTGTTCGCTGGGACGTGACCGACGTGCGCACGCTGTCCAGGCGTGCCGCCGACTCCGTCGCCGCTCTCGTGCAGAACCGCGCCGCAAGGGCGGTGTTCGACGTCCGACGCGGTCCGCTTCTCGCTGCACACGTGGTGCTGTTGCCGCAGAATCGCACCCGCCTCGTTCTGAATGCCCACCATCTGGTGACCGACGGATGGTCCACACCCATCGTGCTGCGCGAGCTGGTGCAGCACTACAACCACGGCGGGGCGGGACGTGCACCGGCCGCCGACTACGCCGACTTCCTTCGCTGGTTGAGCCGGCTGGATCACACCACACTGCGGGAACTGTGGCGGACCCGGCTCGCCGGAGTCACGGAGCCGACGATCGTCGCCCGCGGGACCGGCGATTCCGGAACGGCCGGGTCGTCGATCCCCGTCGAACTTCCGTCGTCGACGGGTGAGGCGCTGGCTGGTCTCGCCCGAGAGAACGGCCTCACCGTCAACACTCTGGTGCAGGGCGCGTGGAGCGCGGTGCTGTGCGCTCTCGTCGGGCGGGACGACGTGGTGTTCGGCACCACCGTCTCCGGCCGGCCGTCGGACCTCGACCGCGTCGAAGAGATGGTCGGTCTGTTCAGCAACACCGTGCCGGTCCGTATGCAGCTCGATGCGCGCCCGTTGCGCGAGGTGCTGCAGCGAAGCCAGTCCGAACAGTACGACCTCGGTGACGCACAGCAACTTCCGTTGTCGGAGATCGAATCCTGCGCCGACTCCCGTGGCCGTGGTCCGTTGTTCGACACGCTCGTCGTGTTCGAGAACTATCCCGGCGCGTTCGGTGCCGACGACGATCCGCCTGCGGAGACGCGCATCCTGGGTATCGGAAACGTCAGCGTCACGCAGTATCCGCTGTCGCTGCTCGCGCCCCCGGGAGACCGATTCACGCTCGTCGTCGATCACGATCCTGACGAAGTCGGTACGGACGTCGTTCGGACTGTCGTGCAGTCACTTTCGGAGATTCTCGGCGAGATGATCGTCGACCTCGAACGGCCGGCCTCGGACTTCGTGCCGTCGTCGATCCCGACGCTTCCACCGCGCCGAACCGCCCGAGTCGCGTCCGTCGTACCGTCGTCGGCGGCCGATCGGATGACTGCCGAGATCGTCGCGACGCAGCTGTCCACCGTGCTCGAGGTACCGATCGGTGTCGACGACGACTTCTTCGACCGCGGGGGACACTCGCTCGCCGCGATGCGTGCGGTCGCTGCCCTGCGTCGCGTGGGGATTGCAGTCACCGTCGCCGAGTTCTTCGACGCTCGCACGCCCAGATCGATTGCAGCACTGTCGCGTACGCTGGCGGTCCCGCCGGCGCCGGAATCGACCACCGTCGAGCCGGTCGTGTCCTCGGCGCAGAAGCGTCTGTGGATACTCGAACGGCTGGGCCCGGGTTCGCACGCACACGACGTCCCCGTCGTGCTCGAACTGGCCGGTCCCGTCGACGTCGACGCGTTACGTGATGCCTGGCGTGATGTTCTGGTGCACTTCGACATTCTGCGGACGTGCTACCCAGCGGACGCCGGCGGCGACCCACGACCTCACGTCCGGGGTGAGTCGGAGATTCCGGAGCTGACGATCGTCGACGCCCCGGTGGACATGCAGGAGGCCGTCCAGTCGTTCCTCACCGCTCCCGATGCCGTGTTCGACATCGAACGGCGGGTACCGGCCCGCGCGAGCGTGATTCGCGGTAGTGGTGACCGGCTCGTGCTCGTGATCGTCGTGCACCACATCGCGATCGATGGATCGTCGGTGAGAGTGGTCCTGGAATCGTTGGGGCGCGCGTACGAGCAGCGGCTCGCAGGGCAGGTGCCCAGGCTCGACACCGGTGCACCGTCGTTCTGGGAGTTCGCGGCCCAGGCCGACACCCCGTCGGACTCGGTGCAGTACTGGTCGAGTGCGCTCGCCGATCTTCCTGCCGAACTCGACCTTCCGACCGACCGGCCTCGACCGCGAGACGCGTCGCATCGTTCGGTGGGCGTGCGCACGGCACTGAGCGAGAAGACCGCCCGGGGAATGCGCACTGCCGCCGTCCGTCACGGGGTCAGCCCGCTGATGATCCTCGAGGCCGCAGTCGCACTGGCGTGGAACAGGTTCGGCGCAGGTGTCGACATACCGCTGGGCACGACGGTGTCGGATCGAGAACTACTCGGCGACGGCCGTTTCCGCGACACCGTGGGCTACCTCGTCAACACGGTCGTTCATCGAATCGACCTGTCGGGCAACCCCACACCGGCCCAGGTGCTCGAACGCGTGCGTGCAACATCTCTGGCTGCACTCGAACATCAGCACGTTCCGTTCGATCGTGTCGTCGACGCGGTCGCGCCGCAGCGACTGTTGGGCAGACACCCGCTGTTCCAGACCATGGTCGGCCACGAGGTTCGCGGTGACTCGATGCGGTGGGGAGAGGCGACGGCGATCGAACTCGAACCCGTCGACCCACCTGCCCGTATGGACGTCGCAGTGTGGTTGCGGGAGAGCCGGGACGGTATGGAGGTGGCCGTCGGCGGTGCGGCCGATCTGTTCGACGTCGGTACCACCCGGAACCTCGCCGCCGAGATCATCCGTTCGCTGGACGACGTACTGGAACGCTCCGACGAACCGCTGTCGCGATCCGGTCGAGACGACCTGTTGTATTCGCCTGTGCGCGAATCCGTTCCGCAGTCGTTGATCCAGCGGTTCCACGATCGTGCTGTGCACGACCCGAACGGCGTCGCCGTGGTCGCCGGTGACCGTCTCCTCACGTACGGCGAACTCGCGTCTCGTGTGGAGGCGACAGCGCGTGTTCTGACCGTCCGCGGTGTGCGGCCCGGTTCGGTCGTCGGCGTCGCGGTCGGTCGTGACGAAGACCTTCCGACGGCCCTGTTGGCCGTCCTGCGGTGCGGTGCGGCGTACCTGCCGCTGGATGTCGACTACCCCCGGCAGCGCCTGCAGTACATGATCGACGACGCGAAGCCGACGTGCGTTCTCGTGCAGCGCGCCACCGTCGACGCGGTGTCGTGGATCGACCTGCCCGCGGTCCTCGTCGACGACGTCGATGTCGAGCGCCGGTCCGACGTCGTTCTGCCCCCGATGCCGGTGGCCGACGACGCACTTGCCTACGTCATCCACACCTCCGGTACCACCGGTAAGCCCAAGGGTGTCATGGTGACGACGGCGAATCTTGCCGCGTTCGCCGACGCCGCGGTTCGGCTGGGGTGGATCCGGTCGTCCGACACCCTCGTCGCCGTGACGACGGTGTCGTTCGACATCGCGGTACTGGAACTGTTGTGCCCGTTGATCGTCGGCGCGTCCGTCGTCGTCGTTCCGCGCACGACCGTCGTCGATCCACCGAAGCTCGCAGCGGTGATCGCCGAGGCGAACGCGACTGTCGTGCAGGCAACACCGTCGCTGTGGCGCCTGCTGCTCGGTAGCCTGCGGGACTGTTCCATACGTGTGCTCGTCGGCGGAGAAGCTGTCCCGGCCGAACTCGCCGACCAGTTGACGGCCGTCGGCGACACGGTCTGGAACGTGTACGGCCCGACGGAAGCCACCGTGTGGGCCACGGCCGCCGAACTCCGGAGGGGAACGCCCGTCACGATCGGGTCCCCGTGGATCGACGTCGACGCGCGGGTTCTGGACGAGTGGATGCGCGAGGTGCCGAACGGTGCGGCAGGAGAGCTGTACCTCGGGGGCGCGCAGGTGGCACGCGGCTATCTGAATCGGCCGTCGCACAGCGCGACACGGTTCGTCGCGCACCCGTCGAAGGCCGGTGAACGGCTGTATCGCACGGGTGACCTCGTACGGAAGCGCGACGGCCGGCTCGAGTACCTGCGACGCACCGACGACCAGGTCAAGGTCCGCGGTTTCCGAGTCGAGCTCGGCGACGTCGAGTCGGCTCTGCGGGCCCTCGACGGCATCGCCGACGCCGCCGCCAAGGTCGCGGAGATCGCCGACGGTACGGTCCGGCTCTTCGGATACGTCGTACCCGTCGATGGAATCGAACCGAACGGCGACGTGGTCCGTGAACGACTCGCCGCCACGGTGCCGAATCAGTTTCTTCCGCAATCGATCACGGTCCTGTCGTCTCTGCCTCGTACCTTGAACGGCAAACTCGATCGAGGTGCACTGCCGGTGCCTCGTCGTCGGGAAGAGACTGAAGAGACTGTGGCGCAGGGAGATCGGGCCGCATCGACGATTCTCGGGGACCTTCTCGCCGCGGCATCGGAGGTGTTGGGTACCGAGGTCGCTCCCGACGTCGGTTTCTTCGCAGCGGGCGGCGACAGCATCGCCGCTGTGCGGTTCGTCGCGGCCGCCGACAGGCGCGGCGTCACGGCCTCGGTCGCCTCGGTGTTCGAGTCGCACTCGTTCGTAGACCTCGCGGAGGCGGCCATCCGCAGCAGTGGCGTGGCCGACGACACGTCGACCGAGCTGGTCGAGGTCGGCGACGCCGAACGTGAGACGCTGGACGCCGACTATGCGGGGTGGCAGCGGGTTCTTCCGTTGACGCCTTTGCAGCGCGGAATGTACTTCCAGTCCGTCACCAGCGGGCAGAGCGCCGACAGCTACCACGTGCAGCACCGATTCACGTTCGCCGAACCGATCGACCTTCGGGCGCTGAACATCGCCGTGGCTGCGGTTCTGCGGCGCTATCCGAACCTGACCGCGGTGTTCACGCACGCGGTGCTCGCGGAGCCGGTGTCGATCCTTCGCCCGGCAGCCGTCGTCGTGGACGAGCAGTTCGTGGAGTCGTCGGCCGACTTCGATGCCGTTGCCGCAGACGAGTTCGCCCGCCCGTTCCGGCTGGATCGGGGGCCGTTGCTGCGCGCGGTCGTTGCAGTTGCGTCCAAGACCGAACAATTGATCGTCACCGGACATCATCTGCTGACCGATGCGTGGTCGCAGGGTGTGTTGTTCGGCGAGTTGTTCGTGCTGTACGGCGTCGCCAGGACACTGGCGGGTCCCGAGACGACCGACGACGACGTCGTCGACGCGGCGCTGCGGGTTCTCGAACCGGCGGCCGACTTCACCGAGCATCTGCGACGGTTGTCCACGTTGGACGACGACGCGGCGCGGGCAGCGTGGGCGCGTCGCCTCGCCGATCTGGACGAACCCACGATCGTCGCTCGCCGCAACGGCCGAGGAGCCATGTCCGTGCCGAACCGGCACACTCGGCGAGTCGACGACACGGTGCGCGACGCCGTGACCGCCCTGGCCGCCGACCTGGGAATCACCGTCTCCGCCATCGTCTCGGCTGCATGGGGATTGACGTTGCGCAGAGTCACCGGCCGAGACGACGTCGTGTTCGGCACCACCGTGTCCGGTCGTGATCCGCGTGTGCCGCGCGCGGACCGCATGGTGGGGTTGACGCTGAACACGGTCCCGGTGCGAGTCACGATGTCGCCGCGAACGACGCTGCGCGAACTCGTGCGCGACGTCTTCACCGGCCAGGCGTCGGTGATCGACCACCATCACCTGGGGCTCGGTGAGATCTCGCGCGCCGCGGGCTTCGACACGCTCTTCGACACCCTGATGGTGTTCCGCAACGTCGGTGGTGACGCCGATCGAGCCGGAGTGTTCGAGCGTGTCGGCATCACCCACGCGGAGGCGTTCGACGCGACACACTATGCGGTCACACTCGACGTGGACCCGCGAAGTCGTAGCGGCGGAATGGAACTCACGCTGGAGAACCGGCCCGAACTCGTCGACGACGCGACGGCCGGTGCGCTGTCGTCCGTCGTCGCCGACATGCTCGGTGCGCTGGTCGGCGTGACGGGCGCAGTCACGGTTGCCGACACCGGCCGCGACAGAGACGACCCGGAGTCGACGCCGCTCACACCCGCCCGCATTCCGATACCTGGCCCGGGCGATCGCGAAGGAAGCATCGACGCGTTGCTGTCGGGGCGTGCCGCTGCGTCACCCGACGGTCCGGCATTGACGTGTGGCACCGAGACGCTGACGGCACGGCAATTCGACGACCGGGTCACTGCGCTCGCGTCGGTGCTCGCCGCGTCGGGAGTGGGCGCGGGCGACGTCGTGGCCTTGCTGTTGCCTCGCATCGCCGATCACGTCGTCGCGATCTTCGCCGTGATGCGTGCCGGCGCAGCGTATCTCCCACTCGATCGTGCGCATCCGGCTTCGAGACACGTCGAACTGGTTCTGGACAGTCGCGCGGCCGCGGTCGTCACCGTCGACGCCTCCTCGGACGACGTCGCAGCCGTCATCGCGGCGCTCCCTGCGAGTGTGGACGTGCTCGACCTGTCGGACCCCGCGGTGCGCTCTGTTCTGTCGGGTTCCGCCCCGCCGCCGACGGTCTCCCCGGACCGCATCGCCGGACCAGTTCATCCGGACCAGCTCGCGTACGTGATCTACACGTCTGGCTCGACCGGAAAGCCCAAGGGCGTCCAGGTCGGGCACCGCGGACTCACGGCGATGTACCACAATCACCGCGACGAGATCTTCCGTCCCACAGAGCAATCCGTCGGTGGGCGCACTCTGCGCATCGCCCACACGGTGTCGTTCTCGTTCGACATGTCGTGGGAGGAACTGTTCTGGATGGTGGCAGGCCATCACGTGCATGTCGTCGACGAGGCGGCGCGGGCCGATCCGATCGGTCTGGTCGGGCACTACCGCGACGTCGGCATCGACGTCGTCAACGTGACACCTTCCTACGCACGAGAACTGATCGCCGCGGGGCTTCTCGACGGCGAGCGGGCGCCGGTACTGGTGATGCTCGGCGGCGAAGCAGTACCGCAGGAATTGTGGACGCGGCTGCGCGAGCAGGACGGCGTCCACGGGTACGACCTGTACGGACCGACCGAGTTCACCATCAACGCCATGGGATCCGCGGTTGCCGACAGCGAGACACCGTGCCTGGGTCGTCCAGTGCGCAATGCCAGTGCGAGAGTGCTCGATTCGGGGCTCCGGCCCGTCGAGGTCGGTGCCTCGGGCGAGCTCTACATGTCCGGTGACGGAGTTGCCCACGGCTACCTCGGGCGTGTCGGACAGACGTCGAGCGTGTTCGTCGCCGATCCGTTCGCGGCGGGGCAGCGTATGTACCGGACCGGTGACCTGGTCCGCTACCTGCCCGGCGGTCGCCTCGAGTATCTCGGCCGCGTCGACAGACAGGTGAAGATCCGGGGAATGCGCATCGAGCTCGGTGAGGTCGAGTCCGCGCTCGAGTCGCTGCCCGGCGTCGAGCGGGCTGCCGCCACGGTCCGCGACGACAGTGGCATTCCTCGGCTCATCGGCTACGTCGTCGCGTCCGGTGAGTCTGCGGATCTACGTGCGCTGCTTCGTGATTCGGTTCCAACGCATCTGGTGCCGTCTCGGATCGTCGTCGTCGACCACATCCCGTTGACGATCAACGGCAAGCTCGATCGCGCTGCTCTTCCCGAGCCGCCGCGTCGCGACGTCGCCGGTACGTTGCGGACCGACACCCAGCGCCGCGTCGCACATATCTTCTCGGATGTGCTCGGCTGGAACGACATCGGCGGGGACGACGGTTTCGCCGACTGCGGGGGTGACTCGCTCGCCGCCATGCGCGTGGTGTCCCGGGTGGAGCGCGACTTCGGTGTTCGTGTCGAGATCGCGGATTTGATTGCGCGACAATCCGTCTCGTCGATTGCGGATCTCGTCGATGCCGGAGGAAGCTCTTCGGGCGACGACATCCTCCTGCGGTTCCCGACCGCGGCGACGGGTGACCCGCTGTTCTGCGTCCATCCTGCAGGTGGTGTCGCGTGGCAGTTCGCGCCTCTGGCTGCACGGATCGATCGGCCGGTCGTCGGGCTGCAGCTGCCCCAGGAGCGCCCGCACACGTTCGACGAGTTGGTCGAGCTGTACGTGCAGACGGTGCGGCAGGAACAGCCGGACGGTCCGTACGACCTGCTCGGCTATTCGTTCGGAGGAGTGCTGGCCCATGCGATGGCGGCCAGGCTGGATGCGCTCGGTGAATCCGTCGGCTTCGTCGGGTTGATCGACAGCGAACCTGCGGACGGACACACGTCCACCGATACCGTGCGGACAGCGAAAACCGTAGCGCCCGAGCTAGCACCCCATATCGGTGCGAACTTCGCCTACACTGCCTCCCTGCTGAGAAATGCGACATCGCCGACATATCGGGGAACGCTGACGCTGTTCGAGGCCCAGCGCTCGAAGTCACCGCTCGGTTTCGCCGATCGGTGGACGCGCGTGCACGACGGCGAACTCGTCGTCCACGCCGTCGATGCCGACCACGACGGGATGGTGGCCGCCGGGGGCTGGAGTTCGATCGTGCCGCTGCTGGCACACGAGAAGGATTCCGATGGGCACTAGAAGCCGGTCGGGGAACACGAACACAACGATGATCTCGGAAGGATCTTTCAGTGTCTGACACACAGTTTCGACGACGTGGTCTACGGGCCGTCGCGGCATTGGCTGCGGTGACCATCGGCCTCACGGCGTGCAGCAGCAGCGATGCCGAATCCGACGGCAGCGCCACGACGAACGAGAGCAGCAGCGACACGCGCGTCGTCTCGACCGACAAGGGCGACGTCACCGTTCCCGCCGATCCGCAGCGCATCGCCGTGCTGTCGGCAGGGTTGGCGGGCTACCTCTTCACCCTCGACGCGCCGATCGCGATCACCGACACCCGGTTGCTCGGCGTCACCAACCTCGACGGCGGCTTCCCGCCGCAGTGGGCCGAGAAGGCGCAGGCGCAAGGCACCCAGGAACTTCCCGCAGGTGAAGCGCTGAACATCGAGGCCATCGCGCAGGCCGAGCCCGACCTGATCATCGGTGGCGGGCAGGGTATCTCGGCGGTACAGGCCGACGAGGCCTACGATCAGCTGACCGCGATCGCCCCGACGGTCCTCATCCCGTCGTCGGTCAACACCTGGCAGGGGCAGCTCGAGGCAGTGGCCGACGCGGCCGGCGAATCCGACAAGGTGGACGGCCTGCTCGACGCCTACGAGGACAAGGTGGCCGAGGTCGAGGATGCCATCACGGTTCCGGGTTCCCCCGTCGCGTACTTCCTGTCGCTGAGCACGAACGAGCCGGCGTTCATTCCGCAGACCGCGACGTTGCCGGAACTGCTGAAGACCGTGGGCTTCGAGCCCGACGACGTGCTGACCAAGGCGGACAACCCCGAACTCTACGGATCGGGTGACTCGTTCATCATCAGCAACGAGCTGCTCGGGAACGTCGCCACCGCGCCTGTCGTCATCGTCGTTCCGGTCGCCGGACGCGGCCTGAACGAGCTGAAGCAGGACCCGGCGTACGCGAACCTGCCTGCATTCGCGTCGGGCAATGTGTTCGAGCTTCCGGCGACGAGCTACCGGCCGGACTACGACGGAGTGATCTCGACGCTGGACCAGGTCCAGACCATGTTCGCCAAGTAAGAAGACTGTTTCAGTCCCGAAAGACAAGGACTCACCACTGTGCTCACCCGCGAGACCGTCATCGGCGACATCGCCACCGCACTCGACCGGTCACCCGAGAAGATCGACGACGAGCTGAATCTGCTCGACGAAGGGTTGGACTCGATCCGCATCATGGGCCTTGTGGAACGATGGCGGTCCGCGGGCGCTGCGGACGTCGATTTCCCGACGCTCGCAGCCGATCCGACCGTGTCCCACTGGGTCGCGGTTGCGCTCGGCGAGTACTGAGAACACACGAGAGGAAGTTCGATGGCGGGGACCGTACGCGAGGTCGAGATCTTTCCGATCTGCATGCGAGAGTTCGATGTTCTGACGGTGGAGGACGTCACGCCCGGGATGCGTCGCGTCGTTCTCGGAGGTCCGTCGTTGGATCGCCATGTGCGAGACGGTGTCGAGCTTCCTCCGGTGCGGAGCAACGGGTTCGACGACGACATCAAGGTCCTGCCGGTCGACCCTTCCACGGGTGCATTGCCTTTCGAGGTTCCGCGCAACCTCGACAACGGAACCGTCGACTGGCCTGCCGGGTCGTTCCAGTACAGCCGCACCTACACGGTTCGCCGGTTCGACGAGGCGGCAGGTGAACTGGTCGTCGACTTCGCCGCGCACAAGGGAGGTCTTGCATCGGACTGGGCGTACAGCGTCCAGCCGGGGGAGAAAATTCTCGTTGCGGGACCGAAGCATTCGTCGTCGTTGCCCATCGGTGCGGACTGGATGCTCGTGGCCGGGGACGAGACGGCGTTGCCGGCCATCGCGCACTGTCTGGAAAAACTTCCTGCCGACATGCCGGCGACCGTCGTCGTCGAGGTTGCCGAACCGTCGCACCGGCAGGAGCTGAATTGTGCTGCGGACGTGGATATCACGTGGTTGTACCGGTCGGAGGCCGACGGTCGGTCGCGCCTCGTCGAGACCGTGCAGGGCGCGCAGTGGCGGTCCGGGCAGCCGTATCTGTGGGTTGCCGGGGAGGCGTCGACGATCAAGCCGTTGCGACGCTGGGCCAAGCAGGACCGCGAGATCGACAAGCAGTTCGTCGAGATCGCCGGGTACTGGCGGTATCGCGAACCGCTCGCGGTGGAATCCGATCCGGCGGACGCCGTACACGAGATGTCGGAACTGCTTCCGCCGCTTGCGCTTCGCACTGCCGTGACCGTCGGTGTGTTCGCTGCGGTGGACGCAGGTGCGGACTCTGCGGAGGCGATCGCTGTCGAATGTTCCACCGACGCACGCGCGACGGCGAAGTTGCTCCGGCATCTCGCGGTGATGGGGTTGATGACCGTCGACAACGGTCGGTACGCGTTGACGGACACGGGTTCCGTTCTCGCCGATCAGGACACGTTCCTGAGCCAGGCACTGCACTTCGACAAGATCCATACCCGCCTCGACATGGCGTTTCTCGGATTGCTCGAGTCGGTGCGCACGGGATCGGCTGCCGTCGGGCACGGTTTCGTCGACAAGCAGCGCGAGCCGGGCTTTCTCGACGACTTCCACGAGGAGGCAGCATTCGGCGCCGTGTACCGTGCGCCGGCCTTGCCGGATGCCGTCGATTTCGACGGGGTCGAGGTCGTCGCGATCTACGGTGAAGGTGCAGGGGTCTACGCCGACACGCTCACGCGGCTACGGCCCGACCTGCGCATCAATCTGGTCGGACTGCCCGCGATGAATGCGCGAAACTACGCCGACGTGTCCGAGGCCCGTCGCGACGGCGTCGTCCGTATCGACGCCAGCGAGTTCACCGTCCTGGGTGACCGAGTGGATCTGGCCATCGTCGTCGACGTCCTCGACCTGCATCCCGACGCCGACGCGCAGGTGCTGCTACGCGCGATCGGCGCGTCGGCGATGCGGGTCGTCGTCATCACCGACCTGCTGGATCCGGCGACGACCGACGATCACGACACCGAAAGCGATCTGCTGCAGCTGTGTCTGCACGGCACAGGCCGACGTACCGAAAGCGAACTTCGGGCGCTGGTCTCCGAGAGTGGTTACGGAGAGCCGCGATTCGGCTCGCTCGGTTGGGGATCGACGGTGGTGGAATTCGCTACGCGTGGCTGATGGGTAGGTGTTCGACCGCACCCCGCAGCTCGAATTCCTTGCGCGAGGACAAGATCGACATCAACTCGTCGCGCGTTGCGTCGTTCGGAAGCCACACGGCGTCGGCGACCTCGGCCAGAACCGTCGAGTCGTCGGCGGCGTCGTGGGCGCGGCGGCCGATCAGACCGAGAATTCGGGTTGCCGGATCGGTATGGGGCAGGTCGGCTCTGACGACGTCGAAGGTCCCGTCGTCGCCGAATTCGAGGAAGATGTCCTCGCCCTCGGTGAGACCCAGGTCGTCGACGAAACGCTTGATCGTCCCCGATCGGGCCTGCACCGACACCCACATGACCGACTGACTACCGAGCCGAGAGTCGAACGAACGGGGCGTGCCGGGCCCGACGTTCAGCAGCGCCGCGAGTGCCGACGGCAGATTGAACGCCGATCCTTTGCGATGGATTGCCGTGACGGTGGTACGCCATCGCACGACGCCGTGACCGCGGTACAGGTGTTTGGTCTTCGACGGCGATTTGCGCGGCGTGTAGGAATGTCGACGGCGGGTGACGATCTCGTTCTCGGTCACGAAATCGCCTGTGGACGCATAGGTTCGGATGCTCTGTTCCTTGACGTCGTACGAACCCGTGATCTCCGCGACGAGGCGGTCGATCTCGATGCTGCCGCGGTCGTCGACGATGCTCGCGATCTGGCGGTGGATGGGTACGTACGGCGGGATACCCCAGCGTGTCAGCGCCCACAGGGTGCGGTCGGTCTTGACGAATCGTGCATCGGTCACGAGGGCGTTGCGGACACTGGAGGCCGACCGTGTCGGTTGCATACGGTCCATCAGGTCCGGCATGGACGTCGGCGTGCCCGTCGACGCCAGGATCGACGCCAGCTGACCGGCGACCGGCAGGTCGAGCGGGACGAGATTGCCGTCGAGCACACGGTACCCGGCTGCGAAGTCCTCCAATTCCGCTGCAGGCATACCGAAGTGCTCGGCGACGGCGCGGAGAGGCGTGATGCCGTCGATCGTCGAGTTGCGGGCGACGACGGCGGAGAGTTCGTCGCGGGCGGCGTCGCGCGTGGGTGAGAAGACCCAGCCGGATTCGACGGACAGGCGATCGTCGATCCGAGAGATCAAAGACCACAGCGGAATACGCAATGAGGGAATCGTGCGATTCGTGTCGGGAATCGTGTGGGTGACGCGAGACAGGGAGGCGACGGGACGGGCGACCTTCAGGATGCAGTCCCCGAGCGCTCGCAGGCTCGGGAGCCGTCGAAGCTCGTCGAATGCCCGGGTGCGTGAGCGGTGTTCGATCCGAACAGCGTGTTCCGGGTCGACACGAAGGCGCGCTGCCATGTCGTGGACGGGCACGGGATCGGTCGCAAAGATCCTGTCGCGCAACGTGATCGATTCGATCTCGGAACAGGTGGCGAGAAAGGACTCGACCTCGTCGACCGGCGGCAGGGGAGTGGACACTGGGGTGGATCCTCGAATGCGTCGTGACAGGTCGGTGCGAAATGCAACACCTCGACTATACGCTCCAAGCTTCAACCTCGATGGCGTTCGCGAGCGTCGCGATGAAGCCCGGGAAGTTAAGGTTGCCTTCCCTATGTGTCACACTCGGATGCGTCGACAGCGGCTCATCGAGTGTGAGGACGAGGAGTGAACGATCCCGGCGGTGCACCGACGACGGCCGTTCGTCGCTCGCTGACACAGTGTCTCGACGACGCACCGGACGACGTCGTCGCTCTGATTGCCGACGGCAACGCCGTCGACTACGGCTCGTTGTCGGACTCGGCTCACTATCTCGCCGCCTGTCTGCACCGCTCGGGCGTCGACCACGGAACTCGAGTGGGTGTCCTGGTAGCCGGTGCCGTCGACTTCGCCGTCGCGTTCTGTGCGCTGGAACGGCTGGGTGCGAGCATCGTGCTCCTCGATCACTCGGGCATGCCGGATGTGCTGGTCGACCAGCTCCGTCGCGGCGACGTCGAACGCGTGCTGGGTCACGTCGGCACGGAACACGTCCTCGACGACGTACTGGTCGAAGCGGACGTGACGGAACTGCCGACGATCGTCGCGGGCGACTATTCCCTCACTGTGGTGTCCGACGTCGTCGAGAGTCGTCCGGTACGGGAGATCGTGTTCTTCGAGGACGACCAGGGTCGCGCGGCTGTCACGGCGTTGGTGGCGGGTCTGTATGCCGGCGCGACCGTGGCCGTCGACCGAGGTCCTCGTGTACCGAGCATCGATAGTGAGCGTAGGCTAACCATGCACACGCGCAGATCTACCGAAGACGAGGTTCGATGACGGGCAAGGGGTACTACTTCGCCGAAGTGGTCGCGGTCGAGCAGTTGACCACGCACATGGTCCGGGTGACGTTCGGCGGCGGCGACGTCGCGCAGTACGTCTCCAACGGCAAGCCCGACGAATGCGTCACCATCTTCTTCCCGCGCGACGGTGAGGACCGCCCACCTGCGATGACCGAGGTCGACGGTCAATGGTGGTACCACGACGTCGAACCCGTGCCAGACGGCCGCAACTACACGGTGCGTCGAATCGATTCGGCGACAAGCACTCTCGTGATCGACTTCGTTGCACACGAAGGAGGCGTCGCAGCCACGTGGGCGTTGAATGCCACCGTCGGTCAGGTCGTGCTGTGGACGCGCCCCCGCTGCTGGTACGACCTACCCGAGACCGCGGAGTGGCAGTTGCTCGTGGCCGACATGACGGGACTGCCCGCGCTGGGTCGGATCGTCGAGGAACTGCCCAGTGGGGCAAAGGCGCACGCCATCGTCGAGGTGCTCGAACGCGGCGACATCCAGGAGTTCGAGACCGAGGGCGACGTCACCTACGACTGGCGGATCGGTTCCGGCAACGGCGATTGCGCGAGCGTGCTCGAGGGCGCAGTCCGTGACTACGCGTTACCCGACGGCGAAGGCTACGTCTGGTTCGCGGGCGAGGCGTCGTCGTCACGCGTCGTGCGCAAGTACTTCCGCAAGGAACTCGGTTATCCCGTGCGGCAATTCGAGATCATCGGCTACTGGCGCGCGAACTCCGAACAGTGGCTCGAGAAGTACAAGAAGTATCAGGAGGAGGCGTTGGCCGTGTACAACGGCGCCCTCGAAGCCGGCCGCAGTCAGGCCGAGGCAAGCGAGGAATTCGACGCGATGCTGGAGCGGGTGGGGCTGTAGGCGACTTCACGAGGGACAATGCCCGCGTGAGTTCTTCACTGGCCGAACCCGGTCTCCCGCTTGCCGTTCTGTGCGTCGTCATGGTGCTGCTCGCGGCATCGGTCTACTGGTGGTCGTCGATCGGGCGGATATCCACGGTTCCGACGGCTGCGCTGCGTGGGTTCGTACAACTGGCAGCGATCTCGCTGATTCTTGCTGCAGCACTGGCACACCTGTGGTCGTCGCTGCTCGTACTGCTGGTGATGTTCGGGGCCGCAGCGTTCACGTCGATCCGGCGCTCGGAAGCAGGTCGCTCCGGCCTGTGGCTCACGATTCCACTCGCGGTGGGCATAGGCGTCGTGGTCCCGCTGTGCCTGCTGACCGGCGTGGTCCCGGCCGAGGGTATCGCGATCGTTCCCGTCGGCGGAATCATCCTCGGCGGCACGATGACTGCGACGTCGCTGTCTGCGCGACGCTCGCTCGACGCGTTGACCGAGCGTCACGGTGAAGTCGAGGCCGCGCTCAGCCTCGGCCTGTCCGAACGAGATTCACGGCTCGAGGTCGTCCGGCCGACGGCTGGCGACGCGCTGCTGCCTGGCCTGGACCAGACGCGAACCGTCGGACTCGTGACACTGCCCGGCGCGTTCGTCGGTGTGCTGCTGGCCAGTGGTTCGGCGATTCAAGCAGGTGCGGTGCAGATCCTCGTACTGACGGGGTTGCTGCTGGCCCAGACGTTGGCCGTCGTGCTGACGGTCGAATTCGTGTCGCGCGGGTACGTGCACCGGTCGTGAGTAGAAATGTACAGCGGGCGGGAGTGGAGCCTGCGGAATGACCCGAAGGCACTAAACATTCGCGCGCACGTGCGGCGAAGCCGCCTTGGGCATCAGCGCCGCCGCGGCGAGCATGACGACCGCCGTCACGAAGACACCCACGAAGACCAGATGAACGGCGTCGGACAGCTGCGCCGGATCCGGGTCGCCCGACACTCGCGAGTTCACGACGGCACCGAACACCGCGACTCCGACGGCACTTCCGATCGAACGCGCGAACATGTTCGTCGACGTCGCAACACCACGCTCTTCCCACTCGACGCTCGTCTGGGCGGCGATGAGCGTCGGGCTGGCGATGAGACCCATGCCGAGGCCGACGACGAAGCAGACCGCCGCGATCATCCAGATCGGGGATTCGGAGCCGACCAGCGTGGTCGCCCCTGCGCCGACGACCGCGATCGTTCCACCCGTCATGGCCGTCGCGCGAAACCCGAAGCGCAGATAGAACCTGCCCGACAGCGACGCTGCGATCGGCCAACCCAGCGTCAGCGTCGCCACTGCGAAACCCGCCACGATGGCACCGGTACCGAGGACGCCTTGGACGAACGTCGGAACGTACGAGGTCAGACCCAGCACGATGGCGCCCACCAGCAGCGAGATGAGGCTGCTGACGACGAGTACACGACGCGTGAAGACCCAGAGCGGCAGGATCGGCTCGGCGGCGCGCGTCTGCTGCCACGTGAACAACGCCAGCGCGACGACGCCACCGACGAAGATGGAAATGCTGATCGGTGACGCCCACGCCCACGACTGGCCGCCTTCGAGGAGGCCGAGCAACACCGCGGCGGCGCCGATCGTCAGCAGGGCGGCACCCGCGTAGTCGATCTTCGGCTTCGTTCTGTCGAGTGCGCCCTCGTGGAAGCGACGAATCAGCACCCACCCCGCCAGCAGGCACAGCGGAATGTTGACGAAGAAGATCCACCTCCAGGACAGGAACTCGGAGAAGACTCCGCCGAGTGCAGGCCCCAGGACCGCGCTCATCGCCCAGACGCTGGCCAGATAGCCCTGCGCTTTGGCGCGTTCCTGCAACGTGTAGATGTCACCCGCGATCGTCACGGACATCGGCTGCACCGCGCCTGCGCCGAGTCCCTGCACGGCGCGGAACGCGATGAGGGCGGGCATCGACCACGCGAGGCCGCACAGGATCGATCCGAGAAGGAACACCCCGATGCCCCACAGCATGACCTTCTTCCGCCCGAACAGGTCGGCCAGCTTGCCGTAGATCGGGACGGACACGGCCTGGGCCAGCAGGTAGATCGAGAACAGCCACGGGAACTGACCGAACCCACCGAGATCGCCGACGATCGTCAGCACCGCCGTCGCGATGATCGTCGAGTCGAGCGCGACGAGTGACGTGCTGAGCATCAGGGCGATCAGAATCGGCCCTCGCTCGGACCGGAAACCGACATCGGGCACTTCTTGGTTCGTTGCCATCACCAACCATTGTTCCTCGACACGGGCAGACCGTGCGAGCACACCCAGATAGGGTTGGTCTCGTGCGTCCACAACTCAGCAGCTATGAACACCTCGCCGGGGGTAAGGTCCGCGATCTCTACGTCATCGACGACGACCATCTTCTCCTCGTCGCCAGCGATCGAATCTCTGCCTACGACCACGTTCTCGAGACACCCATCCCGGACAAGGGCCGCGTCCTGACGGCAATGAGCGTGTTCTTCTTCGAGGAGTTGGGTGGCGTCAACCATCTTGCCGGGGACCCGCGCGACGAACGCATCCCGGCGGAACTTCTCGGACGGGCTCTCGTCGTCAAGCGGCTCGAGATGGTGCCGATCGAGTGCGTCGCCCGCGGATACCTGACCGGATCGGGACTGTCCGACTACCAGCGCACCGGCGCGGTGTGTGGCGTCGAGCTTCCCGCAGGGCTCGTCGAGTCGAGCAAGCTCGACGAACCGATCTTCACCCCGGCGGCGAAGGCTGCCCTCGGTGAGCACGACGAGAACGTGGACTTCGCGGCCGTCGTCGACAAGGTCGGGGAAGAACTCGCGTTCAAGCTGCGTGAGGACACCCTCGAGATCTACACGCGTGCAGCGAATTTCGCATTGGACCGCGGCGTGATTCTCGCGGACACCAAGTTCGAGTTCGGTCTCGATGCGGACCGCAATCTCGTTCTGGCCGACGAGGTTCTGACTCCGGACTCCTCACGTTACTGGCCCGCCGACGGTTACGAGGAGGGCAAGGTGCAGCCGAGCTTCGACAAGCAGTTCGTCCGCGACTGGCTGACGGATGAGTCCGGATGGGACCGCCACGGCGACACTCCGCCTCCGGCCCTGCCGGACGACGTCGTCACGGCGACCCGCGCACGGTACATCGAGGCCTACGAACGCATCTCGGGCCTCAACTTCGACGATTGGGTACACCCGTGACACTCGTTCCTCCCGTCGCCAAGAAGGTTCCGCACGAGCGGACGCACCACGGTGACACTTTCGTCGACAACTACGAATGGTTGCGCGACAAAGACGATCCCGAAGTGATCGCCTACCTCGAAGCCGAGAACGCGTACACCGAGCAGCAGACCGCCGGTCTGGAACCGTTGCGCCAGGCGATCTTCGACGAGATCAAGTCACGCACCCAGGAGACCGACCTGTCCGTGCCGACGCGCATGGGGGACTGGTGGTACTACTCCCGCACGCAGGAGGGCAAGTCGTACGGCCTCCAATGCCGTTGTCCCGTCGACTCTCCCGACGACTGGACGCCGCCTTCACTGTCCGACAACGTGCCGGGCGAGCAGGTCCTGCTCGACGCCAACGTCGAAGCCGAAGGGCACTCGTTCTTCGCGCTCGGCGCGTTCTCCATCAGCCGCGACGGCAACCTGCTGGCCTTCTCGGTGGACGTCGAGGGCGACGAGCGCTACACGATGCGGTTCAAGGATCTTCGTACCGGCGAGATGCTGCCCGACGTCATCGAGAAGACAGCACCCGGCGCGACCTGGTCGTTCGACCACAGCTACGTCTTCTATCAGACCGTCGACGAGTCGTGGCGGCCCGACACGGTGTGGCGTCACAAGCTCGGGACGTCGACCGACGAGGACGTCACGGTCTTCCACGAGCCGGACGAGAGCTACTGGGTCGGCTTCGGATCGACGCGCAGCGAGAAGTACCTGATGATCTGGGTCGGCTCGAAGATCACGTCCGAATGCCTCGTCCTCGAATCCGACAACCCCGAGGGTGAATTCCGTGTCGTGCTCCCGCGCGTCGACGGCGTCGAGTACAGCATCGAGCACGCCGTCGTGAAGGGAGAGGATCGATTCCTCGTCCTGCACAACGGATCCGTGAACGGGTGGGGCACCGACGGAGCCAAGGCCGAGAACTTCATCCTCGCCGACGCACCCGTCGACGACCCGACGCAGCAGACGACGCTCGTTGCGCACCGCGCCGACGTCCGGCTCGAAGACGTCGACGCCTACGCCGATCATCTCGTACTCGGTTACCGCCGGGAAGCGTTGACGCGTCTGGCTGTCTGGCCGCTCGACTCCACCGGCTACGGCACGTACCACGAGCTCGAATTCGACGAGGAGCTCTACGCCGTCGGATCGGGATCGAACCCGGAATGGACGCAGCCTCTGCTGCGATTGGCGTACACGTCGTTCATCACGCCCGGGCAGGTGTACGACTACGACTTGTCGACAAAGGAGCTGCTGCTCCGCAAGTCGCAGCCGGTACTCGGTGACTTCGACGCGTCGAACTATGTGCAGCAACGGGATTGGGCGGTCGCGTCGGACGGCACGCGGATACCGCTGTCGATCGTGCGCCGCAAGGACGTGCCCGACGGCCCGGCGCCGACGTTGCTGTACGGCTACGGCTCGTACGAGGCGTCGATGGATCCGGCGTTCTCGGTGGCGCGGCTGTCGCTACTGGACCGCGGCATCGTGTTCGTCGTCGCGCATGTCCGAGGCGGCGGCGAGATGGGCCGGCACTGGTACGACAACGGCAAGACGTTGACGAAGAAGAACACGTTCACCGATTTCGTCGCCGCGGCACAGCATTTGATCTCCACCGGACGTACGTCGCCGGAACATCTGGTCGCCGACGGCGGCAGCGCGGGCGGACTGCTGATGGGTGCCGTCGCCAACCTCGCCCCCGAGTTGTTCAACGGCATTCTCGCGAACGTGCCGTTCGTCGATCCGCTCACGTCGATCCTCGACCCGTCGCTGCCGCTGACGGTCATCGAATGGGACGAGTGGGGAAACCCTCTGGCGGACAAGGAGGTGTACGACTACATGAAGTCCTACAGCCCCTACGAGAACGTCGAAGCCAAGGACTACCCGTCGATTCTCGCGATCACGTCGATCAACGACACCCGTGTGCTGTACGTCGAGCCGGCGAAATGGGTTGCGGCGCTGCGCGCGACGAAGACCGGTGACTCGGAGCTGCTACTGAAGACCGAGATGAGCGCGGGTCACGGCGGCGTCAGCGGGCGGTACGAGAAGTGGAAGGAAGCGGCGTTCGAGTACGCCTGGATCGTGGAGCAGACCGGCGCATCGTGAGTGCGAATGTACAGCCCGCTGTACATTCGCACTCACGACCGCGTCAGCGCCAGACGTACCGCACCTGCGGGCGCCCGGCGCGGCCGTATTCGGTGTTGCGCGTGACGAGTCCGTCGTCGGCGAGGCGTTCGAGATAGCGCCACGCCGTGACGCGCGAGACGCCGACGAGCTTGGCGGCCTCGGACGCGTTCAAACCGCCCGGCGCGTCACGGACGATGGCGGTGACGCCGTCCATCGTCTGTGGCGCAATGCCTTTCGGTGACGACGCCCGCTCGTCGGCCGTGCGAAGACGCGACATCGCGCGGTCGATGTCGCGCTGGCTCGCCGCGTTCTCACCCGCGGGCAACGCGTCGTGGAACTCGCGATAGCGTTCGAGCTTGTCGCGAAACGCCGCGAACGTGAACGGCTTCAGCAGATACAGCACGACGCCGTGCGCGACGGCCGACCGCACCACGGACAGATCTCGCTCCGACGTGATCGCGATGACGTCGGGGCTCGGCCGCAGACCACCCAGAGCGGCGGCGACGTCGATGCCGTTGGAATCGGGCAGTCCGATGTCCAGAAGCACGAGGTCGACGGGCTCCTCGGCCTCGGTGGCGGCTTTCAAAGCTGCCTGTCCGGTATGCGCCATGCCGACGACGGTGAACCCGGGCACGCGCTCGACGTAGTTCTTGTGTGCCTCGGCGATCAGCACCTCGTCCTCGACGATCAGCACCCGGATCACAATGGAATCCTCGCCGTCAGGACCGACCCGTACGTGATCTCGGACGTCAGCGTGCCGTGATAGCGACGCACGACCTGGGTGACGAGCGCGAGGCCCAGGCCGCGCGACCCGGACTTGGTGGAATAGCCTCGCGTCAGCGCTCTTTCGAGAACGTCGGAGGGCATTCCCGGCCCGCTGTCGGAGACTCGCACGAGTAGTTCGGACGCCGAATCGCGCACGGTCACTTCGACCCACGGTTGTTCGGCTTCCTTCGACGCATCGATTGCATTGTCTATCAGATTGCCCACCAGCGTGACCAATTCGCGAGGCGTCACCGAACCCGCGTGATCGAGCGCCGTGTCCTCGGTGACCGACAGCTCCACGCCCTGCTCGGCGGCCTGACTCACCTTGCCGAGGAGCAACGCCGCGAGGGCGGGTTCGCTCACTGCCGTCATCAGCCGGTCGATCAGATGCTGGGAGAGTTCGAGATCGGCCGTCGCGAATTCGACGGCCTGCTGCGGCCGCCCGAGTTCGACCATCGTGATGACGGTGTGCAGGCGGTTCGCCGACTCGTGCGCCTGTGAGCGCAACGACTCCGCGAAACTGCGCACCGAGTCGAGTTCACCCATGACGGCCTGCAGTTCGGTGCGATCTCGCACGGTCAGAACATCTCCGAGACGGTGGCCCTCCCACATCACGGGGTCCTGGTTGACGACGAGTATCCGGTTGTCGGTGACGTGGAGCTCGCCGTGCACGGTTCCGGACTTCATCTGCTGCAACGATTCCGGGAGATCGGCCCGGTGGACCGGGCCGTCGGGGAGATCGAGGAGCCGTCGCGCCTCGTCGTTGACGATCTCCGCGCTGCTCTTGCGGCCGAACACGACGAGGCCCTCGCTGATCGAGTGCAGCACGGCGTCGTGATGCTCGTACATCGAGCGCAGTTCGTCGGGAGCGAGTCCGAGGGTCTGGCGTCGCAACCTTCTCGCGAGCAGAACGGACCCGACAGTCGCGACGACGAACGCAGCGACGACGACACCGACGATCAGCGGTAGGCCCTGGAAGAACTGGTCGCTGATCTTGGCTCGTGTGACTCCGGCCGACACCAGTCCGACGATCGTGCCCGCGGAGTCGGTCACCGGCGTCACCGCCCGAATCGACGGGCCGAGCGAACCCACGTAGGTCTCGGTGAACGTCTCGCCCTGCAGCGCTCGGTCGATGTTCCCGCTGAACGGTTTGCCGATCAGATCGACGGTGGTGTGCGTGAACCGCGTGCGGTCCGGCGCCATGACGACGATGAAGTCCACGCCGGTGACGCTGCGGATCTTCTCGGTCTCGGGCTGCAATCGGCCGGTCGGATCGTCCGACAAGATGGCCTCGGCTGTCGACGGCTCGTTCGCGATGCTCGCGGCGATCGCGACAACCTCGCGTCGGGTCGCGTCGTCGCTGTTCGAGCGCTCGTGGACGACCGTCAGCACGCCGCCCGCGAGAACGACGACGGCCATGACGACCAATTGCAGGACCAGAACCTGTCCTGCGACGCTCGTCGGGCGCTTGGCCACGTGCGGTGCCTTCTTTCGTAACTCGAACCTGTGAACAGAATGAACGTATTCGTGACATCGGTCACGGCATCTACCACCATCGTCCTCTAGCAAGGCGTGATCCAACTCACTCCATTAGTCACAAAGGACATACCCATGACTACCAGCATCGATGCTGACGGAAGCCGCAACCCGGTTCCCGAACCCAAGAAGAAGCGCGACAAGACGCATTGGCTCTACATCGCGGTGATCATCGCCGTCGTCGGCGGCGTCATCGTCGGTCTGACGGCGAAGGACTTCGCGGTCGAGCTCGCAGTTCTCGGAACTCTGTTCGTCAGCTTGATCAAGATGATGATCAGCCCGGTCATCTTCTGCACGATCGTCCTCGGCATCGGATCGGTGCGTGCCGCGGCCAGCGTCGGCAAGGTCGGTGGCCTCGCCCTCGGTTACTTCATCGCGATGTCCACGATCGCCCTCGCGGTCGGCATGGTCGTCGGGAACCTGATTCAGCCGGGTACCGGCCTCGACATCCCCGCCAGCGGTTCCGGCGACCAGTACGCGAATGCCGCGCACGAGGCCGGCGGCACGATGGACTTCATCGCAGGCATCATTCCGGAGACGCTGCTGTCGTCGCTGACGTCGGGCAGTGTGCTGCAGACCCTGTTCGTCGCCATCCTCGTCGGCTTCGCGCTGCAGGCCATGGGCAAGTCGGGCGAAGGCATCCTCAAGGGCATCGGCGCGGTGCAGAAGCTGGTCTTCCGTGTCCTGACGATGATCCTGTGGGTCGCCCCGATCGGTGCTTTCGGTGCCATCGCGGGTGTCGTCGGTAAGACCGGATTCGACGCGGTCATCCAGCTCGGCACGCTCATGCTCGCGTTCTACATCACCTGCGCGATCTTCGTGTTCGGCTTCCTCGGCCTGATCCTGCGGTTCGTCTCCGGCTTCTCGATCTTCAAGCTGGTCAAGTACCTGGCTCGCGAGTACCTGCTGATCGTTGCGACGTCGTCGTCCGAGTCCGCTCTGCCGCGTCTGATCGCCAAGATGGAGCACGTCGGCGTCGAGCGCACCACCGTCGGCATCGTGGTTCCGACCGGCTACTCGTTCAACCTCGACGGCACGGCCATCTACCTGACGATGGCGTCGATCTTCATCGCCGACGCCATGAACATGCCGCTGTCGATCCCGGAGCAGTTCTCGCTGCTGCTGTTCATGATCATCGCGTCGAAGGGTGCGGCCGGAGTCTCCGGTGCCGGTCTGGCCACGCTGGCAGGCGGTCTGCAGAGCCACCGTCCCGAGCTGCTCGACGGCGTCGGCCTGATCGTCGGCATCGACCGGTTCATGTCGGAGGCCCGCGCGGTCACGAACTTCTCCGGAAACGCCGTCGCGACCCTGCTCATCGGCACCTGGACCAAGACCGTCGACGCCTCCCGAGTCAAGACCGTCCTCGACGGCGGCCTGCCGTTCGACGAGGCAACGATGGTCGACGACCATCTGCCCGAGGACGACCGTCCGTCCCTCGAGAAGGAGCCTGCGAAGGCGTGAGACCTGCCGGGCGCTGCCGAATCCCCCCGGCGCCCGGTTCGGAAGAACAGGAGAACGACCTCGCTTACAAGCGGGGTCGTTCTCCTTTTGCGGTAACGCACAGGTAGGTTCGGGGAATGACTGAAGTCCAGAACATCGGCATCAACACGTTGGGCGGAGCGCCCACCTCGCTCGATGAATATGCAGGAAGAGCAGTCCTCGTGGTCAACGTCGCGTCGAAATGCGGCCTGACCCCCCAGTACTCCACCCTCGAGAAGCTGGCCTCCGAGTACTCGTCGAAGGGACTCACGGTCATCGGCGTGCCGTGCAACCAGTTCGGCGGCCAGGAGCCCGGCACTGCCGAGGAGATCGAAAGTTTCTGCTCCACCACCTATGGCGTCACCTTCCCGATGATGGAGAAGATCGAGGTCAACGGCGAGAACCGGCACCCGCTGTACGCCGAGCTCACCAAGACCGCCGACGCCGACGGTGAAGCGGGCGACATCCAGTGGAACTTCGAGAAGTTCCTGATCTCGCCCGACGGCGTCGTCACCAACCGTTTCCGTCCTCGCACCGAACCCGATGCGCCCGAGGTCCTGGCCGCGATCGACAAGATCCTGCCGAAGGAAACCATCGCCGTTTAGCCTGTCGCCACGCGACTGTCGAGCCTCGTTCACCCTGGTGTGCGAGGCTCGAGCCATGTCTGGACGACTGATCGTGTCGGTGAGCGGAATCAGGGACGACACCTGCGAGAACGTCGTCGAGTTCGCGCAGGAACTCGACAAGCGCGGCGTCGCGATGTCACTCCTCGTCGCACCACGACTGAAGGACAAATACCGTCTGACGCAGGACGAGCAGACGCAGGACTGGCTGCGTAGCCGTCGCGACCGGGGTGATGCCATCGTGCTGCACGGCTACGACCAGGCTGCGACGAAGCGTCGGCGAGCGGAGTTCGCGGCGCTGCCTCGTCACGAGGCGCGGTTGCGCCTGATGGCCGCCGATCGCGTGATGGAGGAGATCGGACTGCGCACGCGCGTTTTCGCTGCGCCGCGGTGGATCGCGTCGCCCGGAGCTGTGGCCGCGTTGCCCGACGCCGGGTTCCGCATGATCGCCGGTGTCAGCGCAATCCACGACCTCGAGACCGGGGCCGTGCAGCGCGGGCGCGTTCTCGGCATCGGTGAGGGGTTCAAGACCGAACCGTGGTGGTGCCGCGCCCTCGTCATCGGGGCCGGCCGCACCGCGCGACGTGACGGCCTGATCCGGTTGTCGGTCAGCGCAAAGCAATTGGGCCGTAGTGGGCCGCATCAGGCGATGCTCGACGCCGTCGATCTCGCGTTGTACAGCGGCGCCGAGCCTGCCGTGTACGAGCACGTGCGCCGGATTCGCCGGGCGGCCTGACGGCCCCGTGCGCGCGAATGTATAGAGGGCTATACATTCGCGCGCACGTGGGCTAGATCTCGACGCTGGTTTCGGCGTCGAACGTTCGGAACTCGGTGGCGTCGTCGGCCATGTCCGTGAACCGTCCGTAGTAGATGCCGCGTGCCTGCTCGGCCACGACCGCCTGATGGATCGGGAATGCCGCCCGCGGCGCGACCGCACGCAGGAACTCGACGTTCTCCGACAGCTTCGACCATGGCGCCGCCGTCGGGAGTGCCAGCACGTCGACCTTCTGTTCCGGCACGAACAACGAGTCGCCCGGATGCAGAAGCTGACCGGGATTCTCGGGTGTGCCGAGGAGATAGCCCGTGTTGTCGATCACGGGAAGCTCGGGATGAATCACCGCGTGCGTGCCGCCGACGCCGGTGACCTGGATGCCGCCGATCGAGAAGACGTCGCCCGCGTGCGCGGCCGTCCAGCGCTCACCGAGCTGAGACGTCGTCATCGGATCGGCGTACAGCGCGGCACCCGGATTGTCTTGCAGCAGAGCAGGAAGCCGCTCGAGATCGACGTGGTCCGGATGCTGGTGGGTGACGAGGATGGCGTCGAGACCCGTGATGCCCTCGAACCCGTGCGAGAAGTTGCCGGGGTCGAAGAGCACGGTCGTGCCGTTCAGTTCGACGAGTACACAGGAATGTCCGAAGTGTGTCAGTCGCATGTACTCAACATATGCGCAGTTTCGCGACTGTCGCAGGGCCTGCGTAAACTCTCTTCCGCCGGTAAACATCTTTTCCTAGGAGCTTCCTCGTGGCCCGAGTAGTTGTCGATGTCATGCCCAAGGCCGAAATTCTCGATCCGCAAGGTCAGGCCATCGCGGGTGCGCTGGGTCGGCTGGGCGTCGCCGGAGTGTCCGACGTGCGTCAGGGCAAGCGTTTCGAGCTCGAGGTCGACGACAGCGTCGACGACGCCGAGCTCGAGAAGATCGCCGAGTCGCTTCTCGCGAACACGGTGATCGAGGACTGGAAGGTCACCCGTCTCGCATGAGCGCTCGCATCGGTGTAATCACGTTCCCCGGAACCCTCGACGACGTCGACGCATCGCGCGCCGTCTCCCTCGCCGGCGGTGAGCCCGTCAGCCTGTGGCATGCCGACGCCGATCTCAAGGGTGTCGACGCCATCGTCGTGCCCGGCGGCTTCTCTTACGGTGACTACCTGCGCGCGGGTGCCATAGCCCGATTCGCGCCCGTCATGGAATCGGTCGTCACCGCAGCTCAGGGCGGTATGCCCGTGCTCGGCATCTGCAACGGTTTTCAGGTCCTATGCGAGGTCGGCCTCCTTCCCGGCGCGCTCACCCGCAACGAAGCGTTGCACTTCGTGTGCCGCGACCAGTGGCTGAAGGTGGAGAACACCGACACCGCGTGGTCGTCGCGCTACGACGTAGGCGCCGAGATCCTGATCCCGGTCAAGAACGCCGAGGGCCGCTACCAGGCGCCGCAGAACGTCCTCGACGAGCTCGAGGGCGAAGGCCGAGTCGTGTTCCGCTACAGCGGATCCAACCCGAACGGTTCGCAGCGCGAGATCGCGGGCATCTGCTCGCCCAACGGCCGCGTCGTCGGACTCATGCCGCACCCCGAGCACGCCACCGAGCCCCTGACGGGCCCGAGCGACGACGGCCTCGGCATCTTCTACTCGGCTCTCGACGCGGTCGTCAACGCCTGACCCACATGGTGTCGGTGGCCGGAACGCACTAGCCGTCGGCAAGTTCGCGCAGCGTGTCGGCGAAACGCCCTGTCGGCTCGACGACGCCGTTGCGGGACACCTGGCAGTACTCGGCGTCGCGCCAGAAGAACACCTCGCTCGAGAGCTGGCTGGGGGTGTCGGTCGACAGCATGACCGCGAGCTCGAGCAGCAGGTCCGCCGCGCGTAGCGCTTCGTCGTGCGAGCGTAGGCGGTGGCAATCGATTTCGTATGCGCTCGGTACGGCGAACAGCACGCCGAACGGGGCGTCACCCAGTTCGTCGGCGAGGAAGCGCGGCATGTTCGCCACCTTGGACGCCAGGTAGATCGAATCGCCACGCCGAACCTCGACGGCGACGTCGTCCTTCAGCATGCTCTCGTGCGTCTCGAACTTCACGGCCGCAGTGTTCTCGCGGCCGAATGCCCACGCAGCGGACAGATCTCGGTTGGCGAGAAACCGGTCGGCCACGTTCAGGGCCAAGTTCGGAAACGACAGGTTGAGTACCCGCCGTGGCGAACCGGGCGCGTCGACCAACGGGCTGGAGTACGAGTACTCGTTCACGATCGACAAGATCTCGGGCGGAACCACTCGTTCACGAAGCCGCATGTAGAACTCGTCGTCGGGCATGCCGAGAAGGTATTCGGGGTCCGAAAGGCGTTGCGATTCGAGCGTCGTCGTCACGTGGAACTCGATCATGTCGTCCCAATGTCGGGGATCGTTGACGCTGCACCGCTGCACCAGGTTGTGCAGTCCCATCGTGAATCCCGACTCCATCCTCAACGTCATCCCGTCGATCGTCGTCACTTCGACCCCGCGGCTCTTGCACGCGGCGATCACCTTCATTCGGATGATCGCGACAGATGTTGCGGTAAACGGTTGTTGCGCAAGGTAATTCATATAATCCCCCGACGGTCGATGTGGTCTTGTTCTGTTCGACGCAGTGGCTGACACAATGGTTCCCATGTCCTCCAACGCCACTGCTGCCGGTCTGTGCAATTTCGTCGACGTCTCTCCGTCGCCTTTCCATGTGTGCCGAACGGTGTCGGTACAGCTCGAGGAGGTCGGATTCGTCCGTGTCGAGGAGACCGAGGCGTGGCCGACGGAACCGGGGAAGTACTACCTGATCCGCGGTGGGTCTCTCGTGGCCTGGAGTACTCACGCCGATGGCCCGTTCAGGATCGTCGGCGGACACACCGACAGCCCCAACCTGCGCGTGAAGCAGAACCCGGACCTCGAGTCGGCGGGCTGGCAGATGGTCGGGCTCGAACCGTACGGGGGCGCCTGGCTGAACTCGTGGCTCGATCGGGATCTCGGAATCTCCGGTCGACTCAGCGTGCGCGACGGCAGCAGTCTGCGTGAAGTACTCGTCAAGGTCGACGAGCCGATTCTGCGTGTGCCGCAGCTGGCCATTCACCTGTCCGAGGACCGCAAAGGCGTCACGCTCGACCCGCAGCGACACGTCAACGCCATATGGGGAGTCGGGAATTCACCTCGCTCGTTCGTGGACTACGTGGCCGCACTGGAAGGCGTCGAACCGACCGACGTTCTCGGGTGGGAGCTGATGACGCACGATCTGGCCCCGAGCGCGATCGTCGGCGTCGGATCCGAGCTGGTCAGCGCGCCCCGGCTCGACAATCAGGGCACCTGTTACGCCGGGACGCAGGCGCTGATCGCAGCGGTCGCCGCGCCGACGGACGTCACGCCGGTGCTTGCACTGTTCGACCACGAGGAGGTCGGCAGCATGTCCGACCGCGGTGCGTTCTCGGATCTGCTGAACACGGTGCTCGAACGGATCGTGCTCGGACGCGGCGGCGGGCGTGAGGAGTTCCTGCGCACGATGGCGGGCTCGATCTGCGCGTCGGGCGACATGGCGCACGCGACGCACCCCAACTATCCCGACCGTCACGAGCCGGCGCACCGCATCGAACTCGGCGGCGGACCGGTACTGAAGGTCAATCAAAACCTAAGGTACGCAACGGATTCCGCGGGTGCAGGCGCGTTCGCGCTGGCGTGCGATCAGGCGGGCGTGCCACTGCAGCGGTACGTCCACCGGGCCGACCTGCCGTGCGGCTCGACGATCGGGCCGATCACCGCGTCGCGCACCGGTCTGTCGACCGTCGACGTCGGCGCTGCGCAGCTCGCGATGCACAGCTCACGTGAGCTCATGGGCGCGTCGGACATCACGGCGTACGCCGATGCACTGGCGGCGTTTTTGGCGCCTGCGGCATAGCAATTCCGGGGGAGCTGACACCCTTCTTGCACTGCCGACACCCCACATCAGCCGCGGATTCGGGGGCTAGCTCCGCAAGAAGGGGGTTTACTCGGCAGAAAGGGTGCTAGCTCCACAAGCGACGTGCCGGCGGAATCAGAAGCGCACGCAGGCATCGGCTGCGAGCCAGAACAACTGCTCGCGGACGGTGCCCGCTTTGGTCCAGCCGCGGTGCTCCCAGTCGGCGGCCAGCGAGTCACCGGCATACAGCAACTGCGCGAAGCGCACGCCGCGATACTTCGCGACGGCACAGAACGCCGACGCCTCCATGTCGACCGTCAGACACCCCTCGTCGACGCGTCGCGACACCCGGCTGCGCGTTTCCCGGTACAGCGCGTCGGTGGTCCACGACCGACCGGTGACGTGGTCGATGCCCGCCTCGGTCAGCACTTGCTGCAGCAGCGCGACGCCGTCGGGGTCCGCATCGACTACGCGACCCGGCGGGAGGTAGTGGAAGGACGTGCCCTCGTCGCGTACGGCGCTGTCGACGACCATGACGTGGCCCATCCCGAGCTGATCGGTCAGCGCGCCCGCACCGCCGACGGCGACGAACTCCTCGCACCCGAGTGCGATCGCTTCTTCCAGAAAGAGGGCGGCAAGCGGCGCACCGACGCCCGGATGGAACACCGCGAGACGCTCACCTGCGCGTTCGATCTCGTAGACCGGGTGTTCGCCGTGCTCGGACCGCAGGATCGACAGCACCCGAGCCTTGCCGTCACCTGCTATGGACTCGATCACCTCGGCGAAGAAGCAGACGACGGCCTTCTTGGGGACGTCCACCCCCTTGACCACCATCTGAGGCGTGATGACGCCCGGAAAGTCCAGATCGTTCTCGGTCAGGGGGATGGGAGCGGAGCCGGCAGAAGTGACCAATTCGTCATGCACCAGGCCATGTTCGCACAAACGACGAACACTGATTAGAGCCTGTCGGCCTGCACGGATAGACTGACCTCGGCAATTCGCTCCAGGGAAGGACTCACTCCTCGTGTCCGTCGATACAGTGTCAACCGCAGTCGCCACACCGGACGTGGCGCAGCCGTACAAGGAACTCGGACTCAAGGACGACGAGTACGCCCGAATCAAAGAGATTCTCGGCCGTCGCCCCACCGACGCCGAGCTGGCGATGTACTCCGTCATGTGGAGCGAGCATTGCTCGTACAAGTCCTCCAAGGTGCACCTGAAGTACTTCGGCGAGACCACCACCGACGAGATGCGCCAGTCGATGCTCGCCGGTATCGGTGAGAACGCAGGCGTCGTCGACGTCGGTGACGGCTGGGCCGTCACGTTCAAGGTCGAGAGCCACAATCACCCGTCGTACGTCGAGCCCTACCAGGGTGCCGCGACGGGCGTCGGCGGCATCGTCCGCGACATCATGGCCATGGGCGCACGTCCCATCGCCGTCATGGATCAGCTGCGTTTCGGTGCTGCAGATGCGCCCGACACGCGCCGCGTGCTGTCCGGCATCGTTTCCGGCGTCGGCGGCTACGGCAACTCACTCGGTCTCCCCAACGTGGGCGGCGAGACGGTGTTCGACGCGTCCTACGCCGGCAACCCGCTGCTCAACGCGCTGTGCGCAGGCGTCATGCGCGTCGAGGACATGCACCTCGCGTTCGCGTCGGGTGTCGGCAACAAGATCATCCTGTTCGGTGCGCGCACCGGCCTCGACGGTATCGGCGGCGTGTCCGTCCTCGCGTCGGAGACGTTCGACGGCGATGTCGCAGCCGACGGCGAGAAGGGAACTACGCGGAAGAAGCTTCCTGCAGTCCAGGTCGGCGACCCGTTCACCGAGAAGGTCCTCATCGAGGCCTGCCTGGAGCTGTACGCGAACAAGCTCGTCGTCGGTATCCAGGACCTCGGCGGTGCCGGATTGTCCTGTGCCACTTCCGAACTCGCGTCCGCGGGTAGTGGCGGCATGCACATCGCGCTCGAGCAGGTTCCGATGCGCGCCACCGGAATGACTCCGGCAGAGGTGCTGTCGAGCGAGTCGCAGGAGCGCATGTGCGCCGTCGTCACGCCTGAGAACGTCGACGCGTTCATGGCCGTCTGCACGAAGTGGGACGTGCTCGCGACGGTCATCGGTGAGGTCACCGACGGCGATCACCTCGAAATCACGTGGCACGGTGAGACCGTCGTCGACGTTCCGCCGAAGACCGTTGCGCACGAGGGCCCGGTCTACACCCGCCCGGTGCAGCGTCCCGACACCCAGGACGCACTCGTCGCGAATTCGACTGCATCGCTGACCCGTCCGCGGACGCCGGACGAGTTGAAGGCCACGCTGCTGAAGATGATCGGTTCGCCGCAGCTGTGCAGCCGCAAGTTCATCACCGAGCAGTACGACCGCTACGTCCGCGGGAATACCGTCCTCGCCGAGAACGCTGACGCCGGTGTGATTCGCATCGACGAGAAGTCCGGCCGCGGCATCGCGCTGGCCACCGATGCGTCGGGCCGCTACACCGCGCTCGATCCCTACCAGGGTGCTCAGCTCGCGCTGGCCGAGGCCTTCCGCAACGTCGCCGTCACCGGTGCGACCCCGAAGGCCGTCACCAACTGCCTCAACTTCGGATCCCCCGAGGACCCGGGTGTCATGTGGCAGTTCCAGCAGGCCGTCCGCGGCCTGGCCGACGGCTGTGCCACCCTCGGCATCCCGGTGACCGGCGGCAACGTCAGCTTCTACAACCAGACCGGCTCGGAAGCGATCCTCCCGACCCCGGTCGTCGGCGTTCTCGGCGTCATCGACGACGTCCACCGCCGGATCCCGACCGGCCTCGGCCTCGAGCCCGGCGAGACGCTGATCCTGCTCGGCGACACCCACGACGAGTTCGACGGTTCCATCTGGGCGCAGGTCGAGCACGATCACCTCGGTGGCGTGCCGCCGAAGGTCGACCTTGCACGCGAGCAGCTCCTCGCGGACATCCTGCTCGCCGGATCGCGCGACGGCCTGATCAGCGCCGCGCACGATCTGTCCGAGGGTGGACTCGCGCAGACCGTCGTCGAAGCCGCGTTGGCCGGTGAAACCGGTTGCCGCATCCTGCTTCCCGAGGGCGCGGATCCGTTCGTCACCCTGTTCTCCGAGTCCTCCGGCCGCGTACTCGTCGCCGTGCCGCGCACCGAGGAGACTCGTTTCACCGGCATGTGCAGCGCCCGTGGTCTGCCGTGGACACGCATCGGCGTCGTCGACGAAGGCTCGGACGACATCGAAGTTCAGGGTCAGTTCTCGGTCTCCATGACCGAACTCCGTGAAACCTTCGAGGGCACCCTTCCCAGACTCTTCGGGTAGGCCATGTCCGGGGGAGAAGCATCGGAGGGGACAGTCGACACGGTAGAGCGCGAACACTCGCACTACCGTCTCCCGATCGAACTGTCGGTGCCCTCCCCGGACAAGCACCCCTTCGTCATGTGGCTGTGGGGGCTGCTGAAACTCGACTTCACCGGAATCGCGTTCGGCGCGTTGTTCTTCTGCTGGTCGCTGACGCCGTCGCTGCTGCCGCGCGATTGGCTGTTCCAGGGGCTGATCGGTGGTATCAACGCCGCCATCGGCTACGGCTTCGGCGTCGTCGTCGGGTGGGCGGTACGTCGGTGGTTCCTGGGCAGCAAGTCCTGGTGGCCGCTGCCGCGCAAGGTCGAGCTGTACGTCAAGTTCGCGATCGTTCCGATCGCGGTTCTCGCCTCGCTGTACATGCTGTATCTCTCGGCCGGCTGGCAGCGTGAGCTCGCCGCACTGATGGATGCCGAAGGCACGACGACAACCGGCTACTTCCGCACCGGCGCGTTGAGCATCGGCGTCGCCGCGCTGTTCATCTCCGGTATGCGCGTGCTCCGCGACCTGGTGCGCTTCGTGGCGCGTCAGGTCAACAAGATCGTCAAGATGCCGCGCGAGGTCGCCAACGTCATCGGCGTCGTCCTCGTCGTGGTTCTCGTCATCGCGCTCGTGCAGGGCGTGCTGCTGCGGGCGGTGTCCGACGTCACCAATTCCGTGTTCAGCCTGCAGAACAACGAAACTCGCGACGGCGCTGTCCAGCCCCTGCGGCCGGAACGGTCTGGTAGCCCGGTGTCGTTGGCGCCGTGGGACACCCTCGGTTTCGAGGGCCGGAACTTCGTGTCCAGCGGACTGAGCGCGGACGAGATCTCCGACGGTCTCGGCCGGCCCGCGCTCGAGCCAATTCGTGCGTACGCGGGCCTCGAGACCGCGGACACCCAGGACGAACGTCTCGACATCGTCGTCCGCGAGCTCGAACGGACCGGCGCGTTCCAGCGGCAGGCGCTGGTCGTCGTGCCGACGACCGGGACGGGCTGGGTCAACCCGACGGCGATCGAAGCCGAGGAGCTCATGTTCGCCGGCGACGTCGCTACCGTCGCCGCGCAGTACTCGTATCTGCCGAGTTGGATCTCGTTTCTCGCCGAGCGCGACAAGGCCGCCGAGGCCGGCAAGGCCTTGATCGACAAGGTTCGCCAGCGCTGGCTTCAAGAGCCCGAGGCGACGCGTCCCCGGCTGTACGTCTACGGCGAGAGCCTCGGCACGCAGGCGGGCGAAGGTGCGTTCGACGGCCTCGCCGAGATCCGCGACAGCGTCGACGGCGTGTTGTGGGTCGGCCCGCCCAACGCGAACCGGTTGTGGTCGCAATTCGTGACGCGACGCGATCCCGGCACGCCCGAAGTGCGCCCGGTCTACGCCGACGGCCTCGTCGTGCGGTTCGCCGACAACTCCAGCGGCATCCCGCCGGAATCGGAACCGTGGCTCAGTCCGCGGGTCCTCTACGTGCAGCACGCGTCCGATCCGGTGGTGTGGTGGTCGCCCGACCTGCTGTTCGAACGCCCGGACTGGCTCGCCGAAGCGCCGGGGCCGGACCGTCTACCCGACATGCGGTGGTTCCCGATCGTCACGTTCTGGCAGGTCGCGGCCGACCTCACCAATGCGGCAGGCGTGCCGGACGGACACGGCCACAACTACGGAACCCTCGTCCTCGACGGCTGGGTATCGGTCGCCGCGCCCGAGGGCTGGACGGCCGAGGACACCGAGAAGGTCCGCGCAGTCATGGACAAGTTCGCCGGCCGCGACGGTCCGGAGAAGTGAGGGCCGTCCTCCTGGGGGCCGCGACGACGGCCTGGAGCACGGTCGTCGTGCCTGCGCTGGGTCTGTCGCCCCGCCGTCGGGCCGTGGTGAACGCAGCGTTCGGGGTGTCGCTGGCTGCCGTCACCCGATCACCCCTGGGGCCGTGGCGCGGGGGACTGCGATGGGGGCTCGCGGCTGCTGCCGTTCCTGTCGCCGGTGCTGCGGTCGTCGCGGCGGTACCCGCCCTCGCCGCGAACGTCAGGCCGTCGGACGACGACCTCGCCGAGTGGATCCTTTTTCGCATCCCCGTCGGAACCGTCGTCGCCGAGGAGTTGATCTTTCGCGGAGTGTTCGACGCGGTGGCGCCGCGATGGTCGCCGATCTTCTTCGGCCTCTGGCACATTCATCCGGCCCGTGCGGCGGGCGACTCCGTTCTCGGAACCATTGCCGCCACCTCTGCCGCGGGCGTGCTGTTCTCGTGGCTGCGCCGTCGTAGTGGCAGTGTGCTCGCGCCGGCGTTGCTGCACTACGCGATCAACGCGTCGGGAGCGGTGTCGGCCGTGCGCGCGCGTCGCTACGACACGGAATTAGGCTGAACGACGTGGCTCCGACGAAAACCGTGACCCCCGAACAGGTCCGCACCGCCGTGCTGGCCGTCGCCGACTGGGTGCGCGACGGGTCCCTGGACAAGCCCCCGCGGGCAGCGTTGGCCGACGCCGTCCGCACCACCGCGAGGACGCTGGCCCAGGTGGCGCCGGGATCGAGCGTCGAGGTGCGGGTGCCGCCCTTCGTCGCGGTGCAGTGCATCACCGGCCCGCGGCACACGCGGGGGACGCCGCCCAACGTCGTCGAGACCGACGCACGGACCTGGCTCGAGATCGCGCTGGGAGTCCGGTCGTTCGACGACGCACTCCGCGACGGGGCGATCAGCGCGTCGGGAAGTAGGGCGTCCGAGGTAGGGCACTGGTTGCCGATCCTGCGTGCCTGAACGCCCCCGAGGTGGACAGCGGGTGACGAGAAAGTGCTCGGTTCGGGAATGGCGCAGGACCGTCGATGCGTTGACATGTCTCGCGTGCCCGTAGACTGGGCACGGCCCCCCGCCCCATCCCCCAAGGGAGCAGTGCTGTGACCTCTGCCGATTTGTCGGTCGACAGTCCAAATCTTCTGGTAGGCAAGCCCCTCGACGAACCCGAGAACGAGCCGCGAGAAGAGTGCGGCGTATTCGGAGTCTGGGCTCCGGGGGAGGATGTGGCCAAGCTCTCGTATTACGGGCTCTATGCGCTGCAGCACCGCGGCCAGGAAGCTGCGGGCATCGCGGTCTCCGACGGTTCCCAGGTCCTGGTGTTCAAGGATCTCGGTCTCGTCAGCCAGGTCTTCGACGAGCAGACCCTCGGCGCCATGCCGGGGCATGTCGCCGTCGGACACTGCCGCTACTCGACCAGTGGCTCGGTCACCTGGGAGAACGCGCAGCCGATCTTCCGCACCACGACCGCGGGCACGGGCATCGCGCTCGGCCACAACGGCAACCTCGTCAACTTCGCGGACCTCGCCTCGCGGGCTCGCGAGGAAGGCCTCATCAGCGATCGACTGCAGGGCAATGGGACGTCGGACTCCGACGTCGTCACCGCGCTGCTCGCGCACAAGGCAGCCGACCGCACGATCGAGCAGGCCGCGATGGAACTGCTGCCCACGCTGAAGGGCGCGTTCTGTCTCACGTTCATGGACGAGCACACGCTGTACGCGGCTCGCGATCCGCACGGAATCCGTCCGCTGTCGCTCGGACGTCTCGATCGCGGTTGGGTCGTCGCCAGCGAGACGGCCGCGCTCGACATCGTCGGCGCCGCGTTCGTGCGCGACATCGAGCCGGGCGAGCTGCTGGCGATCGACGCCGACGGTGTCCGCTCGTCGCGGTTCGCAGCCCCCGAGCCCAAGGGCTGCGTGTTCGAGTACGTCTACCTCGCGCGTCCCGACAGCGTCATCGGCGGGCGTTCGGTCCACTCGACGCGCGTCGAGATCGGGCGTCGCCTGGCACAGGAACATCCCGCGGAGGGCGACCTGGTGATCCCGGTACCCGAGTCGGGTACACCTGCTGCGGTCGGCTTCGCGCAGGGTTCGGGCATCCCGTACGGCCAGGGTCTGATGAAGAACGCGTATGTCGGACGCACCTTCATTCAGCCGTCGCAGACCATCCGTCAGCTCGGTATTCGCCTCAAACTGAATCCTCTCAAAGAGGTCATTCGAGGCAAAAGGCTTGTCGTGGTGGACGATTCGATCGTTCGCGGCAACACCCAGCGTGCGCTCATCCGCATGCTGCGAGAAGCGGGGGCACTCGAGATCCACGTCCGCATCGCGTCGCCGCCGGTTCGCTGGCCATGCTTCTACGGCATCGACTTCGCGTCGCCCGCCGAGTTGATCGCGAACGGCGTCGACGCCGAGGACGGCATTCTCGAAGGCGTGCGCCAGGCCATCGGCGCCGACTCCCTCGGATACATCTCGACCGAGGGCATGATCGCGGCATCCGAGCAGCCGGAGTCGCGTCTGTGCACGGCATGCTTCACCGGCAAATACCCGATCAAGCTTCCCGCCGACAACGCGCTGGGCAAGCATGTTCTGGAGGGTCTGCTGGCGACGGCAGCCGGTCAGCCCGTCGACGGCGACAACGCGAACGTGAGTGCACTGAGCAGGCCCTGACACCTGCCCGTGCGTGGGAATGTACAAGCGCCTTCTGGTCGCTCCTGCGGGCTCCGCTCCTGCCGGCTATACATTCCCACGCACGGGCGGCGGAGCCGCTTACAGGCTGATCGTATGGTCGGCCAACCAGGAATTGATGCCGACGACTCGCTCCGCCGCGTGACGGGCATGCACATCGTCCTGCGCCCCGAGGAGCTTCTCGACCTCCGTCCGGTCCAGAAGGGCGCTGACGGGTGCGTTCGAATCGTCCAGCACCGCACCGAGTTCCTGAAGAATCGTCTTCGCGTAGTGCGGATCCTGCGTGCTCGGATACGGGCTCTTGACGCGCTGCACCACCGACTGCGGCAATAGATCCGCCGTCGCTGCCCGCAACAGGCTCTTCTCTCGACCGTCGAACGTCTTGAAGGCCCATGGCGTCCCGAACACGTACTGCACCAGTCGGTGATCGCAGAACGGCACGCGAACCTCGAGGCCGACGGCCATGCTCATTCGATCCTTGCGCTCGAGGAGCAACGGCAGAAAACGCGTCAGGTACAGGTAGGAGATCTGCCGCATCCGCGCCTCCAGGCCCACATCGCCCGTGCGCGTGGGCACCTCGGCGAGTGCGCGACGGTACTGCGCCTCGTAGTAGGAGTCCATGTCCAGTTGCGCGCGAACATCGGGCGCGAACGCAGCCATCGTGTCGCGTCCCTGGGCCATACCGCCTGCGAGCCACGGGAACGTATCGGCGGCAACGACTTTCGGATCGTGGAAGTCGGCGTAACCGCCGAAGACCTCGTCGGCGGACTCACCCGAGAGTGCGACCGTCGACTGCTCTCGCACCGCTCGGAACAGCAGGTAGAGCGATGTGTCCATGTCGCCGAGACCCGGGTAGTCACGGGCGGCCAAGACCGCGGCCCGGTGCGCGGGATCGAGCAGGTCGTCGTTGCCGAGGACGATGTCGCGATGATCGGCGGCCACGTGGTCGGCGACATCGCGGACGAATTGCGTGTCGGGCGCGTCGCGAAGTCCGTCGGCGACGAAATTGTCTGCGTAGCCGACGAAGTCGACGGCGAACGATCGCACCGCTCCCTTGTCCGCCGCAGCCAACTGCTGTGCTGCGAGAGCCGTCAGCGCCGACGAGTCGAGCCCGCCCGACAGCAACGTGCACAGCGGTACGTCGGCGATCAACTGGCGAGAGGCTGTGTCGTCCAACAACTCTCGAACGGTGGCGATCGTCGTGTCGAGGTCGTCGGTGTGCTCGTGGTCGTCGAGGCCCCAGTACCGTACTTCCCGAAGCCCGTGCGCGGATACGCGGACGACGTGGCCCGGCGGTACCTCCTTCATGCCGTCGAACACCGCGTTCGACGGGTCGGCCACGAAGCCGAGCAGCCGGCGGAGGCCGTCGACACCGACGTTCTTCGATGCGAGGGGATTGGCGAGGATCGCCTTCGGTTCGGACCCGAACAGGACGCCGTCCTCGGTTTCCAGGTAGTAGAGCGGTTTGACGCCGAGGCGGTCACGAACGAGGAGAAGTTCCTGTGTGCGTGAATCCCACAGCGCGTACGCGAACATCCCGTTGAGATGTTCGACGGCGCCCTGGCCCCATTCCTCGTGTGCGTGCAGCACGACCTCGGTGTCGCTGTTCGTGGTGAAGGTGTCGGGGAGCGACCGACGCAATTCCCGGAAGTTGTAGGTTTCGCCGCTGTAGACGATGACGGCCTCGGAGCCGTCCGGTCGCGTCAGCGTCATGGGTTGGTGACCGCCGGGGATGTCGATGATCGCGAGGCGTCGGTGGCCGAGCGCGGCATGCTCGGCCGTCCACAGGCCCTCGTCGTCGGGGCCCCTCCGGCTCATCGTGTCCGTCATCGCACGCAGTGTCCCGGTTTCGTTCCGCAGGTCGCGTCCGTAGGACACCCACCCCGTGATTCCGCACATGTTCTGCCTCCCAGTTCGTGGTCCGAAGACCGCTCGGACGATGCAAACGTAAACGTTACGCCCGCTAACTAACATTTTCGAGGGCCTGCGAGTGCGCCCACCGAAGACCGGCTCCGGTACCGTTAGTGCGCAACTGTGCGCGTCACCGCGCAACCGAATTACGAATACAAGGCTGGAGCGCATGACCGAGGATTCCCGACCACCCCACGCAGCATCTTCGGGCGGTGCTTCCTACGCCGCGGCAGGCGTCGACATCGAAGCAGGCGACCGCGCGGTCGAACTCTTCGCACCACTTGCCAAGAAGGCTTCGCGACCCGAGGTCATGGGTGGCCTCGGTGGATTCGCGGGCCTCTTCTCGCTGAAGGGCGACTACCGCGAGCCGATCCTCGCCGCCTCGACCGACGGCGTCGGCACGAAGATCGCCGTCGCGCAGGCACTCGGTAAGCACGACACCGTCGGCCTGGACCTCGTGGCGATGGTCGTCGACGACCTAGTCGTCTGTGGCGCGGAACCGCTGTTCCTGCAGGACTACATCGCGGTCGGCCGCGTCGTTCCCGAGATGGTCGCCGAACTCGTCAAGGGCATCGCAGAAGGCTGCGTCATCGCCGGCTGCGCCCTGCTCGGCGGCGAGACGGCCGAGCACCCGGGACTGATGGCCGACGGCGACTACGACCTGTCCGCGACGGGCGTCGGCGTCGTCGAGGCCGATGCGGTGCTCGGACCCGATCGTGTGCGTCCCGGTGACGTCGTCATCGCGATGGGATCGTCCGGTCTGCACTCCAACGGTTACTCGCTGGCCCGCAAGGTCCTCCTCGAGATCAACCACATGGACCTGGGCGGACACGTCGAGGAATTCGGTCGCACGCTCGGTGAGGAACTGCTCGAGCCGACGAAGATCTACGCCAAGGATTGCCTCGCACTCGCCGCGGAGACCGACGTGCGCACGTTCTGCCACGTCACCGGTGGCGGACTGGCCAACAACCTCGCCCGCGTCATGCCTGCCGGTCTCGTCGCCGAACTGGACCGCGCGACGTGGAGCCCGGCGCCGGTGTTCTCGCTCATCGCGCAGCGTGGACGAGTCGAGCGTGCAGAGATGGAACAGACGTTCAACATGGGCGTCGGAATGGTCGCCATCGTCGCACCCGAGGACGTGGACCGCGCTCTTGCCGTGCTGACGGCACGCCACATCGACTGCTGGACTCTGGGAACCGTCAAGAAGTCGACGGACAAGTCGGAGACCGTCGAACGTGCGCACCTGGTGGGCAATCACCCGCGTTTCTGAGAAACGACAAGAACAAGTGAGGGGGAGCCGCAGTGCGGCTCCCCCTCACTTGTCATGTATCGCTGTTCAGCGTCGCCAGTCCTCGTACTCGTCTTCCTCGACTCGGGAATATCCGTCCGAGTCCGAGGTGATGCCGCCACGATGGGAGTTGGACGAATGACCGGAGAGCTCTCTTTGCAGACTCTCCAAGTCGGTTGTCGGCGAGCTGTACTTCAGCTCACGAGCGACCTTTGTCTGCTTTGCCTTAGCCCTGCCTCGGCCCATGGCGTTGCCCCCTCGCGGACTTGCGGGGCGGCCTGGGGAAATTTGGGCGCCCCGTTAGATTTGGTATTTCTTCCTGGCACACACTCTAGCGCGCGAATGGCTCAGATGCTCATACGGACTCCGTATGGCGCCTGTTCGCTTCATCTCAGAATGTGTCTGCACGGTAACTACCAGCATAAACGTCGTGAGGCCGGGTAAGGATCACGATTTGGATCCGACGCCCAATGCCGCTCTGACGTCGCGTTCGACCTTCGTCGCGAGGTTCGGCGACTCCAGAAGTCGCGTCAGGCCGTCGACGTCGGTGCCCTCGAAGAGGTGTCTCACCGTGACGCCGTGTGCAGGCACGTCCTCGACGACGACCGCGTCACCTGCAGTCAACACGCCGGTCTCGATCACCCTCAGATACGCGCCGACGTCGCCGCGTTCGGTGAACCGTCGGACCCAACGGGGCTCGTCGACCCACCGGGCGAAGGTGCCGCACGGGCGCCTGGGAATGGTCACCTCGAGCAGCGTCGTGCCGACGCGCCACCGCGATCCGATCACGGCGTCGGTGACAAGCACGCCCGACGTCCGCAGGTTCTCGCCGAACCAGCCGGCCGGGACGTCGCGATTCAGTTCCGACGCCCAGCGCGCGGCCTCGCTCTCGTCGTACGCGTAGAGGGCCTGATCGCCGCCACCGTGGAACTTCGTGTCACGGCTGTAGTCACCCGACAGACCGTGCTCACCGACGTCGACGGGGCCGACTGCGGGCCGTTTGTCGATCGCCGAATCCACGACTGCGCGACGCCCGAAGGGAACGTCCGCGTGCACGACGCAGACGGCTTCGATCCGGCCGGTCATCGGCCACGAAGGCGATCGACGGCCGCACGGCCTGCCTGTACGTCGTCGTAACTGGGCACCGAGTCGGGATCGATCGACGCGGCACACGGGCCCGCGACGAGTTCGGTGTCCACGGGAATGGTGCGCTTGAGAAGCGCGAGAGCGATCGGGCCCAATTCGAAGTGATCGACGACGGTACCCAGACGTCCGACGGCTCGCCCTCCGGCAGTGACGTCGTCGCCGGTGACGGGACGCCCGTCGGCGGACCCGTCGAGATGCAGCAACACGAGATGGCGAGGTGGCCGGCCGAGATTGTGGACACGCGCGACGGTTTCCTGCCCGCGATAGCAGCCCTTGTCCAGATGCACCGCGCCGTGCTCGGTGACACCGCCGATCCAGCGCACCTCGTGCGGGATCGTCTTCTCGTCGGTGTCCATCCCGATCCTGGGGCGTAGCGATTCGACGCGCAGCGCGTCGTACGTCCACGTGCCGGCCGGGGTGGCACCCGCGTCGCGCAACGACGTGAACCAGGTCGTCGACGAGGCCCGGGGGACCAGCAGGTCGAACGCGTTCTCGCCCGGCCACGGCATGCGGCGCACGAACCCACCGCCGTCGAGGGCGACCGCGTCGTAGATGCCGTCCGGGACAGGTGCACCGACGGCCTCGAGCACCGTGGCGGCAGTAGGACCCAGGAGGCTCAGGACGGCCAGTTCGCTGCCGTCGCGTGGTTCGGCCTTGGACCAGAACACCATCTTCCTCAAGAACGCGAGCAACGCCGGTCCCGACGCGGCCTCGGTGTCGATCCAGGTGACGCCGTCCAGGTCGGTCTGCACGAAGTGATGCTCGACGCGGCCGTTGACGTCGAGAGACAGATTCTCGGCGGAGGTGCCGTCGGCCAAGGTCTTCACGAGCTGACTGGAGATGGTGTCGAGCCAGGTCAACCGTTCGTCGCCCGCGATGGCGATGACGAAGCGGTGTGACCGATCGACGACGGCCGCGCCTGTCGCCGCGTCGCGTTGCTCGCCGAACGGGTTGCCGTAGTGCCACGCCACAGCATGGTCGGGCGAATCTTCGGGAGAAGGCACTGCGTCGGGGAGAGTGAGCAGAGGGCTCGGTGAGATCGCGACGGTATCGGACACGTTCTCCATAGTAGGAGCACGACCCGCGTGGCTAAGCTGCCTCCATGTCGGAACGCGTAGTAGTCACCCTCGACGGGCAAGTTCACGACGCGGACACTCCGCTTCTGTGTGCCGACGACCTCGCGGTCGTTCGAGGGGACGGAATATTCGAAACACTCCTCGTGCGCGGCGGGGCGCCCTGTGGCGTCGAAGCCCATCTGGCCAGGTTGACGGCGTCGGCAGCGGCACTCGACCTGCCCACACCCGACCTCGACGAGTGGCGTCTGCTCGTCGCTCAGGCCGTCGACGAGTGGTCGTCGCTGTCCACGGACGAAGGTGCGCTGCGGCTGGTGCTGAGTCGTGGCCGCGAGAGCGGCGGCGACCCGACGGGTTTCGCGACGGTCGGGCCAGTGCACGCGCGGGTGTCGAAAGCTCGCTCGGAGGGGGTGTCCGCGATCACCCTCGCGCGCGGCTATTCGGTGGATTTCGCGGCCGACGCCCCGTGGCAGTTGATGGGCGCCAAGACGCTGTCGTACGCGACGAACATGGCGGCTCTACGGCACGCGGCCCGCATGGGTGCCGACGACGTCGTCTACACGAGCAGCGAGGGACGCGTTCTCGAGGGCCCGCGGTCGACCGTCGTGCTCGCGCGCGGTAAGACTCTCGTCACACCGCCGGCCGAGCACGGCATCCTTGCGGGTACCACCGTCGACGCGTTGTTCCGGGTTGCGGAGGGCAAGGGATTCACCTGCGAACGGGCGGATGTCTACCCCGCGGATCTCGTTGCGGCCGATGGTGTTTGGCTCGTCTCGTCCATCACGCTCGCGGCTCGTGTCGTGACGCTGAACGGAGTGAAACTGGGTGTCCCGGAGATCGCCGAGGACGTCCGTTCCATGGTCGACACGGCCGTCGAAACGGCCGACGCCGAGGCCGCCGACTCTTGAGCTACTACTACGCGTAGTAGTACATTCGAACTCGCTGCGGCAAGCCTCTTGTGCAGCGGCAACAGCGTTGTTGCCCTCCCGCGAGTTCGGAGTTGCTCATGGACGCCTTGGACGTCTCGAGGTGGCAGTTCGGAATCACGACTGTCTACCACTTCATCCTTGTTCCGCTGACCATCGGTCTGGCGCCCATCGTTGCTGCGATGCAGACGATGTGGGTCGTCACCAAGAAGGATTCCTGGTATCGGCTCACCAAGTTCTTCGGCAAGCTGTTCCTGATCAACTTCGCGCTGGGCGTCGCTACCGGCATCGTCCAGGAGTTCCAGTTCGGAATGAACTGGAGTGAGTACTCTCGCTTCGTCGGCGACGTGTTCGGTGCGCCACTCGCGCTCGAAGGTCTGGTCGCGTTCTTTCTCGAATCCACGTTCCTCGGACTGTGGATCTTCGGCTGGGGCAGGTTGCCCAAAGTGGTTCACCTGGCGACGATCTGGCTCGTCGCGATCGGTGTCAACGCTTCCGCCTTCTTCATCATCGCCGCGAACTCGTGGATGCAGCATCCCGTCGGGGCGATCTACAACCCCGAGACCGGTCGCGCCGAACTGACGAGTATCTGGGAGTTGCTGACCAACAGCACGGCGCTCGCCGCATTCCCGCACGCGGTGGCAGGCGCATTCCTGACCGCGGCGACGTTCGTCGCAGGCATCTCGGGGTGGTGGATGGTCCGCGAGGCACGAAGGAATCGAGACGTCGACTCGCGGAACATGTTCCGTCCTGCGGCGCGGTTGTCGTTCGTCGTCATGATCGTTTCGGGCGTTGCGCTCGCCGTCACCGGCGACGTCCAGGGCAAGCTCATGTTCGAGCAGCAGCCGATGAAGATGGCGTCGGCGGAATCGTTGTGCAACACCGAAACCGGTGCATCGTTCTCGTTGCTGACCGTCGGCACGCACAACAACTGCGAATCCGTCGAACATCTCATCTCGATCCCCGGCCTGACCTCGTTCCTCGCCGAAAACGACTTCGGCGCAACGGTTCAGGGTGTCAACCAGTTGCAGGAGCAGTACGAGCAGCAATTCGGACCGGGCAACTACCGTCCGAATCTGTTCGTCACGTACTGGGCGTTCCGCATGATGATCGGCCTGGCGGCCGGTTCTGCGCTCCTCGCGCTGGCGGGCCTGTGGGTCACCCGGGGTGGGCGGATACCTGATCAACGGTGGTTCTCGTGGCTGTCGTTGGCGGCGATCCCGACGCCGTTCCTCGCCAACAGCGCAGGGTGGATCTTCACCGAGATGGGACGCCAACCCTGGGTCGTCGCACCGAATCTGAACGGGATCGACCAGATCAGACTCACCGTCGACCAGGGTGTGTCGGATCATCCGGTCTCGCTGGTGATCGCGTCGCTCACCACCTTCACACTGCTGTACGCCGCGCTCGGCTGCGTGTGGTTCTTCCTGATCAGGCGCTACGTTCTCGAAGGCCCGCTCGAACACGACGCCCACCCACACGCCGTCGACGAGTCCGACGCCGACGACGACACTGCCCAGCTTTCGTTCGCGTACTAGGGAGACGATCATGGGACTGCAGGAATTCTGGTTCGTCGCAATCGCAGTACTGTTCGTCGGCTACTTCGTCCTCGAAGGCTTCGACTTCGGAGTGGGCATGCTCATGCCGATTTTCGGCCGACATGCCGATCCCGAGATGGGGGAGAAGCGGCGTCGCGCGGTCCTGAACACCATCGGACCGGTGTGGGACGGCAACGAGGTCTGGCTCATCACGGCAGGCGGGGCGTTGTTCGCGGCGTTCCCCGAGTGGTACGCAACGCTGTTCAGCGGTTTCTACCTTCCGCTGTTGCTCATCCTCGTCGCGTTGATTCTGCGAATCTGCGCGATCGAGTACCGCGGCAAGATCGACGACCCGGTGTGGCGACGTCGGTGCGACCTCGGCATCGGAATCGGTTCGTGGGTGCCGTCGATCCTGTGGGGCGTCGCGTTCGCGAACATCGTCGACGGGGTGGCCATCGACGAGAACAAGAAGGTCACGGCCGGGTTCTTCGACCTGCTGTCGCCGTACGCACTTCTCGGTGGGGTGACGATGGCCCTGGTGTTCGCGCTGCACGGTGCCGTCTTCATCGCTCTGAAGACGTCGGGTGACGTCCGCGAGGACGCAGTGAAGATGGCTGTGCGACTGTCGGTTCCGGCCGTCGTCGTCGGCGGCGGATTCGCTCTGTGGACACAGCTGGCGCACGGCAAGAGTTGGACGTGGATCATGGTCGCGATCGCCGCGGTCTCGCTGATCGCCGTCGTCGCACTCACCGCCCGCGTCCGAGAGGGCTGGGCCTTCGTCTTCACGACGGTGGCCGTCGTCGCCGTGGTGGTCCTGTTGTTCGGCTCGCTGTTCCCTTTCGTGATGCCCTCGACGACGGACCCGAGCTTCAGCTTGACCATCGCCAACGCGTCGTCGAGCCCGTACACGTTGAAGGTGATGACCTGGGCGGCAGCATTCGTGGCTCCCGTCGTCATCGGTTACCAGGCGTGGACGTACTGGGTCTTCCGCAAGCGAATCTCCACCGCACACATCCCGGAGTCGATCGGACTGACGGTCAGGCCGCGATGACCACCACCGAGAAGCCGTCGCGCGGCCCGATCGACCCGCGGTTGTGGCGATACTCGAAGTCTGCGCGACGGTATCTCGTTCTGACGGTTCTGTTCTCGATCGTCGACACCGCAGGCATCATCGTGTCGGCGGTGATGATCGGCGAGGTTCTCGCAGGCGTCATCACCACCGATGCGCGGTCCATCGCGCAGTGGTCGACCCGGTTGTGGATCCTGTTTGTCGCCATCGTCGTTCGGGTTGCGGCGACCTGGTTGCAGTCGCGCTACGGGCACCGTGCGGCGTCGCGCGTCGTCGAGGAACTGGAGAACGACGTCGTCCGCACCGCGTCCCTCGGCGATCCCCGCGTGCTCGCATCGGAGCGCAACGATGTCGCGACGGTCGCGACGCGGGCGCTCGGCGGCCTCGCGCCGTACCTGACGGGCTACGTGCCATCGTTGATCCTGGCGGGAACGTTGACACCGGCGACGTTGCTGGTCATCCTGTTTCAGGATCTGACGTCGGCCCTGATCATCGTGTTCACGCTTCCTCTCATCCCGATCTTCATGATCCTGATCGGGCTGCTGACGAAGGGGCGGGCGGAGAAGACGCTCGTGTCGATGACGCGTCTGTCCTCGCAATTGCTGGATCTGATCGCCGGACTTCCCACGCTGCGAGCGCTCGGCCGTGAGCGTGGACCAGCGGAACGCATCAGGGCACTCGGCGACGCACACCGTCGGGCGACGATGCGAGCGCTACGTATCGCGTTCCTGTCCTCGATGGTGCTGGAACTGCTTGCGACACTGTGTGTTGCGCTCGTCGCCGTCAGCATCGGACTGCGGCTGGTGTTCGGCGACATGGCGCTCGAAGCAGGCATCATCGCACTCGTGTTGGCCCCCGAGGTGTACGTGCCGCTGCGACGGGTCGGCGCGCAGTTCCACGCCGCGGAAGACGGTGTGGCGGCATCGGTGAAGGCGTTCGCCGTGCTCGATCGGGCACCTGCGCGGCAGGCAGGAACGCGTGCGATCGATGCGGCAGGCGCGACAATCACCCTGACCGGCATCTCGGCCGACGCGCGGGATCGGTCGGCGCCGCACGACCTGAACGCGTCGTTCCGTCCCGGGGCCGTGACGGTGCTTGCCGGCCCGAACGGATCCGGCAAATCGACTGCACTGCATGTGATTCTGGGTCTCACGACGCCGTCGTCCGGTCACGTCACGATCGGCGACGTCGATCTCGCGGAGTTGGACAGCCCCTCGTGGTGGAGTCAGGTCGCGTGGCTGCCGCAGCATCCGGTGATCCTGCCGGGGACGTTGGACGACAATCTCGCTCTCACCGGTGCGCGTCCGGATCCGGAAGTACTCCGATCGGCATGCACCGCAACGGGATTCGATACGGTGCTGGGCGAGCTGCCGTCGGGATGGGACACGGTCGTCGGGACCGGTGGCCTCGGTCTGTCACTGGGGCAGCGTCAACGGCTGGCCCTGACACGGGTACTGACGTCGTCGGCGCCCGTCGTTCTGCTCGACGAGCCGACCGCACACCTCGACGCCGACAGCGAACGAACAGTGCTCGCGTCGGTGCGCCGGCTCGCGGCACAGGGAAGAACCGTCGTGATGGTCGGACACCGGCGCGCAGTGCTGGACTCCGCCGACGTCGTGGTGGAGGTGACGTTCGATGAGCTTCCGTGACCTGCGTCGGGCAACGTCGTTGCTCGAACTCGAGCCGAGGCGCGTTGCACTGTCGGTGGCGGCAGGCGTCGCCACCCTCGGCAGCGCCCTGACGCTCGCGGCGGTCTCCGCGTGGCTCATCACCCGCGCCTGGCAGATGCCGCCGGTACTGGATCTGACCGTCGCCGTCGTCGCGGTGCGAGCCCTCGGCATCTCGCGAGGGGTGTTCCGCTACCTCGAACGGCTCGCGACGCACGACACGGCCCTGCGGGGCACGACGGCGGCGCGCACACGGCTCTACGAGCGTCTGGCGTCCGGGCAGCCTGCCGCTGCGGCAGGGCTTCGCCGTGGAGACCTGATGACGCGTACCGGCGCCGACGTGGACGTGCTCGGTGACGTCGTCGTCAAGGCCGTCGTTCCGATTCTGGTGTCGACGATCCTGATGGTGGCGGCCGTCGTACTGCTCGGGTTCGTGTCGATCGGCGCCGCAGCGATCCTGTTCGGGGCGTTGGTGATCGCCGGAGTGCTGGCGCCGATCCTGGCTGCGAGATCGGCGTCGATCCACGAGTCCGAGGGCGTCCGTTCGCGTTCGGAGTTCGCCGACGCCGCCGTGCGTGCGCTCGACCACGGTGCCGAGCTCCGAGTCGCGGGACGCCTGACCGAGACGCTCGACGAGATGTCGGCCGCCAACCGGCGTGCGGTACGCGCGAAGGACCGCGCGGCGACGTCCGGAGCATTCGCCGACGCGGCGCTCCCGCTGTCGATCGGCGCGTCCGTGCTGGGGTCGCTGCTCGTCGGTATCGGACTGTACGGTCCCAGCGGCGGCGCCCCGGGCGGGATGACGCCGATGGCCCTCGCGATCATCGTGCTGGTCCCGCTGGCGGCGTTCGAGGCGACGTCGGCGCTGCCTGCCGCGGCGACGGCCCTGACCCGAGCACGGCTGTCGGCGTCGCGCATCGTGGCGCTGCTCGACGAGGCAGGCCAGCCCGCCCCGCCAACCGGGTCGTTCCTTCAGGCTCCACTCCCGCCAACCGGGTCGTTCCTGCAGGCTCCACTCCCGCCAACCGGGTCGTTCCTGCAGGCTCCACTCGCGCCAACCGGGTCGTTCCTGCAGGCTCCACTCCCGCCGCGCAAGCTCGATGGGCCGCAGAACCGCGTCGGTGCCGTCGGGCTGCACTGCGGCTGGCCAGGATCGACCGTCGTCACGCGACAGATCGATCTCGACCCTCCCGCGGGCAGCCGCGTCGCCGTCGTCGGTCCGAGCGGCTCGGGTAAGACGACGCTGCTGATGACGCTGGCGGGACTCCTCTCACCCGTCGCGGGAAGCGTCGACGCCGCGGGTGCCGTGTTCTTCGCCGAAGACGCGCACCTGTTCGAGACGACCATCCTGGAGAACCTGAGGGTCGTTCGAGGGGACGTCGACGCGGACACTGCACGTGCGGTGCTGGACAAGGTCGGACTGGGACAGTGGATCGACAGCGTGCCCGACGGCGTCGATACGGTGCTCGCCGGAGGCGCCGACGCAGTCTCCGGTGGCCAACGTCGTCGCATCCTGCTGGCGAGGGCTCTGTTGTCCGAGGCCCCGGTCCTGCTGCTCGACGAGCCCACCGAGCACCTCGACGACCAAGGCGGGGCACAGCTGCTGCGGGCGTTGCTGGACGCGCGATCCGGGCTCGTCGATCCGGAACGCACCGTGGTGCTGGTCACGCACCAGTTGCCCGAGAGAACCGGCGCTGACCTGGTCGTCGACCTGTCCGACGCCGCGCAGGATCCGGCGCTCGAATAATCCTTTGCCGAGCAACGAATCTCCGCGTACTTTGTTGAGTACACGAGAGAGGAGGTGGTCTGAAGTTGAAGAACTCTAGGACGCGTGAGGTGGCTGCCAGCTAGCCGCTGTCGCTGACGGATTCACCCCCGCGCACGCGGCGAGCGAATCCACGGCAGTTACCCGGCCCCCGAGCCCCCGGTCCGTCCGACCGGGACCTGCACCAGCAGGTACGGCTCGGGGGCTGTTCCGTTTCGAAGGCCGACACACAACACTGCCGCGCGCTCACAACCGACATCTTCGGTGTGAACGCGCGGCAGTGTTGTACGAAGTCAGCCGATGTACCGGGAGAGGCGAGCGGAGAGGCGCGGCGTGAGTTCGCCGTCGGCGCCGATGCGCTCTTCGACGTAGGCGAGATCGGCACCCTCGACGATGCCGTACAGACGCTTGGCGCCGCCGACGAGTGCGCCGGACGTCGAGCGAATGACCACATCGGTGGCCAGTTCCCACGACGACTGGTTGAGTGCGTGGCCGTAGTACAGCTCGACGACGCCGGTGCTGTGCGTCAGCAGCAGTTCGAGAACTTCCTCGTTCTCGCTGCCCTTGACGCCGTCGCCGCCGCTCACGCGCCAGAATCCGGCCTCACGAAGGTCGGGATGGGCGTAGTTGCCGTCGGAGTCGAGCCGCCAGGAGCGTGATTCCCAGCCCAGGTACGGGCCACCGTCGTGCGAGACGACGATCTGCTGACCGAACGCGTACTCGACGCCGGATTCCGGATCGCGACCCTCGCCCTCGCCGCGCCACACACCGACGAGCGGGAGCAGCGCGAGCAGCGCAGGGTTCAGATCCGGGCCCAACCGTAGGTTGGCGGTGTCGTCCGGGTGCGGCAGATCGGGCAGCGTCGGGATGTTGCGCGCCGACGTCGACGCGAACTTCTCGGCTGCCTCGGCGATCGCCTCGTTGCCCGACCGAGTCTCGTCCGGCTGGTCGGCGGCGCGATCACTCACGATTCGTCGGTGACCAGGCGGTAGACGACGTACAGCGAGAACGCGATGATGGCGACTGCGGCGAGCGCCAGGAGGACCTCGAAGAAGATGACCACGACGCCAGTTTAGACCCAGGGTTCTTCTCGGTCGCAGAGCGGTCCCGGGCGGCCACACGCAATAGTGTCTTTTCCCAACGATCGGCCGCGCGGTTTATCGGTTGGCCCTCGATTAGCTCGTTATCTCGTTCGGCACGGTACCTTTCCCTCGTGGCGTCGGGCCCGGGGTGTGAAATGCCCGGCGCTACTGGTGTGTTCGAGTGTTTCGAATTCTGGGGAAGGACCTTCAATCCATGCGTCGCCGATTGCGTGCAGGCTCGTTGCTGTCTGCGTCCGTGGCACTTGCCGCGGTTGTGCTTCTAGTGGCCCCACCAGCAGTTTCGGCTGCTCCGGACTCGGGTTCGGCCGACAGCGGTTCGTCCGGCACCGGTTCCTCGGACGAACCGAACATCGACCCGAACAACTACGCGCAGGACTGCCCGGACGTGCTGATGCTCGCGGTGTCCGGCGCCACGGACTCGGACTCCGACCGTGATCCGCTCAACGAGGAGCCCCGATCGGTGGCGTCGAACTGGGTGGGAAACGTCACACTCCCTGTCGGCCAGGTCAATGCGGGGAGTCCCGGCAGCGTCGGCTGGCTCTACGTGCCGTACCCGTCGACGTACGGGCTCGGGGTGCTGAACGACGTCGAGACGTACCAGCAGTCCGTCGCCGACGGGGTGGCGTCGACCAACCGGCTGCTCGACGAGTACAAGACCAAGTGCGGCGACGCGACGAAGTTCGTGCTGCTCGGCTACAGCGTCGGCGGCGAGGTCGTCGAACGGGTGGCCGTCGAACTCGGACACCGTGATTCGAACGCGTCGGTGACCGGCGACGACATCGCAGGCGTCGTGATGATCGGCGCGCCGTACCGTCCTGCGGGCGCGCCCAACTTCGACGAACCCGGCCCGTCCGGTGGCGGCTTCCAGGCGCAGGCGCCGAGGGACTACGGCACTCTTCGGGACAAGGTGACGTGGTCGTGCCGTCCGTACGACCTCGCATGCGACGCCCCGGACAACATCCTGGCGTTGAATCTCGCTCTCGGAGTGCTCGGCCAAATGCGGTTCACCGTCCTGAACCCCGTCCAGACCGTCGCGGACTTCGGACGCACGGTCGCGAACATCGCGACCAGGGCCATCATCGACATCGCCACGAACAAGAACTGGCTCGAATCTGACGAGACACTGCTCGAAGTTCTGCTGAAGGTCTCCGACCAGACCTACCGTGTCGACGAAGGCGCTGCCGTCGACGCGCTCAGCCCGGATCAGCTTCTCGCGGACCTGAATTGGGCCATAGGGCCCGGAGCCGAGACGGTCAGGAACAAGCTGCGGGCGGAAGGTGAAGGCCTCGTCGAGAACAACAAGGGAATCGTCGACGTCGTCGTCGAGCCGTACATCTTCATCGGCTTCCTCCAGCACCTCCTCTACTGGAACAACAATCCGAACGACGGACGCGAGTGGGAGAGCGAGAAGATCGTCGCGTGGGTGACCGATCTGGCGAAGACCGAGCGGGATCGGAAGGCAGCGGAGAGCGCTGCACCGGCCGATGCAGCCCCCGAACCACGACCGGAGGCAACCCCTGTGCCTGCGCCCATGCCCGCGCCCGTGCCCGCGCTCGTTCCCGAGCCCGGCACGGTCACCCGGGACAGCGATCTCGGAGCGTTTCTCGATTCGCTCGGTGTCGTCGTACCGGAGGGGATCTTCCCGCCGCACAACGCCCGGACCCCGGAGTAGGACGGCGAAGCCGCAAAAGCCCCACACCTTTCGAAAAGGTGTGGGGCTTTTGATGTTTCGAGGATCAGACTCCGACGGTCACGTTCGCCGAGTGGATGCCTGCGCTCTCGGGGGCGATGTCTGCCTGTCCGTTGCCGGACGAGGACAGCGCGCGCAGCGTCCAGTTGCCGGGAGCCGCGAAGAAGCGAAAGTCGCCGGTTCCGGATGCCACGACCTCGGCCGTGAACTCTCCGGTGCCGTCGAGCAGACGCACGAACGCGCCGCCGACGGGCTCACCGTCGGACGCGAGAACGCGGCCGGTGATGACCGTCTCCTTCTCGACGTCGACGCCTGCGGGAATGGTCTGGCCCTGTACGGGTGCTCCACACATGATCAGTGAACCTCCAACTCGATGGGTGCTCCGACGAGCGAGCCGTATTCGACCCAGCTTCCGTCGTAGTTCTTGACGTCCGACTTTCCGAGCAGCTCCTTGAGCACGAACCAGGTGTGGCTCGAACGCTCGCCGATGCGGCAGTAGGCGATGGTCGCCTTGTCCTCGTCGTAGCCCTTTTCCTTGTAGAGGGCTTCGAGGGCGTCGTCGTCCTTGAAGGTGCCGTCCTCGTTCGCGGTGGTGCTCCACGGGATGTTGATGGCGCCGGGGACGTGTCCACGCTGCTGCGCCTGCTCCTGCGGAAGGTGTGCGGGAGCGAGGATCTTGCCGGAGAACTCGTCGGGCGAACGCACGTCGACGAGGTTCTTGTTACCGATGGCGTCGATGACCTCGTCGCGGAATGCGCGGATCGACAGGTCGGGAGCCTCGGCGCGGTACTGCGTGGTCTCGCGGGTGACGACGTCCTTCGACAGGGGACGACCGTCGAGTTCCCACTTCTTGCGACCGCCGTCGATCAGCTTGACGTCCTTGTGGCCGTACAGCTTGAAGTACCAGTAGGCGTAGGCGGCGAACCAGTTGTTGTTACCGCCGTACAGAACGACGGTGTCGTCGTTCGAGATGCCCTTGGCCGACAGCAGGTCGGAGAACTGGTCCTGGTTCAGGAAGTCGCGGCGAACGGCATCCTGGAGGTCCTTGCGCCAGTCGAGCTTCACTGCGCCCTCGATGTGACCGCCGTCGTAGGCGCTTGCGTCTTCGTCGACCTCGACGAAGACGGTCTTCGGGGCGTTCAGGTTCTGCTCGGCCCAGTCGGCAGAGACCAGGACGTCGGAGCGAGCCATGGGTTTCCTTTCGATCTTTCTTTACTTCGGTCGGTGGGGGGTCGAGCGGTCAGGCACTGGAGGATTGTGTCCGCAGTCGTGCCACGAAGGGGTAGATCTGACAGCCGAGGCAGATCGCGAACGCCGCGTTCAACAAGGCGGCGACGAGAGCGAATCCGGTTGCGACGGTACCGAGTACGGGCACGCCGGCAACGAAGCCGACGACGCCGACGGCTGCGAAGACGAAGCCGACGAGCTGTGCGAACTTCAGCGGCGCAACGGGCTCGCGCTCGGTGGTGGGTGAGAGGCGTGGCGCGATCGCAGCGGCGAACACGCGGCCGTACGGACTACGGCGCGGACCGACAGCGGCCCCGATCGCGAAGACGACGGCTTGCGCTGCGAGCAGGATCGCAGCGACCGTCACGTCGACGGTGGACAGGACGAGGACAGCGGCGAGAACCACCGTGGTGATCCAGGCGGCGAACCGTGGACCACGAACGTCGACCTGGTCGACGGTGGAACGGGTATCGGAAGACATGGTGTGTGCGTGCTCCAGCGTTCGTTGACAAACGGACGATCTGCAGGACCCGCGAACGACGGTTCGCAGTGGTCATCTCGAACTTCGGGCCAGGGCGCGACGGCGCCCCAGGGTTCGGACGATCAGCGGCAGCGACAGCAACAACCGCCCAGTCGGCACAGATCTACCGTGCGTCGACTGGTGAGCAACAGCTCCTGGCGGTGGGACACAGGAGAGGATTCTAGCGGAGAACGCGACCGGTCGAAACTACAGGTCGAGCAGGGCGGATCGCAGCGATGCCGCCGTCGGGACGCCGGGAATGCGGGCGCGTTGCGCCAGTTCGCGATCCAGCACGAACGTCGTCGGCAGCGACAGCACCCCGAGCTCTCGCGCGAGCTCGGGGTGGTCGTCGATATCGACCTCGAGATCCACCGGCCCGTCCGTGTCCGCGAGAACTTGCCCGACGACGCGGCGCACCGCGGCGCACGGCCCGCACCACTCCGCGGAGAAGTGCAGGACCGTCGGTGCGCCAGGCCTGGCACCTGCGCTCTCGAGGAGAGTGTGCAGCTCCTGAGGGACGGTGGCGCCGGACGTGTCGATCACGCGTCCGGACCGGTGGCGAATCGCCAGTCCGAGCGACACCGCAACGATCACCGCGATGACGAGGACTGTGATTCCCGTCATGGTGCGTCGATCTGGTCGAGGTCGATCGTCGTGTTCTCCGCGGTGCCCTCGATGACGATCTGCGAGCCTTCGGCGTACACGTCGGTCGGCAGCACTCCGAACGGCAGGGTCTGGCGATCGATGGTCTTGGTGAACAGACCGAGCACGGCAGGCTTGACGACATCGGGGATGGAGAAGTCGGCGCTGCCTTCGGGTCCGAAGTAGAAGTCGCTCGCGACGATGTCGACGCTGTCGCCGTCGAGGATGAGGTCCGCCTGGACGCTGACCTCCGTCTCGATCGGCCCGACGGGCACGGTGCCGGTAAGAACGACACCGCCGTTGGTCGTCATACCGGAGCCGCCCGAACCGCCCGTTCCATCCGACTTGTCGGCCGGGGGAGCGGATACCTGCAGGTCGACGATGCCCAGGAACCGGCCGAGGTCGGTCGCCTCGATGCGGACCCGCCCGTCCAGTTCGTCGACCGGGACAGTGCGGACCGAGCCGTCGAACAGGTCCGACAGCGGAATCGAGACGCCGCGCAGGTTCGCCTCGATGGTCGTCGCGCGCACGTAGTCGTTCGGTACGTCCTGTGCCCTGATCTCGACGTTTCGATAGTGGCCGTCGACGGCCTGCGTCAGGAACGGGAATCCGTGCACGGTCACCTGTGGATCCGACGGCAGGTCGCCGCCCTGGCGGATGGCACGCGAGACTCGATACTCCGAATAGGCGGCCACCCCGAAGTCGACCACGAGGGCGAGCGCCACGAGGCTCACGAGACCGATGATGAGTTTCCGCATTCGACCATTGTGACCGACGAATCGGTCGGTGCGTCGAACGGAGGTAGCCGCGGGCACGCTAGTCTGAACCCCTGAACAAGCAGCTCACTCCGTCTTGGGTGAGCTGGTGACCTGACACGTCGACTCGATGCGATCTCGGCACGACAGCGGCAAGAATGGAGGCGGTGTGGAGCTTCTGCTTCTGACCTCCGATCCCAATCCGGAGGCTGTTCTACCGTCGCTCGCGCTTCTGGCGCATCACGTGCGGCCCGCCCCCACCGAGGTGTCGTCGCTTCTCGAGGCAGGCTCGGCGGACATCGCGGTCGTCGACGCGCGGACCGATCTCGCGGCGGCGCGCGGGCTGTGCAGGCTGCTCGGCAGCACCGGCTCCGCGATCCCGGTCGTCGCGGTGCTGACCGAAGGCGGCCTCGTCGCGGTCAACTCGGAATGGGGTCTCGACGACATCCTGCTCCCCGGTACGGGACCGGCGGAACTCGACGCCCGGCTCCGGCTGCTGGCCGGTCGATCCGGTGGCGTCGCGAGCCCGGAAGCGTCGGGCAAGATCACCCTCGGTGAGCTCGTCATCGACGAGGGCACCTACACCGCCCGCCTGCGCGGGCGTCCGCTCGATCTCACGTACAAGGAGTTCGAGCTGCTCAAGTACCTGGCGCAACATGCGGGTCGCGTCTTCACGCGCGCGCAGCTGCTGCAGGAGGTCTGGGGCTACGACTTCTTCGGCGGCACCCGAACCGTCGACGTGCATGTGCGACGCCTCCGCGCCAAACTCGGTAGCGAGTACGAGTCGCTCATCGGGACCGTCCGGAACGTGGGATACAAGGCCGTCCGGCCGAGCAGGAAAGGCGGGCCGGTCGCGCCGGACGCCGACACCACCGGCGACGATTTCGCCGACGGTGACGACATCGAATTCAGCTCCACCAACGGAAGTACTGCGTAGAGAACATGACTGTGTCGTTCGACATCGCCAAGGCCGAGTTCGCGTCGATCACCGAGGCCATGGCCGAGGACATCCTCGCGATCGTCTCCCGCGCAACGGTGGCCGACGGCACCGCTCCGATCTCGGAGCAGGCGGTCAAGGCCGTCACGGCCGACGGCGATTCCGTCCACCTCGTCGCGACGGACGGAGCGACGGTCGTCGGCTACGCGGGTGTCGTCCCGTCGAACGAGAATGCGCCCGCGATGGCGGAGGTCGTCGTCGACCCGACGTTCCGAGGTCGGGGGATCGGTCGCATGCTCGTCGAACGTGCCCTCACCGAAGGTGGCGACGACGCACGGGTCTGGGCGCACGGCAATCTGGCGCCCGCGCGCGCCGTCGCGTCGAACCTCGGGCTGGAGGTGGCGAGGGAGCTGCTGCAGATGCGTCGCTCGCTCGCTACCCCAGAATTGCCCGATGTCGTTGTGCCCGAAGGGGTTTCGCTGCGCACCTATCGTGGCCATCAGGACGACGCGGAGCTCCTTCGCGTCAACAATGCGGCGTTCTCGTGGCACCCCGAACAAGGTGGCTGGACCGACAAGGACATCGCCGAGCGCCGTGACGAGTCGTGGTTCGATCCGGCGGGCGTGTTTCTCGCGTTCGAGGAAGGTACCGACACCCTCCTCGGATTCCACTGGACCAAGGTTCATCCCGCCGAGGGTGACGAGGCCGAGATCGGCGAGGTCTACGTCGTCGGCATCGACCCCGCCGCGCAGGGTCGCGGTCTCGGACGCGTCCTGACGCTCGCCGGACTGCACTATCTCGAGAACCGGCAACTCGACGACGTGCTGCTGTACGTCGAAGCGGACAACGCGGCGGCCGTGCACACCTACGAGCGCCTCGGTTTCGACCGATTTCACGTCGACGCGGCTTACGCACGCGGGTAGAACCGGACATTCGGCCCAGCTGTTCATCTTCCGTTCACCGAGCTGGGGGTAACCGTCCACCGTCTCCCCCTACCTTCTCATCTGGGCCGCCCCGGAGCGGCCCGGTGCGAGGTTCCACGTGGCCGGCACCTTCCCATCACGTAGAGGTCGGCCCGACCTCTGGCGTGGAACGGCTCGAGATCCTCGGAGGAAACAGGTGAAGCTCAAGCGCAGCGCGTCTCTCGTAGGCGCAGTCGCAGTCGGCGCCATGCTGCTGACTGCATGCGGCAGCGACGCGAACGTCGAATCGGCCGCAGGCACGGATTCGGCAGCAACGTGCGAGGGCAAGTCCCCGCTGACGGGTGAAGGCTCGTCCGCTCAGCAGAACGCAATGTCCAACTTCACGTCGATCTACTCCGGCGTCTGCTCCGGACAGGCCGTCGAGTACACGACCAGCGGTTCCGGTAACGGCCGCACCCAGTTCGTCGCAGGCCTCGTCGACTTCGCCGGCTCCGACTCGACCATCAAGGACGAGCAGGCCGCACAGGCTGCCGAGCGTTGCGAAGGCAACCCGGCGTGGAACCTTCCGCTCGTGTTCGGCCCGATCGCCGTCGCCTACAACCTCGACGGTGTCGACAACCTGGTCGTCACCCCGGAGATCGCGGCTCGCATCTTCAACGGCCAGATCACCACGTGGAACGACCCGGCCATCGCGGCGGCGAATGAGGGCGCGACCCTGCCGTCCACCCCGATCACGCCGATCTACCGCTCCGACTCGTCGGGCACCAGCGACAACTTCCAGCGATTCCTGTCCGCCGCTGCTCCCGAGGCATGGACCCTCGACCACAGCTCCGACTGGGCGGGTGGCGTCGGTGAGGGCGCGAACGGTTCGTCGGGCGTCGCACAGGCCGTCGCGGCAACCCCCGGCTCGATCACCTACGTCGAGAAGGGCTTCGCCGAGCAGGAGAGCCTGGGAATGGCGTCGGTCGACTTCGGCAACGGACCGGTCGAGCTGAGCAGCGAGACCGCAGGCGCGGCCATCGACACCGCCACCTTCTCCGGTGAGGGCAACGACCTCGCCATCGACATCGACGCTCTGTACGCGAGTGACGCTGCCGACAGCTACCCGCTGGTTCTGGCAACCTACGAGATCGTCTGCTCCGCGGGCTACGACGCCGACACCTCGGCCGCAGTCAAGTCGTTCCTGCTCAGCGCAGCCAACGAAGGACAGGAAGGCCTCGAAGCCGCCGGATACGTTCCGCTGCCCGAGTCCTTCAAGGAGCGTCTGGTCACTGCGATCAACGCCATCGCCTGATTCAATGAGACGAGAGCCTGCTTCGACGCCACGGCACATCCTGTGCCGTGGCGTCGGGTAGGACCCCGTCGTCTGGCCACTACACGAGAGACGTGAGCGGTATGAGCGACACCACATCGATCACCGGCGGTCCGTCTGCGGCGAGCATCACAGCAGGCGGTGCGCCGCGGAATACGGAAGAACCCAAGCAATTGTCGGACAAGAAAGCCAAGGGCGCCGTCGTTCGCCCTGGTGACCGGATCTTCTCCACCCTCGCCACGGGCTCGGGTGTCTTCATCATCGCGCTCATCGCCGCTATCGGCGTGTTCCTGCTGTGGCGTGCCATACCGGCGTTGTCGAACAACACCGTCAACTTCCTCACCTACAACGGTCAGTGGAACACCTCCGACACGTCGGCGATGGTCTTCGGTATTCGGGACCTGTTCCTGGTGACGGCGACGGTGTCGATCTTCGCGCTGATCCTCGCGATGCCCGTCGCATTGGGCATTGCCATCTACCTGACTCACTACGCACCGAAGAGGGTCGCGGGCCCGCTGGGCTACGTCATCGACCTCCTCGCGGCGGTGCCGTCCATCGTCTTCGGTCTGTGGGGTCTCTACGTTCTGGCGCCGGCCATCAGCCCGTTCGCCGAATGGCTCAACGAGAACCTGAGCTGGTTCCCGCTCTTCGCGACCGGCTCGGTCTCGATCGCAGGCGGCGGCACCATCTTCACCGGCGGCATCGTGCTCGCCGTCATGATTCTTCCGATCATCGCCGCGGTCACCCGCGAGGTGTTCGTGCAGACCCCCCGTGGCCAGATCGAAGCGGCACTCGCCCTCGGCGCCACGCGCTGGGAGGTCGTGCGCACGACCGTCATCCCGTTCGGCAAGTCCGGCTTCGTCAGCGGCTCGATGCTGGGTCTCGGTCGCGCACTCGGTGAGACCATCGCGCTGTACATCATCATCCGCAGTGTGCAGTCCACGTTCGGATGGACCCTGTTCGACGGTGGTAGCACGTTCGCGACCAAGATCGCTCTCGCCGCGGGTGAGTTCAACAACCAGCTGCAGGCAGGCGCCTACATCGCCGCCGGCCTGGTGCTGTTCGTGCTCACCTTCGTGGTCAACGCAGGCGCCCGCGCCGCGATCGCAGGAAAGAAGGACTAGGCCATGACCGCAACCATGGATCGCCCGGTCAAGGAACCGACCTTCAAGGGTGTCAGTGCGCGTCGCAAGTTCTCGAACGCCACGGCGACGGCATTGGTCAGCCTGGCCGTTCTGATCGCCCTCGTGCCCCTGGTGTGGGTGCTGTACACGGTGGTCTCGCGTGGTCTCTCGGCCGTCGTGAACCCGAACTGGTGGCAGAAGTCGCAGGCCGGTATCACCCAGTTCATCGAGGGTGGCGGTGCGTATCACGCCATCGTCGGCACGCTCACGCAAGGACTGTTCTGCGCGCTGATCTCGATCCCGATCGGCATCTTCGTCGCGATCTACCTGGTCGAGTACGGCGCAGGAACCCGCCTGGCCCGCGCCACGACGTTCATGGTCGACATCCTGACCGGTGTCCCGTCCATCGTCGCCGCGCTGTTCATCTACGCGCTCTGGATCGCCACGTTCGGCTTCGAACGCTCCGGCCTGGCGGTGGCTTTCGCTCTCGTGCTGCTGATGATTCCCGTCATCGTTCGATCCGCGGAGGAGATGCTGCGCATCGTCCCGCAGGATCTGCGTGAGGCGTCCTACGCGCTCGGTGTGCCGAAGTGGAAGACGATCGCCAAGATCGTCGTTCCGACGGCCCTGTCCGGCATCGTCACCGGCATCATGCTCGCCCTCGCCCGCGTCATGGGTGAGACGGCGCCGGTGCTGATCCTCGTCGGATCCGCGACGGCGATCAACTTCAACTTGTTCTCGGGGCCGCAGACGTCGCTGCCGCTCATGATGGTCGACCTGCAGAAGGCAGGAACCGGCGCGCTCACCTCCGAGCGCATGTGGGGAGCAGCGCTGACGCTGATCCTGATCATTGCCCTGCTCAACATCGGCGCGAAGCTGGTCTCCAAGTTCTTCTCGCCCAAGAACGTCTGACCGCCGAGCCTCACAGAAACTTCAGGAGCCGACCATGGCAAAACGTCTCGACCTCAAAGACGTCAACATCTACTACGGCAAGTTCCACGCCGTCCAGAACGTCACCCTCGCTGTTCCGCCTCGCGGCGTCACCGCGTTCATCGGACCGTCCGGCTGCGGCAAGTCGACCGTGCTCCGTTCGCTCAACCGCATGCACGAGGTCACCCCGGGTGCCCGCGTCGAAGGCTCGGTCCTGCTCGACGGCGAGGACATCTACGGTGCGGGCGTCGACCCCGTCGGTGTGCGGCGGACCATCGGCATGGTCTTCCAGCGGCCGAACCCGTTCCCGACGATGTCCATCCGCGACAACGTCGTCGCCGGCCTGAAGCTGCAGGGCGGCAAGAGCAAGAAGGAGCTCGACGAGGTCGCCGAGCGGTCCCTCAAGGGCGCCAACCTCTGGAACGAGGTCAAGGATCGTCTCGACAAGCCGGGCGGCGGACTGTCCGGTGGTCAGCAGCAGCGTCTCTGCATCGCACGCGCCATCGCCGTGCAGCCCGACGTCCTGCTCATGGACGAGCCCTGCTCGGCCCTCGACCCGATCTCGACCCTCGCGATCGAGGACCTGATCGGCGAGCTGAAGAAGGACTTCACGATCGTCATCGTGACGCACAACATGCAGCAGGCCGCGCGCGTCAGCGATCAGACCGGATTCTTCAACCTCGAGGCCACCGGCAAGCCGGGCAAGCTCATCGAGCTCGACGACACCGAGAAGATCTTCTCCAACCCGTCGCAGAAGGCAACCGAGGACTACATCTCGGGCCGCTTCGGCTAGAACCGCCTGGTCGTTGCTGCGGGCTCCACGCCCGCAGACCGCCCACACTCGAACACGAGAAAACCCCCGAGCCCACTGGGTTCGGGGGTTTTCTCGTGCGCGAAAGGCGACGGCGACCGGAGCGAATGCCACATTCGGTCACTTCAGGTGACCGGATGGCCCCATTCGGTCACCGAGGGCTGTCGAGCCCCTTCAGTGACCGAATGGGACATTCGGTCCATGGAAGGTCAGGCGCTGGGCAGGTGGGTGGCGCTCAGCTCGTTGGGCAGTTCCCCGGTGGCGAGGAAGATGATTCGGCGTCCGACCTCGACGGCGTGATCGGCGAAACGCTCGTAGTAGCGGCCGAGCAGCGTGATGTCGACGGCAGCAGCCACACCGTGCTTCCATTCACGGTCCATCAGGACGGTGAACAGGTGGCGGTGCAGGTCGTCCATTGCCTCGTCTTCTTCGCGGAGCTTGGCGGCCCGCTCGGGGTCGCGAGTCTCGAGGACCTCGCGTGCCGACGCACCGAGCTGGACGGCGATGCGACCCATCTCGGCGAAGTAGCCGTTGACCTCTTCGGGCAGCGTGTGGTTGGGGTGACGACGACGGGTGATCTTCGCGACGTGCAGTGCCAGTGCGCCCATGCGATCGATGTCGGCAACGATCTGAATGCCGGAGACGACCGAACGCAGATCGCCGGCGACCGGAGCCTGCAGGGCGAGAAGGGAGAAAGCCTTCTCTTCGCACTGGGCGCTGAGATCGGTGATCTTGTCGTGGTCGGAGATGACCTGTTCGGCGAGAACCAGGTCGGCTTGGAGGAGGGACTGGGTGGCCGTGTCCATGGCTGATCCGGCCAGAGTGGCCATCTCGCCGAGGAGATCGGCCAACTCGTTCATCTGTTCGTTGTAGGCGACGCGCATAACCTCGGAGTTTAGTAGCTCACATGCACCGAGTCATGGACGCCGGAGTGAACGGGGTGTGAATGGATCGGTGGCTAGGCGCAGGTGTCGTCTGCAGCGTTGGTGAACGCCAGATCCGTCGGCAGCGGCGCGGATCCGGTGCTGCCCTGAACCCGCGTGACGTCGATCGGCTGGCCGAACGTCGTGGGGGCGGTGGTGTAGCCGGGGTAGTCGGCTCCGAGCACCACTTCCACGAGACTGTCGAGACCCTGGCCCTCCTCGACGACGGCACCCGGAATGGCCGACGCCACGGTCGCTGCCTCGGATTCCTGCCCGGGCGAGTAGCGGACGACGGTCTGTGCGGCGGTCCCGACGAAGTTGCCGACGCCGACGATCTGGAAGCCGTAGGTCGAGAGCTCCTCGGACGCCGTTGCCGCCATGCCCGGCATCTCCGACGCGTTGGAGACCTGGATCGACACCGTCATCGGATCCACCGCGAGGACGGGTGCCGCCTGCTCCGGGGGAGCGACCGACGTTTCGGTCGGCGTCTGACGCTCTTCACCGGGCAGCGGGTCGTCGTTGATGATGGCGCTGAAGATCGCGGAGATGGCGTCGTCCATGGGGATCTCGTTGCCCCAGTCGTTCGTGCCCGACGTGGGGAGCGTGAGGAACGTGACGGCGCCCGCATCGACGTTCTGCAGCGATCGGCCCAGCGTGACGAGATCCTGAGTCTTGACGTTCTCGACGAACGTGTCACTGGTGAAGGCGTTCACGAAGCCGTTCAGCTTGCCCGGATCGAGCAATACCTTGTTGGAGAGCGCCGAACGAAGAAGCGACGACAGGAAACGTTGCTGCCGCTTGATGCGTCCGTAGTCGCCGTTGCCTTCCGAATCGACGTGGCGTGCGCGGACGTAGTTCAGCGCGGTACGACCGTCGACGCGTTGCTCGCCTGGATTCGCGAGGACGGTTCCGAGTTCGCCGTCGACGAGGGGCTGCGGCGTGCAGACCTCGACGCCACCGATCTCGTCGACCATCGATTCGAAGCCGGCGAAGTCCATGCCGACGAAGTGACCGATCTTCAGACCCGAGATCTTCTGGATCGTCTTGACGAGGCACTTGGGACCACCGAGTGCATAGGTGGCGTTGAGTTTGTCGCCGTCGGCTGCGGGATACATCTCGCCGGTGTACGTGTTCGAGTCGTTGTCGAAGCCCTCGCACGCAGGGCGGGTGACGTCGAGGTCACGCGGGAACGACACGGCGACCACGCGGCTGCGGTCGGCAGGAATGTTGACGAGCATGACCGTGTCGGACCGCGCGCCTTCGGCGTCGTCGACGGTTCCGGCGCCGATCTCGCCGCTCGCGCCGGCACGGGTGTCGGTGCCGACGATCAGATACGTCTCGTCGCCGTACTGGCCTGCGGCGTCGACGACGTCGGTGGAATCGGGATCGAGGGCCGCGACCTGGGCGAAGCCGCGGTCGGTGCTGCGCAGATAGCCCCAGACGACGCCCGTCAGGGCCACGGACAGAATCGCGAGGATCGAGACGAATCCGCGCGCGACGTTCCTCGCACGCTTGCGGCGACGCACCTTGCTCATCGCGAGGCGCGTGAGCGCGGGCCGTTCGTCGGCGGGAGCTCCGACGGCTTCCGGCTGGGCTGTCTTCGGGCGGGGCGTCGCGTCGGTGACGGGGTCGATCTTCTCCGTCGGGGCCTCGACGTCGGGACGGTCGGCCTGAGCCGCCGATTCCTGGGAGGAGTCACCGTCGGCCATCTTGGCCGTCAACTCGGCGACGGATACTCCCTCGGCCGAGCGAGGGGTTCGTTTGACGAGACGGCTCAGTCGGCCGCCGTCGCGCGAGGAGTCGTCGCTCGTGGGCTGTTCGACGCGGGGTGCGGCGGGTGCCGTCGGCGCGATCGGTGGCTTCGGCGGGGACGTGTCCTGACGCGGCGGTGTGGCCTCGGGCGCGCCCGAAGACTGCGGCCGAACACGAGAGATCGGGCGCTCCCACGGAGCCCTGCCCTCAGGCACGGGCGCGTTCGGGTCCCGATCGTCACCCACGTGTTCTCCTGGCCTTCCTGGCGAAATATCGTGCTCGCCGAGTCAGGCGATCCCAGCCATGATACCGAGGAGACGGGCGCGGTCCACTTCGATCATGGCGCCGAACCGTCGACGCAGGTCAGCCTCCGGAATGCATCAGGTCGGCGCCGACGGGAACACGGTCGTCCTCGGGATCGTCGAGCCAGCCCTCGGGAAGTGACACTGCGCCGGGCGATCCCTGGCGCCCACGCGGGCCTTCCGCGTCCTTCGGGAACGGCACGGTCGGGTCGAGGAGGGCCAACAGGTCGTCGAGCTCGGCGAGAGACTTGACCAGCGACATCTGCACTCGTACGTCGGAACCCGCGGGGAATCCTCGCAGGTACCACGCGACGTGCTTGCGGAGCTCGCGCAGGCCCTTGTCCTCGCCGTGGTGATCGGCCAGCAGCTCGGCGTGGCGGCGGATGATCGTGGTGACCTCGCCGAGGGTGGGAGGCGTCGGCTCCGGACGGCCGGCGAAGCGTGCACTCAGCTCCGCGAACAGCCATGGGCGACCGAGACATCCGCGCCCGACGACGACGCCGTCGCAACCGGTCTCGTTCATCATGCGTACCGCGTCGGACGCGGAGAAGATGTCACCGTTGCCGAGGACCGGGACGTCGGTCACGTGTTCCTTCAGTCGGGCGATCTCGTTCCAGTCCGCGGTGCCGGAGTAACGCTGTGACGCGGTGCGAGCATGCAGCGCGACGGCCGCAGCACCCTCCTCGGCCGCGATGCGGCCCGCGTCGAGATGCGTGTGGTGTTCGGCGTCGATGCCGACACGAAACTTCACGGTGACGGGTACCGACGTGCCCTCGGTGGCCTTGACGGCGGCAGCGACGATGCGTCGGAACAGGGCGCGCTTGTACGGCAGCGCGGCGCCTCCGCCCTTCTTGGTGACCTTCGGCACGGGGCAACCGAAGTTCATGTCGATGTGATCGGCCATGTTCTCGTCGACGATCATCTTCGCGGCCGCGTAGGTGGTGTCCGGATCCACGGTGTAGAGCTGCAGCGACCTGGGTGTCTCGGTGGGCCCGAAGGTGGTCATGTGCATCGTCGCGGGCTGACGCTCGACGAGCGCGCGGGCGGTGACCATCTCGCAGACGTAGAGCCCGGAGGTGCTGCCTGCGCGTGCGATCTCCTGCTCACGGCACAGCGTGCGGAACGCCACGTTGGTGACCCCTGCCATCGGGGCCAGCACAACAGGGCTGTGCAGTTCGAGTGAACCGATCTGCAATGTCATCGAAAGAGCCTCGTTATTTCTTGGGTGTGTGGAGCAAACGAGCGGTGCCCGGCACCGACCACGGTACCGGGCACGATCGAGGTGGAGCGGTTTCTGCGCAGGTCAGGACGCCTGCTTTGCCGCCTTCGCGGCGTCGCGGGCGAGCGAACGGTCGCGCATTTCTTCGAACTTGGTGGCCTGCTTCTCCAGGTCTTCGAGGAATGCGGCGAGTTCTTCCCGACGGGTCTCGCCGCGGCCGGTGAAGTCCTCGCGCTCGAAGATCTTCCACTTGCGCAGGACCGGCCAGACGACCTCTTCGAGGTGCTGACGCAGGTCGTAGATGCCGTGCTTGGCCATCAGGACACCGTTGCGGCGGAAGTTGGGCATTCCGGCGCCGGGCATCTGAAAGTTCATGACGATGTCGCACACCGCGTCGAGTGTCTGGTCGGGTGCGATGTCGAGGGCTGCGGCGCTGATGTTGCGGTAGAACATCATGTGCAGGTTCTCGTCGGCGGCGATGCGCTGGAGCATGCGGTCGGCGATCGGGTCGTCGCACACCTTGCCGG